>NZ_JCAFTA010000035.1:0-1016 GCF_059369815.1 Stenotrophomonas sp. YJH_SMC_27 | reverse complement strand
TGGCGCCGCTGAGCTACACAGCCAAGGTGCTTGAACAGACCCCATAGATGGGGAGAGCCTGCCCGAGAGACGAGCAATCAACCTTGAAATTCAGTCGCTTAGGCAGCTTTTGGCCCTGTACGTAATGATTCCCTGCCGACCCTCGGAGACACGTTCGGTGTCAGTCTCGAAGGATCGAAATGGCCGTCTATGTTGTCACCTGGAATTTGAACCGAGAAGCCAACTACGACGCAAAGAGGACTGCGTTCCTCAAGCACCTGGAGCGCTACCAGAACGTAGCAGATCCTGATCTGGAGTCGGTCCGCTGGGTGTCCGGGGATATGAGCGCTCACGATCTATCTGCCGATCTTCAACAGAAGCTCGATAAGAATGACGGGATTTTTGTATCCCAGCTTGTCCGTGGCGAGTACCAAGGCTACCTCAGCAAGGCGACATGGGAATGGATCAGTCAGCGCCTTGACTGACACCGCCGAAGTCCAAGGGGTTCTGACGTGGTTGGGGCTCGGGGACCGCGACACCGGAGCCAGCAAGTGAATTGTTCGCTTGGACTCTTCAAAATTGGAGGGTCCAAGCCGCTGAGCTAGCTCAGAAATGAAGCCGACGGTCATAGCCGTCTCCCAAATTAGATGCTCTCGAAAGCGCGTGGCTGCAACGCCTTGGCAACATCATTGGAGATGCAACAGATTCGCGACGCACCATTGGTGATGCACCAAGATCACAGCGAGTCATTGGGACTGCACGTAGCTCAGCGCATCAATTGCTACAAGTTGCCGCGCAAGCTGCCCCAAATTCGCAGCGCTCAACAGACAATCAGGCCGGCGCCTGGAGTGGATCAGGGGCGTGACTGGTGGAGCCTGGATCGGGCAATGGCGTAATGAACATAATATACAGAATGCGGCTGACCGGAGCCGGAAAAGCCTTGTGAATCAATGGCTTTAGCGCGTGCGGCGCCTGGTGCTGCGAACACTACCAGCATCAGCACTGCCGCCGCCGCGCTTAACCTGTCCAGGACTGAG
>NZ_JCAFTA010000034.1:0-1233 GCF_059369815.1 Stenotrophomonas sp. YJH_SMC_27 | reverse complement strand
GGCCCGAGCGACTCGGCCAACTCCACGGCTTGGTGCTTGAACTCATCGGTATAGCTACGACGGGTGATACGGGACATAAGGGACCTCCAGGTGCGATCAAAGTATCGCTTCTTGGCGTCCGCTGACGGGGGGCCAGATCAGACACCCCCGCCAACCCACCCTGGCCCGGCCCATTCGATATCCCGGCGTCGGACGGCAAGAGCGTTGGGTTTCCAAGTGGAAAGAGGGGTCAGATCCGTTTTCCGCAGGAAAACGGATCTGACCCCGGAAGTGACCTGGCTTTTGTTTTTTGCTTTTCTTTCTTCAATCCGGGGTGGACGCGCACGGAAATTTTCCGTGGCCGGGAGGGGGGGTGCGCAGGGGCGTGAGCCGCATGGGCCCGAGGCATGCCTCGGGCGGGTTGGGCAGGACGCCCAACCCCGGTTTTGCCGTGTGCGCAGGACAGCGCACACGAGCAAGCGGCGACCGAGCCTACAAGGACGTATTCACGGCGTCCCCTGCGCAGCCCACCCTCTCGGCCAACCCTCAGTAACCCAGCGCTTCGACCGACCACCCCGAGGGGCTTCGCCGTTGGCTGGATATCCGGATACCCCGTAAACGAAAACGCCCCAGCACAGGGCCAGGGCGTTCTCGTACCTCAGGTCAGGCAGGCATCAGAATTCCTGCCAGTCCCCGTCGGCCAGTTCCGTGGCCATCGGGCGACCACCCGCGCTGCGGC
Organism: Stenotrophomonas sp. YJH_SMC_27; assembly: GCF_059369815.1. Lineage (NCBI taxonomy): Bacteria > Pseudomonadati > Pseudomonadota > Gammaproteobacteria > Lysobacterales > Lysobacteraceae > Stenotrophomonas > Stenotrophomonas sp. YJH_SMC_27. The sequence goes on along the minus strand of NZ_JCAFTA010000034.1, from coordinate 515 downwards.
GGGCGGGCGGGGCGGCCGGAGCCGGTGCCGCCGGTGCGGCAGCACGCGGGGCCGGGGCGGCGGCGCGCGCGGGGGCAGCCACGGTATCGGTTTCGTCGACCACGAAGATCGACACGGCCTCGCTGAGGTGGCCGGCCTGTTCTTCCATGGCACGGGCGGCGGCGGTGGCTTCCTCCACCAGAGCAGCATTCTGCTGCGTGGTTTCGTCCATCTGCACCACGGTCTGGTTGACCTGCTCGATGCCGGCGCTCTGTTCCTGCGATGCGGCGGAGATCTCGGCCATGATGTCGGTCACGCGCTGCACCGAGGCGACGATCTCGCCCATGGTGGCTCCAGCCTTGTGCACCAGCGCCGAACCGTCGTTGACCTTGCCGACCGAGTCGTCGATCAGGCCCTTGATTTCCTTGGCGGCGGCGGCCGAGCGCTGGGCGAGGGTACGCACTTCGCTGGCAACCACGGCGAAGCCACGGCCCTGTTCGCCGGCACGGGCGGCTTCCACCGCGGCGTTCAGTGCC
>NZ_JCAFTA010000033.1:0-1741 GCF_059369815.1 Stenotrophomonas sp. YJH_SMC_27 | reverse complement strand
CTCATCGTCCGAAGGACTGACCTGGATCATCGTCACCTGGTCCGGCCGGCGCATCGGCACCACCATGCTGGCCCGCTTCGACTCAGCAGCGGCCATCGTGGCCAGCACCAACTGCACGAACGGCGAGGCCGCACCGGTTTCGCCCAGCCGCGCGAACAGGTCGATGCCTTCCTTCGGATCCAACAGGTCCGGGTTGCCCTTGAGCTGGCGCAGTACTGGCGACAGCGTGGCGATGCCGGTACCGGCCTTGCCGGTGTCAAAGAACACCGAGTTGATGTAGGTTTCGCCGGCGGCCTGTTTCCAGCCCTCTACAAGCGCCTCGTGCTGGGCCTGACGTTTGAGAGGCGTGCCCTGCTCATCCGTGAGGCGGGCGACGATCGGGCGATGCAGCTTGGCCAACGTGGGGAGTTCGTCCCACTGTTTGAAGTGCCCGCGCGTCCAGGGCGTGGGAAAGAACGGTGTGGGTTTGAAGGGCTTTGGTGGAGTCTGCGCCCACTTCCAGAAACCTGGGTAAATGGTGTCCTCGTCCATCTGGGTATACGGCGCCCACGGCCGCAGCCATTCCACCCGCTCGCGGCGGGCTACCACCATGGCCGCGTAGGTGGCCAACGGGGTGCTGGCTGTGCGGGGGGCGTCGTATTTGCCACGGGGCCCTTTGCCATAGACAAGAAGGGCCGGCATATCGGGGGAGCGTTCGAACGTCCGGAAGATGGCTTCGATCACATCTTCAGGCGTGTCGCTGTAGACGACATCCAATTGCTTGATCTGCGTCCAATGAAGACCGGCGGGCATACGTGTGCTGTTGATGAAGCGGCCGTCCATTTCTCTTAGACGTTCGTCGGATCGAATTTCACGTAGCCAATCATTCGCATCGGTCGGAACAACTGTCACGCTGGGAATAGGCCAGGCCTCCACCATAGCCTTCAAGGCCAGCTCCAGAGTATCCGCCTGACGCTTCTCCAGAACTCCCGGGCCATTTGCATGTCGCCAACGTGGTGAGTCTCTGGGCGGCATCACATTTGCACTGAAGCTGTCCGCCTGCTTCAACTCATGCCACACATCGCCCTGGCGGAACATCTCCACCGACAGACCGACACCGATGATGTCTAGAGTGAGCATGCGCTGATCGTTTTCCATAACAGGGGCATCCGGTAGCGGCGGCGCTGGCGCGCCAGATATGGGGGATTGATTCAGACCCAGGAAATCGTTTGGAAGCACGCCGGGGTCATAGGCACGGGGCGGACGTACAGCCTCTGCAAACGCGGCGGGGTCTACTGGCCACGCCTTTTCCAGGGCACTCTTCTTCTCGCAAGCCGGGAGAAGAAGACAGAGCAGTATCAGAAGACAGGGTCTCCTCATGCGCCGGCGCCCTGTCGCACGGGCTGGTATCTCTTTCGATCAGCGGCCGTCTGCGTCCAGACCAACCTGTCCTTGGCAGCCACAGTGTGCGGTCGCCTGGTGAAACATTGCGCACACATCCGTTAGATGCCCTCAATGTTGCCGCCACCATCGCGCAGCAGCTCATCCAGCGCCTTGCGGTCGGCGGCAACGGTTTCCCTGTCCATCGACATCGGCGCAACGTAGCGCGGCGCTGCAGGTTGCTGCTCCGGAACATCCGGCGCCTGCGAGGTCTGCGGCAGCAAGCGTGGCTTGAACAGGTACGACGGAATCTCATCGTCCGAAGGACTGACCTGGATCATCGTCACCTGGTCCGGCCGGCGCATCGGCACCACCATGCTGG
>NZ_JCAFTA010000032.1:0-1821 GCF_059369815.1 Stenotrophomonas sp. YJH_SMC_27 | reverse complement strand
TTATCGACGTTAAGGTGCGGGATGGGGATCGCTCGGCTCGTCTGTCGGCTGCTACCCGCAGATATCATGTTGACGGTCCCTCCACCCTGGCTCCTACATACCGCGTAGGAGCCGGGAGGAACATACAAGCCATGCTCGGCTCATTTTTCCGGGTGCATGATGCCTGGCCCGAAGGCAGCCGAGCATGGGCTCGGCTCTACATGCCAAGATGCGCCATCACCGCTGATGGATCACCGCGATGTACCGCACCTTTGCTGCTGCATTGCTCTGCGCCCTGTTCGCTGCTCCACCCGCTTCTGCGCGTGGGCTCCCCGTCGGCCTCTCTTCACAGCTCGAAGCCCAACTGCAGACCAACCGCAAGCGCTACGGCATCGCCGGGCAAGCGGTGCTGGTCGCCCACAACGGACAGGTGCTGTACCAGGGCGCCAGCGGCGAGCGTGACCCGGCCTCCCACGCACCGGCCACCGTCGATTCCATTTTCGCCGCGCAATCGATGGCCAAGCTGCTGACCAGCACGCTGGTGATGCAATTGGTCGATCAGGGCAAGGTGGATCTGGAGACGCCGGCAAGCCGCTATGTTCCGGGCCTGCCGACTGCATGGCAGGCAATCCACGTGCGCGACTTCCTCAACCACAGCTCGGGTATCGGCGAGTACTACGACCGGGTGGAGGACCGCTGGGTGAGCAAGGGCTACCCCGGTGTAGCGCCTGACCTTGGCACTGCGCTGAAGGTGGCCGGCGCTGCACCGATGCAGTTCGCCACCGGCAGCCGCGTGCAGTACACCCAGGCGAACTACCTGGTGCTGACGGCGTTGCTGGAAGCGCACTATCGCAAGCCCTACCCGGCCATCGCACGCGAACGCATCCTGCAGCCTTTGAAGATGGCCAGCACCTCGTGGGGTGTCACCAGCGTGCCAGCCACGCGCGCGGCGGTGCCGTACATCGGCAAGGACGGCCAACTGCAGCCGGCCAATGAAGACCCTTGGCCGGACTACGGCTGGGGCCATGCCGACCTGCAGACCACCGTGGGCGACATGAACCGCTTCCTGCAGGCACTGGCCACCGGCAAGCTGGTGCGCACGGCGACCCTGGAAACACTCTGGCAGCCGCAGAAACTGAGCGGTGGCGGCAGCAATTTCTTCTCCACCGGCTGGGACACCACCCGCAGTGACGGCTACACCCAGGTCGGCCATGATGGCGGCACCCGTGTACGTGCGCGATTGGCCTACAAGGGCACGCTGGCCAGCGGCTACTGGGTATTCGTTTACCTGACCAACGGCAGCGCCCGCAATGTCTGGTCGAGCACGCTGGTGGAAAGCACGATGGCGGTGGCCGCGCCGAAGGAGTTTCCGCATGCGGTACTGTCCGAGCGGCTGATCGCGTATGCGCTGGACGATGACGCAGGCGCTGCCCAGGCGATACGCAGCTGGTTGCGCGATGACAACCGGGTGACGGGCAGCGAGCTGGAACGTGCGATCAACGCCAGTGGCTATGCCATCCGCGAGAGCCTTGGTGCACGCAGGGCGTTGAAGGTATTCGCCCTCAACACCGAGCTGTATCCGGATTCGGCCAATGTGTGGGACAGCCTGGCCGAGTGTCATGCGGCATTGGGCGAGAAGGAAGCAGCTGATCAGTTCTACGCAAAGTCGAAGACGCTGACGAAACCCTCGCCATAAACCCTGCTGTAGAGCCGAGATCCTATGTTCGTGGTCAAGCCTGCTGGAAGCAGGCTTGACCCACTTTCAGCATGGCCGGGTCAAAGTCCCGGCCGCTCTTGAAGACGCCCCAAGCGATCCTGGCCAGCTTTCTGGCCAGGATGTTG
>NZ_JCAFTA010000031.1:0-4673 GCF_059369815.1 Stenotrophomonas sp. YJH_SMC_27 | reverse complement strand
GGCACTGAACGCCGCGGTGGAAGCCGCCCGTGCCGGCGAACAGGGCCGTGGCTTCGCCGTGGTTGCCAGCGAAGTGCGTACCCTCGCCCAGCGCTCGGCCGCCGCCGCCAAGGAAATCAAGGGCCTGATCGACGACTCGGTGGGCAAGGTCGCCGAAGGCTCCAGCCTGGTGCACCAGGCCGGCAGCACGATGGGCGAGATCGTCGCCTCGGTGCAGCGCGTGACCGACATCATGGCCGAGATCTCCGCCGCATCGCAGGAACAGAGCGCCGGCATCGAGCAGGTCAACCAGACCGTGGTGCAGATGGACGAAACCACCCAGCAGAACGCTGCGCTGGTGGAGGAAGCCACCGCCGCCGCGCGTGCAATGGAAGACCAGGCCGTGCAGCTGGGCGAAGCCGTGGCCCGCTTCCGGCTGGCATCGCAGGGCACGACGGCCATTCCGGCGCGTCCGCTGGCGGCGCCGGTACCGCGCCAGGTCGCAGCTGCCGCACCGGCCGTGAAGGCGGCCCCGGCACGTACGCTGCGCACCGGGACAGCCCAGTCGGCGCTGGCTGCAGACGGCGACTGGCAGGAGTTCTGATGTCGCCAGGGTCGGACCCTTCTCCCTCGGGAGAGGGGTCTGGCCCCTTACGCATGGAAAGTGATGCAAATCCCACTTCATAATCCGGTGCAGAGGCCGATATCCCCATCGAGCCTCGCGCCAACGCGTGCTGGCGCCCGCCCCTGACCGTAGATTCCATGTCCGACGGCAACGACACTGCAGTGCATGATGTCCACGCGGCTGATGCCGCCGACGAACGTTTCCTGGTCCGCAACCCGCGCCAGTTGCGCCAGCTGCTGCGCTCGCTGATCGACCAGCGATCACTGATCAATGCCCATATCGACGGCCGCGACCGGTCGTTCCCGACCGCACTGCTCGAACTCGAAGAGGATGAAGACTACCTGCTGCTCGATGGCAGCCTGCAGGAGGCTTCCAACCGCGCCGCCGAACAGGCCGACCATCTGCTGTGCTTCGCCCAGCTCGAGCGTGTCCTCGTGCGGTTCCGCCTGCACGCGCTGGAGCGCGTGGACAACGATGGGCACGTTGCCTTCCGCGCCCCCCTTCCGGACGAACTGGTGCATCTGCAACGCCGTGAGATGTACCGGCTGGAAACCCCCGTCACTGATTCGCCCCAACTGCGGATCCCCGCCGGCGAGAGCCGCGCCGACGCCCTGTCGATGCGGGTGGTGGACATCAGTGGCGGCGGCCTGGCGGTCGCCGTGCCAACCGATTGCGCAGTGTTCAGCCTGCAGAAGCGCTACCCGGCGGTGCTGTCGTTGCCCGACGGCCCGGACCTGGAGATCGGGCTGGTTGTCTGCAACCTGTTGCCGCAGCGCCAACCCAACGGGATCGAGATCAAGCGGGTGGGCATGCGCTTTGACACCCTTCCGCGCGGCGCCGACAGCGCCATCCAGCGCTACATCTTCCGCATCGACCGCCAGCGCAAGGCACGCCGCAACGGCGAGCTGTAGGGCGCGTTCAACGGGTAGTGCCGGCCGCTGGCCGGCAACCCGCATATTGCCGTTGCCGGCCAGCGGCCGGCACTACCGATCCTCGGCAGACCCACGCCGTGCGCGGATGCCTCCGAGCCGGCGCCTAAAGTCCCCCCCGGAGGGGCCGATATCGAGCCTGACACCGGGACTTCCGGCAGAACCAGGACCCCTCGATGAACGACAAGACCAACTCCGCCGCCAGCGCCGGTGGCGAATTCCTCAGCTTCACCCTTGGTGACGAGCACTACGGCGTGGACATCCTCAAGGTGCAGGAAATCCGCGGCTACGACGCCGTCACCCGGGTGCCGGATGCACCGGACTACATCAAGGGCGTGATCAACCTGCGCGGCACCATCGTGCCGGTCATCGACCTGCGCCTGAAGCTGCGCCTGGACAATGCCCGCTACGACGCCTTCACCGTGATGATCGTGCTGAACGTCGAAGACCGCGTGGTCGGCATCGTGGTCGACAGCGTCTCGGACGTCATCCCGCTGTCGGCCGAGCAGATCCGTCCGACCCCGGAATTCGGCGCTGCCGTCGACACCCGCTTCATCTCCGGCATCGGCACCCACGACGACCGCATGCTGATCCTGCTGGACATCGAGACCCTGCTCGACAGCGCCGACATGGGGCAGAACGCCCTTGCCGAAGACGCTGCTGCCTGACCGAGCGGACCTGCTTCACGTTCCGGTTACAAAACCCTTCAGTTCTCCCCGGCAGTGCCGATAGGGGGACAGAAGCCGGTCGCGCAGGAGCGCGCAGAACCGGAACGACCATCACCATCCCCGGAGATATACCTCGATGAAGTCCCTGCTTGCGTTCGTTTCGGCCGCTGTCCTGGCCACCACCGCTTCCTCCGCGTTCGCCCAGTCGGCCGACATGATCCCGCCGGAACTGGCACCGCGCTCGGTCGGCAAGGACGGCATGGTCTGCGGCAAGGTCGAAAAGGCCCGCTACGCAGAAGGTTCCGAAGGCCAGCCGACCTTCCTTTACATGGGCGGCGCCTTCCCGCGCCACACCTTCTCGGCCCGCATCGCCGGCGAGAACCGCAGCAAGTTCTCCTTCCCGCTGGAAACCCTGGAAGGCAAGACCGTCTGCGTGATCGGCAAGATCCAGCGTGACGCCTCGCGCGCGGAAATCGAAGTCAGCTCGCCCGCTGGCCTGAAGCTGGCCAACATCAAGTAATCCGCTGTCCGTCGGACCACGCCGGTGCTGGTGCCGGCGTGGTTTCTGCTGCAACCGGGCCCGATGCCCGGGCGCGTCTGCCTTAGGAGCTCGCAACGCCCATGCCGTGGATCAACAACCTGAAACTGATGCCGAAGCTGCTGCTGACTTTCGGCGTCCTCCTGCTGGTGATGCTGTTGCAGGGCATCGTCGCCTATCGCGGCCTGCATTCGCTGAACAACGTCACCACCGAGCTGGCCGGTTCACGCATGGAGAGCATCCGCCTCGCCGGCGAGATGCGCGGCATGCTGGGCGAATACCGCAATGCCGCCTACCAGCAACTGATCCGGGCCAGCGACGACGTCAAGTCCGATGCACGCAAGCAGGGCGTCGAGCTGCGCGCGAGCATGGACAAGTCGATCAAGGAGTACCCGAAGCTGGTCGACAACGCGCAGCAGAAGAAGCTGTTCGACACCTTCGCCAAGGAGTGGAAGGACGCCCTGGCCTCCTATGACAGTGTCACCGAGATGCTTGAACTGGACCTGCCGGACGATGCCATCGATACCTTCGTCGGCGAAACCCGCACCAAGCACCGCAAGGCCGCCTCGGCACTGGAAGCGCTGATCGCCGAAGACAACCGCCTGGCCCGCGCCTCGCGCGAACAGGCCGCGTCCACCTATTCCGCCTCGGCCGTGCTGACCGTGATCGCCCTGCTGGGTGGCGCCGCGCTCGGCCTGGTGCTGGTCTGGCTGTTCGCCCGCGCACTGGTCGGCAGCGTGCGCGGCGCCGTCTCGGTCGCCAACGACGTCGCCGGTGGCAAGCTCGATGGCCATATCGACGTCAGCCGCCAGGACGAGGTAGGCGAACTGATGCAGGCCATGCAGCGCATGCAGCGCGACCTGCGCGAACGCATCGAGACCGACCAGGCGGTCGCCCGAGAGAACCTGCGCATCCGCACCGCGCTGGATTACAGCTCCACCGGCGTGTACCTGACTGATACCAGCAACACCATCGTTTACACCAATCGCGCCCTGCAGCAGACCCTGAGCCAGTACCAGGACGACGTGCGCCGCGACCTGCCGGACTTCGATGCCCAGGCCTCGCTGATCGGCAAGCCGGTCACCGTGCTTGAGCACCGTGGCGAAATGGACCAGACCCTGCTGGGCAACCTGAAGGCGCACGGTGTCGCCCGCCGCCCGATGCAGTATGGCGACGCCCAGTTTGCCCAGGTCGTCTCGACCATCCGCAATGAGGACGGTGACACTGTCGGCTACGTGGTGGAATGGCGCGACCGTACCCAGGAAGCGCAGGTTGAAGCGGAAGTGGCCCGCGTGATCGCCCAGGCCGCCGCCGGCGACCTGTCCGGCCGCATCGATGCTACCGACAAGGAAGGCTTCTTCCTGCAGCTGGCCCAGCAGATCAACGGCCTGCTGGACGCCAACGCCGGCAGCATCGAACAGATCTCCGGCCTGCTCGCCGCACTGTCGCAGGGTGACCTGACCGTGCGCATGCACGGCGACTACCAGGGCGTGTTCGCCCGTATGCGCGACGATGCCAACGCCACGGCCGCGCAGCTGAGCGAGATCGTCACCCGCATCAAGCAGTCCAGCCGCGCGATCAGCTCGGCCGCCGGTGAGATCGCCTCGGGCAACAGCGATCTGTCGCGCCGTACCGAACAGCAGGCCGCCAATCTGGAAGAAACCGCAGCCTCGATGGAGGAACTGACCTCCACCGTGCGCCAGAACGCCGAACACGCCCGCCAGGCCAACCAGCTCGCCATCGGCGCCCATGGCGTCGCCTCGCAGGGCGGTGAGGTGGTGGGCCAGGTGGTGACCACCATGTCGGCCATCGAAGCCTCGTCGAAGAAAATCGCCGAGATCATCAGCGTCATCGACGGCATCGCGTTCCAGACCAACATCCTGGCACTGAACGCCGCGGTGGAAGCCGCCCGTGCCGGCGAACAGGGCCGTGGC
>NZ_JCAFTA010000030.1:0-6075 GCF_059369815.1 Stenotrophomonas sp. YJH_SMC_27 | reverse complement strand
TATCGACGTTAAGGTGCGGGATGGGGATCGCTCGGCTCGTCTGTCGGCTGCTATCCGCAGATATCATGTTGACGGTCCCTCCACCCTGGCTCCTACATACCGCGTAGGAGCCGGGAGGAACATACAAGCCATGCTCGGCTATCGCGCGGAGCGCGCAGGTACCCGAAGAAGATCAGCCGAGCATGGCTCGGCTCTACAGAAGCATGAACGGGCCGCCTTTCAGTCGATTATTGATCCGGCGCCACTTCCACCCGGTTGCGGCCGCCTTCCTTGGCGCGGTACAGCGCTGCATCGGCCCGCGCCAATGCCTGTTCCAGCGTATCGCCACCATCATCATGCCAGCGTGCCACACCGATGCTCACGCTCACCACCGGGGCCGCATCCGAATCGGCATGTGCGATCGCCAGCGCCTGCACCTGTTGCCGAAGCTGCTCGAACGGCGCTGATTCCGGTTGTCCCGGCGCCCAGTGCCCCAGCGCCACGAACTCTTCGCCGCCGTAGCGTGCCACCACCGAGTCGCTACCACGCAGCTGAGCAGCCAGGGTCGTCGCCACCGCATGCAGCACGGTGTCACCGGCGGGATGGCCGTGGTGGTCGTTGTAGCGCTTGAAGTAGTCGATATCGATCATGGCGATGCGCAGTGCGCCACGCGCATGCGGTGTACGCAGATAGCGCTGGAAGATCTGGTTGGCCTGGCGATCGAAGGCGCGCCGGTTCAGCAGGCCGGTCAGCCCATCGTGGTTGGCCAATGCATCCAGGCGTTGCTCGGCCCGCCACGTTGCACGCGCCTGCCGTTCGGAGATGTAGCTGCCGACAATGCCGGCCAGGTTGCTGGCCAGCACGAACATCACGCTCTGCAGCATCTGCGCCCAGTGCCGGCCCACCTGCAGCTCGGCCAGCACGAAGGCCAGCGCGATCAGGGTTCCGGTCAGCGTCGCTACCCCGAAGCGCAGCCCGCACAGAAAGTAGTTCAACAACAGGAACAGGCTGATGCCTTCGTAGGGGTAGTCCACGCCGGCACGGTGCGCGGTCCAGATCATGGTCACCAGCGCCAGCCCGCTGACCAGCACGACGCTGCCGCCCAGCCACTGCAGGTGGCGCCGCAGCACCGGCACGAAGGTCAGCGCGACGCCGAGCAGCAGTGCCGGCAGCAGAACGCCCAGCCGCCAGCGCAGCACCGGCGCGTGCACGTCCGGCGGCAACCAGTAGGTATCGAGCACGGCAAAGCCCAGCGAGAACGCCCCGGCCACGGCGCAGGCCCAGCGCATGCGCCAGACCACCTGGGCATCGAACGCGGCAGCGAACCCGTCGTCATCGGGATGCCCGGCCATGATGCGCCTGTCCGTGATCGTCATCGGCCCCTCCCCGCATGTGCACGGGCCACCCTAGCGGCCGCCGCATCAAGGCCGCGTGGCGAACACCAGGCGTGATCAAGCCCGGGCCTGCCGAGGCCCGCTAGAATGTGCGCATGAAAGCCCTGCACTCCCTGTTCCTCGCCGCCGCCCTGGCGCCGGCCCTGCTGTCCGCTTCCGCCCCGGCCCATGCCTGGGGCGCACAAGGCCACCGCCTGGTTGCCGAAGTCGCCGACGCCCGCCTCAACCCCGCCGCCCGCGCCGAAGTGGACCGTCTGCTGGCCACCGAGCCAGACGCCACCCTGGCCAGCATCGCGCCCTGGGCCGATCAGCTGCGCGCCAAGGACCCCGGCCTGGGCCGTCGCTCGGCCGGTTGGCACTACGTCAACATCGCCGAAGACAACTGCCACTACGAAGCACCGAAGCACTGCAAAAGCGGCAACTGCATTGTCGAGGCACTGAAAGCACAGAGTGCCATCCTCGGCGACCGCAGCCTGACCGACGGCGAGCGCCTGCAGGCGCTGAAGTTCGTCGTGCACCTGGTGGGTGACATCCACCAGCCGATGCACGCCGGCTACGCCCATGACAAGGGCGGCAACGATTTCCAGCTGCAGTTCGGCAACCGCGGTACGAACCTGCACTCGCTGTGGGACAGCGGCATGCTCAACACCCGCAAGCTGGAAGATGCCGGCTACCTGCCGCTGCTGCAGAGCCAGCGCGCGCCGAAGCTGGCACGCCAGTCCAACCCGCAGCGCGACCCGCAGGCCTGGGCCGAGGCCAGCTGCCGCATTTCCATGCAAGCTGGCGTTTATCCGGCCACGCGTAAGATCGGTGATGAATACACCGAGCGCTACCGGCCGCTGGCCGAAGCGCAGCTGCGACTGGCCGGCGAGAACCTGGCGCAGTTGCTGAACCGCGTGCTCGGCACGCGCTGAGGAGCGTTCTAATGTCAGTCCAGGTGCAGTCGTTCTTCCACCGTGACAGCAATACCTTCAGCTACCTGGCCAGCGATCCGGCCAGCGGCGAGGCAGCGCTGATCGACCCGGTCCTGGACTACGACCCGGACACCGACGCCAGCAGCGAGTCACCGCTGCGCGACGTGCTGCAGGCCATCGAACAGCAGGGCCTGCAGCTGCGCTGGCTGCTGGAAACCCACGCCCACGCCGACCATGTGTCGGCGGGGCGTCGGCTCAAGCAACGCTTCCCGCAGGCCACGCTCGCCATCGGCGAAGGCATCCGTGCGGTGCAGGCGACGTTTGCACCACGCTATGGCCTGCAGCTTCCTGCTGCGGATGACATCTTCGACCACCTGTTCAGCGATGGCGAAACCTTCGCCCTTGGCGGACTGGATGGACGCGTGATCGCCGTGCCCGGGCATACCAGCGACAGCGTCGCCTACCTGATCGGCGATGCACTGTTCACCGGCGACTCGCTGTTCATGCCAGACGGCGGCACCGCCCGCTGCGACTTCCCGGGCGGCGATGCCGCACAGCTGTACCGTTCAATCCAACGTCTGCTGGCCCTGCCCGATGCGACCCGCGTATTCGTCTGCCACGACTACGGTCCGGGCGGTCGTGATTTCGCCAACGAAACCACCATCGGCGAACAGCGCGCGCACAACATCCACGTGCATGACGGCGTGGCCGAGGCGGAGTTCGTCAGCGTGCGCCAGGCCCGCGATGCCACGCTGGCCGAGCCGGCGCTGATGCAGCCGGCGGTGAAGGCCAACATCCAGGGCGGGGCCTGATCCACGCCGCTGCGCCCGCCGGGCATGGCCCGGCGCTACCCCGGTCATCGCGAGCGATCATTTTCCCTGCGTGCGCACCACGTGCTGGCCCTTCACGATCTCGAAGGTGAAGGCATATTGCAGGGTGACCGCTACCGGCTCGACGCGCTCGGCGCCGCGGCAGTCGCCGCGGTCGGCAGGCACCTTGCCGGCCGCGAAGTGGCAGACCGCTGCGGACGAGTACTTCCACATCGCCACGGCTTCCTGCGCAGCCTGCAGCAGGGGCGCGTTCTCGCGTGCAGCCCCTGCCGCGCACTCCGGACGATCGGTCAATGGCAGGCTTCGCTCCACGGCGCCATTGGCATCAACCACCACCTGCAGGCAGATGGTGGTCGGCGCCAGTTCCGCGCGCGGGTCGCTATCCCCGACCTCCGGGTCCGGTGCCGCGTACAGTTGCGGCATCCGGTAGCCCTCGGTCGCACCCAGCGAATACACCTGCAGCTGCCCACTGTCGCCGCCCGCCTGCGGCTGCAGCCGCTGGTGACCGACATTCTCGCTGCGGGTATCGACGGTGGTCAGGCGATCCTGGGTTGCACACCCCACCAGCAGCGCTGCCATCATCAACAGCGGCGCGGACTTCACTTCGCGTCCTCGGTGTCATCCATGGCGTAGGTGATCGGAATGCGTACGGCACCGGCCACCGGCTTGCCGTTCTTCACCGCGGGACGATAGGTCCAGCTGCGCGCGGCGGCGACGGAGACGGCGTCGAACACCCCCGGATTGGTCGCACTGAGTACCCGCACATCGGTCGGATGGCCCTGTGCATCCACTTCGATGCGCAGATTGACCACGCCTACCTGGCGTTGCTCGACGGCGGACTTCGGATAGGACGGCGGCGGCATCTTGTCCACCTGGATCGGCCGGTCCAACCCCACCTTGGCCGCATCGTCCTGCGCATGTTCGAACGGCTCGACACCGATCCGGGTGCCACCGGCCGCACCGCCCTGGCTGGCCCATGCCACCGCCCCCATGCCCACACACAACCCGACCACCAGCACCTGCCCGGACACCCACGGCAATGCCTTCCGCTTGGACTGCTTCAACATGGCGATACGCTCCTTCAACACGGGTTGGCTGCGCCAATGGCAAACCGCGGGCGCAACCGGGTGGACCAGCTGCGCCTTCAGCAGCGTGCTGGCATACAGGCCGCGCAGCGCAGGCTGCGGACCGATGGTGCGGGCATCGCAGGCCAATTCCTGATCGCGCAGGAAGCGGCGTGCGGCCCATGGCAGCAGCGGGTGGAACCAGAACACCGCGCGCGCCAGCAGCAGCGCGCCGTTGGCCCAGTGATCGCCGTTGCGACGGTGGTTGCGCTCGTGTTGCAGGATCAGGCCCTGCTCCTGTGCACTGAACTGCTGGTCGAATGCCGGGCCGACCACGATGCGCGGCCGCCACAGGCCCACCAGCGCGGGCAGGCCGGGATCGCCGCTGGCCTGCCAGCTGCCATCGGTGCGCGGCGTCAGTGGACCCATCCGCCGTTCGAAACGGAGTTGTGCGCGCAGGTCGCGCAGCAGGCAGATGCCCGCGCCCAGCGCCCACAGCGCGAACAACAGCCCTGCCCATGGCAACGACGGCCCGTTCAGAGCATCGATGGCACCGGGCATCACTTTCAGCGGCAGCGTGGGTACCTGCTGCAACAACGCAACCTGCGGCAACGGCAGCATCAGTGCCACCAGCAGCATCGGCAGCAGCCACCAGCTGCGGTAGGCCAGCCCCGCGCCGCCCATCCGCACCAGCAGCGGTCGCATTACTGCCAGCAGGATCACGCCCACCGCCAGCCACAGGCTGGCCTGCCACAGTCCGTCGAGCAGCTCAGTCATGGTCCAGCTCCTGGATCAGCTTCTTCAGTTCGGCGATGTCCTGTGCGCTCAACTGGCCACGTTCGCTGAAGTGCGCGACCAGCGGCGCCACGCGCCCCTCGAAGACACGCCCGATGAAGTCCTGGCTCTGCGCCTCCACCCAGGCCTGGCGCTGCAGCAGCGGCCGGTACAGGTAACGCCGTCCATCGCGCTCGGCGGCGATCGCGCCCTTGGTCAGCAGGCGGTTGAGCAGGGTCTTGATGGTCGGCTCGGCCCAGTCGCGATGGGCCAGCGCGGCCACCACGTCATCGGCACTCCGTGGTGCCTGCTGCCACAGCACCTCCATCACAACGGCTTCGGCTTCGCTGATCGGGGTCATGGTTTACATCCGTAATCGACAGCTCGATTACGCGCGTAATCGAATCATCTGTCAAGCCCCTCGACTTGAAGTGACCCCCGGGAGTTGGACGCCAGATCCAACCCCGAGGGATACATGAACAGATACGACGCTCGTTTCAAACTGCAGGTCGCCAAAGAGGCCTGCAAGACCTCCACATCGGTCAAAGCCGTTGCTCGTCGCCACAGCCTGGAGGCCTCCACGGTCAGGCGCTGGGTGGCTACGTACCGGCTGCACGGTTGGCGCGGGTTTCGCCGCCAGGCCCGATCCTATGACTTTGCGTTCAAGCTGGCTGTCCTGGAGAAGATGAGTCAGGACGGTATGTCCGGGCGGGAGGCCACGACTTACTTCCAGATTGGCGATGCCGGCGCAGTGGGGCAGTGGCGGCGCCTGTATGCTGAGGGCGGTGCCCAAGCGTTGGCGCCACCTCCGCCGCCGCCCCGAAAGCCGATGAAAAAGACCCGTTCGTCCAAGCCACCTGAGGAGATGAGCCGCGAAGAGCTGCTCAAGGAAGTCGCCTATCTGCGTGCGGAGACCGACTACCTAAAAAAACTCGATGCCTTGATCCGGGAAGAGCAGGCGGCGCAAGACGCAAAGCGCAAGCCATCCAAGGATTGAGGCAGGTTCATACGCTGTCGCTTCTGCTCGAAGCGGCGGAGCTGTCACGCAGTACGTTCTATTACCAGAACCATGTCCTGGCCCATCCGGATCAGGACGAGGCAGCCCTGTGCGAGCGCATCC
>NZ_JCAFTA010000029.1:0-6819 GCF_059369815.1 Stenotrophomonas sp. YJH_SMC_27 | reverse complement strand
GGCCGGTCACCACGGTGCCGCGGCCCGAGATCGAGAACACGTCTTCCACCGGCATCAGGAACGGCTTGTCGATCGCACGCTCCGGCTCCGGAATCCAGCTGTCCAGGGCATCGACCAGCTTCAGGATGGCCGGCACGCCGATGTCGCTCTGGTCGCCTTCCAGCGCCAGGCGGGCCGAACCGGCGATGATCGGGGTGTCGTCGCCCGGGAAGTCGTACTTGCTCAGCAGCTCACGCACTTCCATCTCGACCAGCTCGAGCAGCTCGGCGTCGTCCACCATGTCGGCCTTGTTCAGGAACACGACGATGTACGGCACGCCGACCTGACGCGACAGCAGGATGTGCTCGCGGGTCTGCGGCATCGGGCCGTCAGCGGCCGAGCACACCAGGATCGCGCCGTCCATCTGGGCGGCACCGGTGATCATGTTCTTGACGTAGTCAGCGTGGCCCGGGCAGTCAACGTGGGCGTAGTGACGGATCGGGGATTCGTATTCGACGTGCGCGGTCGAGATCGTGATACCACGTGCCTTTTCTTCCGGAGCGGCGTCGATCGAGGAGTAGTCCTTGAACTCGCCACCGAAGCGCTCGGCACCGATCTTGGTCAGTGCGGCGGTCAGCGTGGTCTTGCCGTGGTCGACGTGACCGATGGTGCCGACATTGACGTGCGGCTTGGTGCGCTCGAACTTACCCTTGGCCATGGCTGCTTATCTCGAATTCGTCTGAGAGGTGATGCTTGAGATGGTGCTCACGAAAGGAATCGAACCTTCGACCTCTTCCTTACCAAGGAAGTGCTCTACCGACTGAGCTACGTGAGCCGAGTTTTGCATTATGACATGAACTCGATAATATTCAAAGTTCATTCAATGGAGCGGGAGACGGGAATCGAACCCGCACCATCAGCTTGGAAGGCTGAGGTTCTACCATTGAACTACTCCCGCGCCGGGAATGTCACAACGTGAAACTGGTGGAGGGAGGTGGATTCGAACCACCGAAGGCGTAAGCCAGCAGATTTACAGTCTGCCCCCGTTGGCCGCTTGGGTATCCCTCCTTACCACCCCAACCCGTTGCCGCCGAAGCGTTGCGGTGTGTGGTGGTGAGCCGCTTATTCTGCTGATGGGACGGGGGGCTGTCAACGCTTTTTTCCATTTTTTTCACACGCTGTCGCAAACCCATTGATACGCAAGGTTATTGCCCGGGAACCGGCAGGGTCTCGTTGGCGAAAATTGCGACATGAGGGACGCCGTCGCCGCCGATCCAGCCCCGATACATGCCCTGGGTGTTGAACGGCGTGGCCATTTTTCCGTCTGCGCCGAGCACGATCGCACCGCCGTCGCCGCCCATCTGCGGAATCGTCTCGTTGATCACGCCCTTGCCGGCCTGCTCCGGGCTCTGCCCCTGGTAGCGCATGCGCGCACAGATCTCGTGCGCGGCCGCAGTGCGGATGTAGTACTCGCCCCACCCGGTGCCGGACACCGCGCAGCGTGCGTCGGCCCAGGTGCCGGCACCGATGATCGGCGAGTCACCGACCCGGCCGTAGCGCTTGTTGGTCATGCCCCCGGTGGAGGTGCCGGCGGCCAGATGCCCCTGCGCGTCCAATGCGACCGCACCAACGGTACCGAAGTGCTTTGCAGTCTCCAGGTCGGCATGTGCCTGGCCACTGGCCTCTTCCTTGAGGGCGCGCTGCAGCTGTTGCCAACGCTTCTCTGTACGGAAGTAGGAGGGATCGACCAGAGGAATGCCCTGCTCGGCGGCGAAGGCTTCGGCGCCCTGCCCGACCATCATCACGTGGCGGGATTTCTGCATCACGGTCTGCGCCAGCAGGATCGGGTTGCGCACCCGCTGCACGCCCGCCACCGCGCCCGCCGCCTGGTTCGCGCCATCCATGACCGCCGCATCCAGCTCGTTGCGGCCGTCGTGGGTGAACACTGCGCCCTTGCCGGCGTTGAAGGTGGGATCGTCCTCCAGCACGGTGATCGCCGCAGTGACCGCTGCGAGCGCAGGGCGACCGGCCACCAGTTCCGCATGACCCTTCAGCAGTGCTGCCCGCAGCGCGTCACGTGCGGCCTTTTCCTCGGCCGGCGACAGGTCCTTGCGCTCGACGCCGGCGCCGCCGTGGATGACCAGCAGCGGTGAAGCGGCCGGTGCGGCCTGGGCAAGCATGGGCAGGGACAGCAGCATAGACAGCGCCAGGCGCAGTTTCATCGGATACGTCTCCAGCAGGTGGGCAAGGGAGGCATCATCGTAGAGCCGAGCCCATGCTCGGCTGATGCCTCGATTGAAGAGCAGCCGAGCGCGGGCTCGGCTCTACAGCATCCCATGCGTGGCCACAGGATCGCCGGGTCACTGGCGGATGATTTCGATCTCGCCATCGCTGACGTCGGCCACGGCCTGGTAGTCGGCCTCGGCCTGGAAGTCATCCAGGCGCATGCGGCTGCCGCTGGCGACCACCGTTACCGGCACCGCGTGGAAGCGCAGCGGCTCACCTTCGACCAGGCGGTCGGCATCGCGGCCGGGGCTGACCACCCAGACCTTGCCCTCGCCGTCAGCACTGTAGACCTGTGCCTGGCCATCGGGCTCCACGCACAGGGCAGTGTCTTCGTCGATGCCGATGCCGACGATGCCGGGGTCGCCACTGTCCTGGGCGGCGCGCGCCACGAACACGATCAGGCGACCGAGCCGGTCGCGCTTGTCGAAGTGGGTGTCGGTGACCACGCGCTGCAGGTAGGGCATCTGCAGGAAGCCACTGTCCATGGTCACCGCACTGCCCATCGGGTCGGCCAGCGCACCGGCGGAGGTGATGCTGCCGCCGTCCATCGCGCCGTATGCATAGCCACCGAGGATGGCGAGCCCAGCGCTGGTACCGGCAATCGGCTTGCCGGCGCGCACATGGGCGTTCAGCGCGCGGTTGAGCGCAGTGCCCTTCCAGAAGCGGATGTAGCGCGACTGGTCACCACCGGCAATGAAGATGGCATCGGCGGCGGCAACCACGCGCAGCACGGCCGGATCGTCGGCGCCGCGGCGGCTGTCGAAGACCAGCGTCTGCACTGCGGTGGTACCGCCGATCTCGCGGTACAGGCGGTCCTGCAGCTCATCACTGCCAGAAGCGCGCAGGATCAGCACGCGGCCATTGCCAGCCTGCTTCAGCCACCAGTGGAAGGCCTCCGGCACCCATTCGCCACCGCCCATCAGCATCATGGCCGGTGCGCGCGGACCGGGCCGGGGCGCGTCGAGATCGCCGGCTTCGTAGTAGGCGAAGCCCGGGCCCTGCAGGTCCTGCGCAAGGGCGACCAACGGCACGGCCAAGACCAGCAGCGCCAGCCAGGCGAAGGGGGCACGCACGGTCCGATGGAGGCGTCGCATCTTGATCTCCCTGAACAAAATCGACTTGCAAGCGTTTCCACTCTTTGCCAGATAGGGACCCAGTAGTCAAGGACATGAAAAAGGCGTTAAATGCGCGCGCCCGTTCCGGAAATCTGAATGGGGGACAGGGCCCCTCCTCTGCGGGCCGGCTTCATTTCCGAGAATTCCTCATGCGTAGACAGGCGATGGCGTGGTCGATCCAGCTGGCGTTGATGGGCGTGGCTGCTTCCGCGGCGGCCCAGGCACCGGCTTCCTCTTCGGTGCAACAACTGGACGCGGTGCAGGTCACCGGCTCGCGCATTCCGCGCGCCCAGGTGGAAGGCCCCGCCCCGATCACGGTGATCAACGCCGAACAGATCCGCTCCAGCGGCTTCACCAGCGTGCCGGACGTGCTGCGTGCAATGACCCAGAACGGCGGTGAGACGCAGAGCCAGCAGTCTTCCAGCGGCGCCGACTTCTCGCCCGGCGCCCAGCAGGTGGACCTGCGCGGCCTCGGCCCGAACCACACGCTGGTGCTGGTCAATGGCCGCCGCATCGCCGACTTCCCGATGCCGTTCAAGGGCCGCAGCAACTTCACCGACGTCTCCAACATCCCGCTGGGAATGATCGAGCGCATCGAAGTGCTGACCGGCAGTGCCTCGGCCATCTACGGCTCGGACGCGATCGCCGGCGTGGTCAACTTCATCCTGAAGAAGAAGGCCGACGGCACCACGATCGACATGCGCATGGGCACCACCAGCGAAGGCGGTGGCGAGTCGTTCGACATGAGCCTGGCCAGCGGCTTCAGCCGCGGCAACTTCAACGCCGTGTACAGCGTCGAGCTGCAGTCGCAGACCCCGCTGTGGGCCTATGAGCGCGACATCCAGGATTCGACCCAGGACGGCCCCACCGAGGGCTCGCGCATCGCCCGCCGCGCTTACCTGCGTACGGACTACAACGACGACTACCTGGATCCGGGCGCGGCCACCTGCGAAGCGCTGGCCGGGCAGAACCAGGGCAGCACCTATCGCGCCTACCGCCCGCGCTACGGTTACTACTGCGGCAGCGACAGCTCGATCGGCTACGGCACCATCCTCAGCAAGCGCCGCGGCGCCAATGGCTACGCCTCGCTGAGCTACGACTTCGACAACGGCCAGCAATGGTTCGCCGATGTGCAGCTGGGCTACCACACGATGTCGCTGATGCGCGACGTCACCAAGTGGGGCCGCATGGACGCCAATGGCGATGAGTCGGGCTACTTCAACAACCAGGCCACCGGCGAGATCGAGTTCTGGCAGCGCCAGTTCTCACCCGAGGAAATGGGGGGCCTGCGCAATGCGATGGTCCGCAGCACGCAGAAGACCTTCAGCGTGACCACCGGCTTCAAGGGCAATCTGGCCGGCAACTGGGACTACGAAGCGGCGCTGAGCCATTCGCAATACCAGTCGCGGATCAGCTGGGCGCAGATCATCGCCGCCAAGGCCAATGACCTGTTCCTGGGCCCGCAGCTGGGCGTGGACGACGACGGTTTCCCGATCTACAACGCGGACCCGTCGCGGCTGTACCGGCCGCTGACCCGCGCCGAGTACGATTCGATTGCCGCACGCACTACCTATTCGCCGAAGTCGCGCACCGAGACGGCTGCATTCACGCTGACCAATTCCGCGCTGTTCGGCCTGCCGGGCGGTGATGCCGGGTTCGCCGCGACCGTGGAAGTGGGCCAGCAGGCCTATGCGCTGAATCCCGATCCGCTGGCCACCCAGTACTACTACTACAGCTGGAAGGATTCGGACGGCCAGGGCTCGCGCAACCGCTGGGCGACCGCCGCCGAGCTGCGCATGCCGCTGCACGAGACGGTCAACCTGAGCGTGGCCGGCCGCTACGACCAGTACCGCTATTCCGGCCACACCATCGGCAAGGCGACCTGGAGCGGCGGTCTGGAATGGCGCCCGATCGACACGCTGCTGGTACGCGGTTCGTATGGCACCGCGTTCCGCGCGCCGGACCTGCACTACGTGTTCGCCGGACCGGGCAACGACGAGACCACCGCCGAAGACCTGTACAGCTGCCGCGCCGATGGCGCTAGCGACTGTTCCGACTACGAGCGCAACCTGATCCGCAGCCGCACCGGCAACCGCCAGCTCGACCCGGAAACCAGCACCTCGTGGAGTGCAGGCTTCGTCTGGTCGCCGGCGATCGGCCTGGACCTGTCCGTGGACTGGTTTGACATCGACATGCGCAAGCAGGTGCAGGACATGGACGTTCGCACGCTCCTGGCCAACGAAGCCAACTGCCGCCTGGGTACTGCCGACATCAACTCGCCGACCTGCGTGGACGCGCTCGACCGCATCACCCGCACCGGTGATGGCCGCCTATACGGCGTGCGCGTCGCTCCGATCAACGTCGCCCGCGAATCGACCTCCGGTATCGACGTCGGCCTGCGCTACCGCATGCAGACCGGCATCGGCGATTTCATCCTCAACGGCACCCACACCTGGGTGAAGAAGCACGATTTCCAGCGCTACCCCGGTGACCCGACCCTGGACCAGTTCGCGGTCAACAGCGGATTCGACATCCCGCGTACCAAGACCAGCCTGAGCGTGACCTGGGAGAAGGACGCGTGGTCGGCGACGGTCTATGGCTCGCGCCTGGGCAAGCTGCCAACTTCGGACAGCTACGACCAGTCGTTCGACTGGGACAGCGGCGACAGCCCGTACGTGAAGGCGACCTACCGCTACAACGCCTCGGTGCAGTACCGCTTCGACGACCACTCGCGCCTGTCGCTGTCGGTGGTCAATGTGTTCAACAAGATGCCGCCGAAGGACACCACGTATACCGCGTACCCGTACTACGACGTGTCCTGGTTCGACAGCGTCGGCCGCACCATCAACCTGCAGTACACCCACAAGTTTGGCGGCACCGCGCTGTAAGGCGCGCCGCCTTGCAGGACGTGGACGACAAGGCCCGCCATTGGCGGGCCTTGTCATTTGCGCTCTGGTAGATGCCCACCTTGGCGGGCACTGTCTCGCCGCGCGCCCACCAAGGTGGGCGGCTATCAGAGGGCCACCGGGGTTTTCCACACAATGCGTGGAGAGTGATGGGAACTTGATGTGGACAAGTGGGTTCGAGCGTTGCGATGCAGGCATTTCCGGGCGTGGTTATTTTTTATCCACGCCTCCCGTTGTTTTCCACACCACGCGTGGAAAGCGATGGGAACTTGGTGTGGACAAGTGGGTGCGAGCATTGCAGCGCAGGCGTTTCGAAGCGTGGTGAAAATCTGTCCAGGTCGCGCGGGCGAGCCCCTTGTAGAGCCGAGCCCACGCTCGGCTCCGGCTGGCATCAGCCGAGCATGGGCTTGTATGTTCCTCCCGGCTCCTACGCGGTATGTAGGAGCCAGGGTGGAGGGACCGTCAACATGATATCTGCGGATAGCAGCCGACAGACGAGCCGAGCGATCCCCATCCCGCACCTTAACGTCGAT
>NZ_JCAFTA010000028.1:0-9815 GCF_059369815.1 Stenotrophomonas sp. YJH_SMC_27 | reverse complement strand
CATCCTGGCCAGAAAGCTGGCCAGGATCGCTTGGGGCGTCTTCAAGAGCGGCCGGGACTTTGACCCGGCCATGCTGAAAGTGGGTCAAGCCTGCTTCCAGCAGGCTTGACCACGAACATAGGATCTCGGCTCTACACAGGGCGCCGGCAGCTCGCGAGAATCTGTCAAAGGCGGGGTGGGTCCGGTTGCGGGGGCGTGAGCCGCATGGGCCCGAGGCATGCCTCGGGCGGGTTGGGCAGGACGCCCAACCCCGGTCTTGCCGTGTGCGCAGGATTGCGCACACGAGCAAGCGGCGACCGAGCTTACATGGGTGAGGGCGCTTTGCTTGCGAAGCACTGCTTCGCAAGCGCCCGAACGCACAGCCGCCAGCGGCTGGGCCGGGCCCCGGAGGGGGACTTGCAGCGTCCCCCGTAACCGGACCCACCCCGCCATCCCACAGGAAGCCAGCTTTTGCTTCGGCGGTTGCTGTTGCTCCGGCTTGCAGCAGGTGCAGGGCCGCAGGCCCTGCCGCCGCATCCTACCGCCCCATGACCCTGGCGATCGCTTCCAGCAGCAGTTCACCGGTCACCGGCTTGCGCAGGAAACCGCCGATGCCGGCCGCTTCCACCTGCTGCTGCAGGTCCGGATCGGTCCGCGCGGTCACGGCAAGCAGCGGCAGCATGTAGCCCTGGTTGCGCAGGTGCTGGGCCAGTTCGAAACCGCTCAGGCCCGGCAGGTCCAGGTCCAGCAGGCCGACGTCGAAATCGCCGGCACTGATCTCGCGCAGCGCCGCCAGCGCATGGCCTGCATGCACCACCTCATGCCCACGCGCACTCAGCAGCCCGCGTATCACATCGGCCACGGTCGCGTCGTCTTCCACCAGCAGTACCCGCAATGGCGGCATGTTGGCCGCTTCCTGGCGGTGCGTATCACCCTCTGCCTCGGCATGGGCATCGACCACCATCGGCAACGGCAACGTCACGCCGAAGCAGGTGCCACGACCGAGCTGGCTCTCCACCTGGATCCGCCCTTGCATGGCATGCGCCAGTTCGCGGCAGATTGCCAAGCCCAGGCCACTGCCACCGTACTGTGCAGCGGTGCGTGCGCCATCGGCCTGCTCGAAGCGGCGGAAAAGGCGCTGCTGTTGTTCCTGGCTGATGCCCGGGCCGGTGTCGCGCACTTCGAAATGCAGCGATCGCAGTTCGGCGTCGCTGCGGGCGTGCAGGGTGATGGTGCCGCGGCTGGTGAACTTGACCGCATTCGAGAGCAGGTTCAACAGGATCTGCCGTACCCGCATTGCATCGCCGTTGGCCTGCAGGCCGGCGGGCAGCTGGTTGTCGAGCGTGAAACGCAGGCCCTTCTGCGCCGCCAACGGCCCCATCAGCGCGGCCAGGTCCTGCAGCAGGCTGCCCAGTGCGAACGGCTTGTGCTGCAGCTCCAGGCGGCCCGATTCGATCCGCGCCAGGTCCAGCGCATCGTTGACCAGATGCAGCAGGTGCTCGCCGGCATGGCGGATCGATTGTGTATAGCCACGCTGCTGCGGATCCAGCGGCGAGGCCAGCAGCAGCTCGCTCATACCCAGCACACCGGTCATCGGTGTACGTATCTCGTGGCCAAGATTGGCCAGGAAGCGGGTCTTGGCCGCCGACGCCTGTTCGGCCAGTTCCTGCTTGTGCAGCGCAAGCTGGTAGGCGTGGCGACGTTGCAGGCGCCGACGGTAAAGCCAGGCGAACCAGCTGGTCAGCAGCAGCGCGAACGAGGCAAGCATCAACAGGCCGGACAAGCTGCGCCACCACGGTGGCTGCACGCGGAATTCCAGGCTCTGCACACGTGACCAGACATGGTCAGCCGACCGCGCCTGCACTTCCAGCCGATAGCTGCCCGGTGCCAGCCGCGAGAACAAGCGCTCACCGGCCGGCCCCACTTCCACCCAGTCCGGGTCATAGCCGGCCAAGCGGTAACGATAGGTGTTGGACGCCGAATCGGCGAACGACAACAGGCGCGCGACGATGCGCAGATCGCGGTCGCCGTCGGCGATCTGCAACGGCGCATCGTGGGTGAGGTCCAGCACCTGCTCGTTGCGGCGCACCTCCACCCGCTCGATCACCAGCGGCGCACGCCGCATCGACGGACGTACCTGCTTCGGGTCGAACACCACCACACCGGCCGGCGTACCTGCCACCAGATGACCGTCTGCCGACATCACCAGCGTGTGTTCGCGGAATTCCTGGCTCGGCAGGCCATCGTGCACGCCATACAGGCGCACGCTCTGGCCGTCGGCCCCGATGCGCACCAGGCCACGCGCACTGGTTGCCCACGCAACCCCCTGCGCATCGACCACCAGCCCCGAGGCGGAGATCGCCGGGTAGCCCTGCTCTGCACCGATCACGGCCTGCCGCTCCAGCCGGCCCTGGCTCCAGCGATAGCGCGACAGGCGGCCATCTTCGGACAGCCAGACCTGGCCATCGGTGCCCACGTGCAGTGCATGGATCGCGGTCGCCGGCGCACCCGGCACCGGCTGGAAACGCTCGCTTTCCGGCAGCCACTGCAGCAGGCCACGGCTGCTTGCCAGCCAGATATGGTCCTGTGGCCCGCATTCCACGTCCAGATTGAGCTGGCCCTGCTGCAATCCACGCTGGCCATTATCCAGTTGGCGCCGCAGGCGCCCATCCAGATCGCGTTGCTGAAGCCCCGACGGCAGCATCAGCCAGAGACTGTCACCATCACAGGTCATCATGGATTCGATGACTCCTTCCATGGTCGCGTCGGCGCCGGCATCCCGGCCCCAGCGGCGCAGATCACGCCGCTTCGGGTCATAGCGCAGCAGTGCGTCGTTGGAACCGATCCAGACCTGGCCGCGGCGATCCTCGCGCACCGAGGTCAGCCAGTGCATGCCGTTGACCCAGGTACGGTGCTGTTCGATGCTGCCGGTCTTCGGATCGAAGCGGTCCAGCGCGCCGTGGCTGCCGACCGTCCAGATGCCGCCATTGCTGGAGGGGCTGGTGCCCAGCACGAAGGCATTGCGCAGCGAGCGCGGGTCGTCCTCCAGCCGCGACAGCACCGAGAACTGCCACCAGCGCGGCAACAGGTGCCACAGGCCGGCATTCGTGCTGGCCAACCAGATGCCGCCCTCGCGATCCTCGTAGGCACCTGTCCAGTTCGGGCGCACCGGGCCACGTGCCACCGCGCTGTACAGGGGCACGGCCTGGTACTGGCCATCGACCGCCCGGCCGAGGCCGGTGCGGGTGTCCAGCCAGTGCCCGCCCTGCTCGTCGCGCAGCATCATGCCCAGCACCTGCTCGCCTTCGGGCAGCTTCCAGGACGGTGCCTCGAAACGACCATCGGGACGGCGCACCATGGCACCGGCCATCGTGCTGATCCAAAGGCTGCCATCGGATTCGGCCGTCAAGCCATTGATCAGCAGGCTGGGAATGATGCCGGCCCCGACCCGCTCAAAGTCCGTGCCGGTCCAGCGCGCGACGCCATGCTTGGTGCCGATCCACAGGCTGCCGTCAGCCAGGGTGGCCAGGTACGGCACCGATGCCGCCGGCAGGCTGCGCGGGTTGTTCGCTTCAGGCAGGAAGCGCTGCAACCGGTCCTGGTTGTCCAGGCGGTACAGACCACCTTCGTGGGTGCCGAACCAGACCGAACCATCCGGCGTGGTGGCCAGGCTCCAGACCGTGTTGGTGCCCATCAACGGCTGGCTGCTGCGGTCGTAGAAGTGCAGCTGGCGGCGATCGGCCGACATCCGTACAAGGCCGGCGTTCTCGGTGCCGATCCAGAGCTGGTTGCGGGCATCGACCAGCACCGTCCAGATGCGGTTGTCGCGCAGGCCGTCTTCCGAGCGCCAGATCCGGTAGTTGCGCCCGTCGTAGCGGGCCAGGCCGTCATTGGTAGCGATCCAGAGGTAACCGTAACGATCCTCGGCCATGCGGTTCACGGTGTTGGACGGCAAGCCGTCGAACACCGTCACCTGGCGCGGGTTCGGTGGCACCGGCTGCGCCGCAGCGGGTGACAGGCCGCACAGGAGGACCAGCAGCAGCATCGCCGCCCGCAGATACACCACCGATTGCCTCCTCACGCTGCTTCTGATGATTCCCGCACTACGGGCGTCGGCATGGTAAACCGAAAGTCGCGACGTTCACGCCCGGCGCTGGCGCATTCAAAGGGCGGTTTGTCGTTTTGCGCGCGCCTGGGCAATGGCAGTCACCAGCATGTCACCGGTCACCGGCTTGCGCAGGAAGCCATCGAACCCAGCCGCCAGGACCTGGGTCTCGGCGTAGGCGTCGGACCGTGCAGTGACCGCCACCAGGGGAAGTTCATAGCCCATGGTGCGCAGCTGGCGGGCGATGGCGGTGCCGTCCAGCGCCGGCAGATCCAGATCAAGCAGGCCCACGTCAAAGCCGTCGGTGGCGATCTCCGATAGCGCGCCCAAACCATGCAGCACGTGCACCACGTCGTGGCCACGGCCACGCAGCAGGCCGGCGATGACCTCGGCCACGGTCGCGTCATCCTCCACCAGCAGGATGCGTAGTGGCGGCAGCATCGGCAGTACCGGCAATTCGCCCGGCGCATTGGCGGCCTGCCGGTTCCAGGGCAGCGGCAGCCATACCCGGAAGCGGGCGCCCTTGCCCGGCTGGCTGTCCACTTCAATCCGCCCGTTCATGGCCACGGCCAGCTCCTGGCAGATCGCCAGGCCCAACCCGCTGCCTCCATAGCGCGACGCGGTGCGCGGGCCATCGGCCTGTTCGAAGCGATGGAACAGGCGGTCCTGCTGCTCGGCGTTGATGCCCGGGCCGGTGTCATGCACTTCGAAGCAGAGTCCACCACCGTTGTCTTCCAGCCGCACAGCCAGGCCGACGTGCCCGCGCTCGGTGAACTTGATTGCATTGCCCAGCAGATTGAGCAGGATCTGCCGCACGCGCATCTCGTCGCCACTGACGCTGATCGGCCCAGGTGGATCGTCCCCACGGCGGAACTCCAGATTGCGCTGCGTTGCCATCGGCTGCATCAACGCCTGCACCTGGTCGAGCAGGCTGGCCAGATCGAACGGGCGCAGGTCCAGCTCCAGCCGGCCGGCCTCGATGCGGGCCAGATCCAGCGCGTCATTGACCAGCCGCAGCAGGTGGCTGCCCGCCTGCTGGATCGAGCCTGCATAGCTGCGCTGCACTGGATCCAGCGGGGTGGCCAGCAGCAGTTCGCTCATGCCGAGCACGCCGGTCATCGGCGTGCGCACCTCATGGCCCAGCGTGGCCAGGAACCGGCTCTTGGCCTGTGATGCCTGCTCCGCCAGCTGCTGCTTGTGCACGGTCAACTGCCATTGCTGGCGGCGGCGCAGCCGCGCACGGATCGACCACACCACGATGAGCAGCAGCAACGAGCCGATCAGCAGGTAGCCGAAGATCGCCATGCCGCTGCGCCACCAGGGTGGCAAAACCTTTACCTGCAGCCGCTGCGAAGGTGTCCAGGCGCCACTGGCCGTCGCCGCCTGGACTTCAATGACGTAGCTGCCGGTCGGCAGCCGCGACAGCGTGCGTTGGCCGTCACCGCCCTGCTCCACCCAGTTCTGGTCGTAGCCCTGAACCCGGAAGCGGTAGCGGTTGCCCTGCGGGTTGGCATAGGAAAGCAGCCGCGCATCAATCTGCAGGTCACGGTCATCCGGCCCCAGCAACAACGTGCCGCTGGTCGGCAGCGGTTGCCAGCCACGGGCATCATCGCGCCGCACGCGGACCTCGGCGATCACCAGTGACGAAGGCGGCAGCGTGGTATCGGCGGCATTCACATCGAACTCGACCAGGCCGGTCTGGGCCACCGCCAGCACGCGACCGTCGGCATTCACCGCCGGCGGCCGGCTGGTGAACTCGGCGTCCGGCAGGCCATCGCGTTCGTTGAACTGCTGCAGGCGGCGCGCTTTCGGATCCCATCGCAGCAGGCCACGTGGCGTGGTCGCCCACAGGCGGCCGTCTTCGGCCAACGCCAGCCCCCCCATGCTCACCGGCGGCACGCCCACACTGCCATCAATGCGCTGGATCAGGCGCAGGCTCATGCCATCCCACTGATAGCGCTCGAGCGCACCTTGCCGGGCCAGCCACAGCTGCTGCGGATCGACCCACACCAGGTCATAGATCAGCCCGCGCGAAACGCCCGGCACCGCTTCGAAGCGCCCGGCCTGTTCACGCCAGATCCCCATGTCGCCCATCACCCAGGCCTTGCCCTGGGCATCGAAGCGGATCTGCTCAATCGGTGAATCGGCCGTCTTGCGGAAATCCTCCAGCGGGTAGCTGCGCAGTATGCGGCCGTCGGCACTGCGTTGCTGCAGGCCGAGGTTCATCACCGACAGCCAGACCGTGCCATCGGCGGCCTGCCGCATCAGATCGACGCGCTGGCGCAGGTCCGCGCCCCCGTCGATACGCCAATCGTGCAACGCGCCGGTGGCCGGGTCGTACACGCTGATGCGGCCGGCACGCCCCAGCCACAGGCGCCCGTCCGGCCGCGGCAGCACCGACCACACCGCCCCGCTGCCAATCTCGCGATCGCTGGCCAGCAACCGCAGGGTTCCCTGCGCATCCAGCTGGTACACGCCATGTGCCGAGCCAACGTAGTAGTTCTGGCCATCGCTGGCTGCACTCAACAGGTACTGGCTGTCCAGCGGCTTGCCGTCAAGCTGGTTCCAGATCGAAAACCGGCGCCAGTCCGGGGGCAGGTAGGCCAGGCCCTGGGTCAGCAGCGCCACCCACAATCCGCCCTCGTGGTCCTGCAGCAGATCGAGCACACCACTCTGGGCAGTGAGGAAACCACTGCCGCGGTCGCCATCGAGCCGCCACAGCATGCTGGCATCTCCACGCAACAGGCCATCGGAGGTGCCTGCCCAGTAACCGCCCTGGCGATCAGCCAGCACCAGCGCCGAACGCAGGCGCGCACTGTCGGCCCAGCGTGGACGACTGACCCGGTCCTGCGGGTCGATACGGTAGAGGCCGTCATTCTGGCTGCCGGCCCAGATCGAGCCGTCGGGGTCGCGGCTCAGGCGCAACACGCTCAGCGCCCCCAGTTCGCGCGGTGCGACAGCCTCGAACCCAGTCCCGTTCCAGCGCGCAATTCCCGCCTCGGTGCCGATCCAAAGGCGTCCCTGCGCATCGACCAGGCTGCTGTAGATGGTATTGCTGGGCAATCCCTCGGGACGGGCCGGATCATGCTCGAAGAAGCGCAGGCTGCCATCTTCACCGAAACGGCAGACGCCATGGCCGCTGGTGCCGATCCACAGTGCATCCTCGGCGTAGGCCAGCGTCCAGAACTGGCTCATGCAGGGGCCGTTGACGGTATCAAAGGTCTTGAAGCGTTCGCGGTCGGCATCCAGCCGGGCCACGCCCTTGCCATTGATGCCGACCCAGACGCGGTCCAGGGGATCGACCAGCAGGGTCTCGATTTCGTTGCCGGGCAGCGAGCCCGGCTGCTCCGGATCATGTTCCCACACCCGCAGGTTGCCACCGTCATAGCGCACCAGGCCACCATCGGTGGCGGCCCAGACATGGCCCTGGCGATCCTCGGCCAGCGCCAGCACCATGCGCGAGGGCATGCCTTCGGCGGCACCGAAACGGCGCAGCCGCGGTGTCTCGGCCATGTCCGGGGCCGCAGCCGCCGCGGCAAATGCCATCAGCAGCAGCCCCATTCCCGCGATGCCCCGGCGCCACAGGCGCCAACCGCTCGTCATCCTGAACCCCCTGTCCTGCCCCGATTGTCACACAGCGCCGGGTTCATGGCTGCAACAGGCTGTTTCCACCGGTGGACCCACCACGAACTGTTGCAGCCATGCACGCAACGTTGGCGGGGGGCTGTGCGTATGATCGCAACGTCCCCTTCCGGAGCCCGCCATCGATGCGTCCCTGCCTGGCCCTGCTGCCGATGCTGCTCGCCACCGCTCCCGCCTGGGCCGATGCGGATACCTATCGCCTCGATCCGGTGCATACCCGTGTGCTGTTCACCATCGACCACGCCGGTTACTCGCAGGCGATGGGCACGGTCTCCGGCAGTGAAGGACGCCTGCAGTTCGATCCCGACAACTGGCGCGAAGCCACACTGGACGTCGAGGTTCCCGTGTCGCGATTGGACCTTGGTGATGCCAAATGGAACCAGGCCACGCTGGCGCGCAGCCTGCTGGATGGTGAGCGCTTCCCGAAGGCACACTTTGTCTCCAGCCGGGTCGAACCGATCGATGCAAGGCGCGCCCACGTGATCGGCACCCTGACCCTGCGCGGGGTCAGCCAGGAGATCACGCTGGACGTGACCCTCAACGCCATCAAGCGCTACCCCCTGCCCCCATTCCGACGCACCGCCGGTTTCTCGGCCAGCACCACGCTGAGCCGGCGCGCGTTCGGCATCACCGCCTGGCCGGGCGTCATCGGTGATGCAGTGCAGTTGAGGATCGAGGCTGAAGCCACCCTCGACCGCAGCGACGCCCCGGGAACTCCCGCTCCCGTTCCGCACTCCGACCCCAAGATGGCCCGCTAGAGGACCTTTCATGACCGCCAAGAACACCCCCGCCGCCTGGGGGAGTGTCAGCCAGATCCTGCATTGGTTGATCGCACTGCTGATCCTCGCCCTGGGCGTGGTCGGCCTGACCATGGGCGAGCTGCCCAAGACCCCCAAGTATTTCTGGGTCTATACCGCGCACAAGTCGATCGGCATCACGGTGCTGGCGCTGGTGCTGTTGCGCCTGGGCTGGCGCCTGTATGCCGGTGCGCCGAAGCCGGTGCCGGGCGTGCCCAGCTGGCAGGAACGCATCGCCAGCGCCACCCACGTGCTGCTGTATGTGCTGATGTTCGCCATCCCCCTGTCGGGCTGGCTGTACGACTCGGCCAGCGGCCTGCGCCCGTTCCGCTGGTTCGGCCTGGTGGATGTGCCCAAGCTGAGCGGACCCGACCCGCAGGTTGTCGAGGTGTCACATGCCATCCACGAATACGGCTTCTGGCTCTTGATCGCGGTGGTACTGGCCCATGCCGGTGCCGCCTTCTACCACCACCTGTTCCAGCGCGATGCGACCCTGTCCCGCATGTTGCCGCGCGGCTGGCTTGCCTCCCCTCAGAAGGACTGACCGATGAACCTGAAACTGACCACTCCGGCCGCCGTGGCCGCCGCCCTGGCCGGCATGCTGGCTACCGCCCCGGCGCTCGCTGCCGACTATGCGCAGGCCCCCGGCGCCGGCTCGATCCTGGTGTTCGCGACCAAGTACGACGGCGAGGTGTTCACCGGCAGCTTCCCGGGCTTCGCCACCAAGCTCAGCTTCGACCCGGCCAATCCGGCCGCCGGCTCGCTGGACGTGGTGATCCCGCTGGCCGGTGCCAAGAGTGGCAACAGCGACCGCGACTCGACCCTGCAGGGTGCCGACTTCTTCAACGTCGGCAAGTTCGCCACTGCGCGCTACACCGCCAAAGGCTTCCGCGCGGTCGGCAACGACCAGTTCGCCGCCGATGGCACCCTCGAGCTGCGTGGCGTCAGCAAGCCGGTCACCCTCACCTTCACCTGGAAGCCGGGCACCCAGCCGGTGCTGACCGGCAAGGCCACGGTCAAGCGCCTGGACTTCGGCGTCGGCGGTGGTGACTGGGCCGATACCAAGACCATCCCGGATGAGACCGCGATCAGCACGATCGTGAAGTTCGACGCGAAATAAGCGATGGGCCGGGGCACGGCCCCGGCCGCATCCTGTAGAGCCGAGATCCTATGTTCGTGGTCAAGCCTGCTGGAAGCAGGCTTGACCCACTTTCAGCATGGCCGGGTCAAAGTCCCGGCCGCTCTTGAAGACGCCCCAAGCGATCCTGGCCAGCTTTCTGGCCAGGATGTTG
>NZ_JCAFTA010000027.1:0-16966 GCF_059369815.1 Stenotrophomonas sp. YJH_SMC_27 | reverse complement strand
GGCCGGTCACCACGGTGCCGCGGCCCGAGATCGAGAACACGTCTTCCACCGGCATCAGGAACGGCTTGTCGATCGCACGCTCCGGCTCCGGAATCCAGCTGTCCAGGGCATCGACCAGCTTCAGGATGGCCGGCACGCCGACGTCACGCGACAGCAGGATGTGCCTGCGGGTCTGCGGCATCGGGCCGCCACCGGCCGACCACCCCAGGATCGCGCCGTCCATCTGGGCGGCACCGGTGATCATGTTCTTGACGTAGTCGGCGTGGCCCGGGCAGTCAACGTGGGCGTAGTGACGGATCGGGGATTCGTATTCGACGTGCGCGGTCGAGATCGTGATGCCACGTGCCTTTTCTTCCGGAGCGGCGTCGATCGAGGAGTAATCCTTGAACTCGCCACCGAAGCGCTCGGCACCGATCTTGGTCAGTGCAGCGGTCAGCGTGGTCTTGCCGTGGTCGACGTGACCGATGGTGCCGACGTTGACGTGCGGCTTGGTGCGCTCGAACTTACCCTTTGCCATTGTTCTATACCTTGATTGTTCGTAAATGGTTTCAAGAGAGGCTGAGCGAGGCTCAGCCCTTCTTCATGACGGCTTCGGCGATGTTGGTCGGAGCCGGCTCGTAGTGATCAAATTCCATGGTGAAGGTGGCGCGGCCCTGGGTCTGCGAACGCAGCGCAGTGGCGTAGCCGAACATTTCACCCAGCGGGATCATCGCGTTGATGATGCTGGCCGAACCGTCACCGGTGGTGTCGGAACCCTGCAGCACGCCGCGACGACGGCTGACGTCGCCCATCACGTCACCCTGGTAATCCTCCGGGGTCACGATCTCGACCTTCATGATCGGCTCCAGCAGCACCGGCTTGGCCTTGGCGAAGCCCTGCTTGAAGGCCATCGACGAAGCCAGCTTGAACGCCATTTCCGAGGAGTCGACGTCGTGGTACGAACCGAACACCAGCTTCACCTTGACGTCCACGACCGGGAAGCCAGCCAGCGGGCCGCTGGTGATGGTTTCGCGCAGGCCCTTTTCAACCGACGGAATGAATTCCTTCGGGATCACGCCGCCGGTGATGTCGTTGATGAACAGGAAATCGTCCTTGATCATCGGAGCGATCTTCGGATCGGCACGATCTTCAGCGGTGATCGGCGACAGCTCGATCACGACGTGACCGTACTGACCCTTACCACCGGACTGCTTGGCGTGCTTGTAGTCCGACTTGACGTCAGCCAGGGTGATGGTTTCGCGGTAGGCCACCTGCGGCGCGCCGACGTTGGCTTCAACGTTGAACTCGCGCTTCAGGCGGTCGACGATGATGTCCAGGTGCAGCTCGCCCATGCCCGAGATGATGGTCTGGCCGGATTCTTCGTCGGTCTTGACGCGGAACGACGGATCTTCCTGCGCCAGGCGACCCAGCGCCAGACCCATCTTTTCCTGGTCCGACTTGGTCTTCGGCTCGACGGCCATGGAGATCACCGGCTCCGGGAACGTCATGCGCTCCAGGATGATCGGGGCATCCACGGCGCACAGGGTGTCACCGGTGGTGGTGTCCTTCAGGCCCACGGCAGCAGCGATGTCACCAGCCAGAACTTCCTTGATTTCCTCGCGGTTGTTCGAGTGCATCTGCAGGATGCGGCCGATGCGCTCCTTCTTGCCCTTCACCGAGTTCAGCACGGTGTCGCCACCGTTCAGGGTGCCCGAGTAGACACGGAAGAAGGTCAGCGCGCCGACGAACGGGTCGGTGATGATCTTGAAGGCCAGCGACGAGAACGGCGCCTTGTCGTCCGACTTGCGGGTCATTTCGACGGTGTCGTCGTCAACGTCCACGCCCTTCACGTCCGGCACGTCGACCGGCGACGGCAGCAGCTGGATCACGCCGTCCAGCATGGCCTGCACGCCCTTGTTCTTGAAGGCCGAGCCGCAGTACATCGGCACGATCTCGGTGGCCAGGGTACGGGTACGCAGCGCGTTGATGATTTCGGCCTCGGCCAGCTCTTCGCCGCCCAGGTACTTTTCCATCAGCTCTTCGCTGGCTTCAGCAGCGGTCTCGACCATGAACTGGCGAGCTTCTTCCGCAGCCGCCTGCAGATCGGCCGGGATGTCGCTGTACTCGAACTTCATGCCCTGCGAGGCTTCATCCCAGTGGATGGCCTTCATCTTCAGCAGGTCGACAACGCCCTTGAAGTTGTCTTCAGCGCCGATCGGCAGCTGCATCGGCACGGCAACCGCGCCCAGCTTGGCCTTCAGCTGGCCGACGACCTTCTGGAAGTTGGCACCGGTGCGGTCCATCTTGTTGACGAACGCGATGCGCGGCACGTGGTACTTGTTGGCCTGGCGCCACACGGTTTCCGACTGCGGCTGCACGCCACCGACGGCGCACAGGACGAAGACGGCACCGTCGAGCACGCGCAGCGAGCGCTCAACTTCGATGGTGAAGTCGACGTGCCCCGGGGTGTCGATGATGTTGAAGCGGTGCTCCGGCAGGGACTTGTCCATGCCCTTCCAGAACGCGGTGGTGGCAGCGGACTGGATCGTGATGCCACGCTCCTGCTCCTGCTCCATCCAGTCCATGGTGGCGGCGCCGTCGTGCACTTCACCGATCTTGTGGCTCTTGCCGGTGTAGAACAGGATGCGCTCGGACGTGGTGGTCTTGCCGGCATCGATGTGAGCCATGATGCCGAAGTTACGGTAACGCTCGATGGGAGTGGAACGGGCCACGGGAGCCTCTCAGATTTCTTGGATTTCGGATGGCCGAACGCCGCCTTTCGGCGGCCTTCGGATTGGCGCAGTCTTTCTGGGACCGCGAGGCAGCACGCACCGAAGTGGTGCTGCCCTGCCTGTTTTACAAGGCCGTCAAACTCACCAGCGGTAGTGGGCGAATGCCTTGTTGGCTTCGGCCATGCGGTGGGTTTCTTCGCGCTTCTTGATGGCGCCGCCACGGTTTTCCGAGGCGTCGATCAGTTCAGCAGCCAGCTTCTTCGGCATGGTGTTCTCGCCGCGCTTGCGCGCGGAGTCGATCAGCCAGCGCATGGCCAGGGCCATCTTGCGCGACGAACGCACTTCGACCGGCACCTGGTAGGTGGCACCACCGACGCGGCGCGACTTGACTTCGACCGCCGGAGCGACGTTGTCCAGAGCCTTCTGCACCAGTTCAATGGCGTTGGCGCTGCTGTTCTTCTCGGTGATCACGTCCATGGCGCCGTACACGATCTTCTCGGCGACGGACTTCTTGCCGCTCTGCATGACCATGTTGATGAAACGGGCGATGGTTTCGCTTCCGTGCTTCGGATCGGGCAGGACGGAACGCTGCGGAGTATTACCCTTACGCGACATTGTGCTCTCTCCTTATGCCTTCGGACGCTTGGCGCCGTACTTGGAACGGGCCTGGCGACGCTTGGCAACGCCGGCGGCGTCGAGCGAGCCACGAACGGTGTGGTAACGCACACCCGGCAGGTCCTTGACGCGACCGCCGCGGATCAGGACCACGGAGTGCTCCTGCAGGTTGTGGCCTTCACCACCGATGTAGGAAATCACTTCTTCCTGGTTGGTCAGGCGGACCTTGGCAACCTTGCGCAGAGCCGAGTTCGGCTTCTTCGGAGTGGTGGTGTAGACACGGGTGCAGACGCCACGGCGCTGCGGGCACTTGTCGAGCGCCGGCGAGGCACTCTTGTAGGTGGTCGCTTGCCGCGGCTTGCGGACCAGCTGGTTGATCGTCGCCATCAGTAGGTTCTTCTGATTGGTGGCCGGAAAATCCGGCCAGAGATGCGGAAATGTTAAAGCAGGCCAAAATTCTGGCCTGCTGAGACAGACGATTGTAGCAACCTGCCAGGAAAGCAGTCAAACGCCTCCTGTCAAGCCCGCTCCTGATCCCGGAACGTTACTGGGGGGCCTCCATGTACCCCGTTCAGGTTGGCGGGGTGAACCACGAGGTCCACCCTGCCCTGCGCCGGTAGAGTCGACTGTTAGCCGACTCTCGATGGCAGTCGACCAACAGTCGACTCTACCGCCCGGGTGGTCCGGCCTTGCGGCCGGACCGGATGCATCATTCTTCGCCCGAGGCCTGTTCAGCTTCGGCTTCAACCACCGCTGCCTCGACCGCAGCCGGAGTGCCGGCCAGGGTCTGCATTTCCGACTCGGTAAGGCCGGAGGCGCCGCGGCGGCGGTTGCTGTGGTACGCCAGGCCGGTACCGGCCGGAATCAGGCGACCCACGATGACGTTTTCCTTCAGGCCGCGCAGGTTGTCCGAGGTGCCGCGGACGGCCGCTTCGGTCAACACACGGGTGGTTTCCTGGAACGACGCGGCCGAGATGAACGATTCAGTCGCCAGCGAGGCCTTGGTGATACCCAGCAGCACCGGATCGAAACGAGCCGGCAGCTCGTTGCGGGCCGCGAGGCGCGCATTCTCCTCGATAACGCGCTGGCGCTCCACCTGTTCGCCGTTCAGGAACTTGCTGCTGCCCTGGTCGGTGATCTCGACCTTGCGCAGCATCTGGCGGGTGATCACCTCGATGTGCTTGTCGTTGATCTTCACGCCCTGCAGGCGATACACGTCCTGGATTTCCTTCACCAGGTAGGCAGCCAGCGGTTCGACACCCAGCAGGCGCAGGATGTCCTGCGGGCTCGGCTCGCCGTCCACGATGGTTTCACCCTTGGTGACATGCTCGCCTTCGAACACGATGACCTGGCGGTACTTCGGGATCAGCTCTTCGTGCTCCGAACCATCGGTGTCCTTGATGATCAGGCGCTGCTTGCCCTTGGTGTCCTTGCCGAAGCTGATGATGCCCGAACGCTCGGCCAGCACCGCCGGATCCTTCGGCTTGCGGGCTTCGAACAGATCGGCCACGCGCGGCAGACCACCGGTGATGTCGCGGGTCTTCGACGCTTCCTGCGGAATCTTGGCGACCACGTCACCCACGCCGACGGCAGCGCCGTCCTGCAGGTTGACGATCGAGCGCGGCGGCAGCAGGTACTGCGCCGGCAGATCGGTGCCCGGGATCGACAGGTCATTGCCCTTGGCGTCGACGATGCGCACGATCGGGCGCAGGTCCTTGGCCTGGGTACCACGACGCTTCGGATCGGTGATTTCGCGCGAGGCAAGGCCGGTCAGCTCGTCGGTCTTCTCGATGACGGTGATGCCGTCGACGAAGTCGATGAAGCGGATGAAGCCGGCCACTTCCGACACGATCGGGTGGTTATGCGGATCCCAGTTGGCCACGGTCTGGCCAGCCTTGATCGCATCACCGTCCTTGGACGTGATGGTCGCACCGTACGGCAGCTTGTAACGCTCACGCTCACGACCGTGGGCATCGAGCACCGAGATTTCGCCCGAGCGCGACACCGCCACCAGCGAGCCGTTGGCGTGCTCGACCGACTTGAGGTTGCTGAACTTGACCGAGCCGGTGGTCTTGACGGTGATGTTGTCGACCGCAGCAGCTCGCGACGCCGCACCACCGATGTGGAACGTACGCATGGTCAGCTGGGTACCCGGCTCACCGATGGACTGGGCGGCGATGACGCCGACCGCTTCACCGATGTTGACCAGGTGGCCGCGGGCCAGATCGCGGCCGTAGCAGCGCGAGCAGACACCGAAGGCCGATTCGCAGGAGATGGTCGAGCGGACCTTGATGGTCTGCACGCCGGCATCTTCCAGCTTGGCCACCCAGGCTTCGTCCAGCAGGGTGTTGCGGGTGACGATCGGATCTTCATCGTTGCCCGGCAGGAACACGTCCTCGGCCACCACGCGACCCAGCACGCGGTCCTTCAGCGGCTCGACCACGTCGCCGCCTTCCACGATCGGGGTCATGATCAGGCCTTCGGTGGTACCGCAATCCACCTCGGTGATCACCACGTCCTGCGCGACGTCGACCAGACGACGGGTCAGGTAACCCGAGTTCGCGGTCTTCAGCGCGGTATCGGCCAGACCCTTACGGGCACCGTGGGTGGAGTTGAAGTACTCCTGCACGTTCAGGCCTTCGCGGAAGTTCGCCTTGATGGGCGTCTCGATGATCGAGCCGTCCGGGCGGGCCATCAGGCCGCGCATGCCGGCCAGCTGACGGATCTGCGCCTGCGAACCACGCGCACCGGAGTCGGCCATGATGTACAGCGAGTTCATCGACTTCTGGTCGATGGTCTCACCCTTGGCATTGACCACCTTCTCGGTACCGATGGTGTCCATCATCGCCTTGGCGATGCGCTCGTTGGTGCGCGACCAGATGTCGACCACCTTGTTGTAGCGCTCGCCGGCGGTGACCAGGCCCGACTGGTACTGCTCCTGGATTTCCAGCACTTCGGCTTCGGCCTCGGTGAGGATGCCCTTCTTCTCGTCCGGGATCAGCATGTCGTCGATGCCGATCGAGACGCCGGCACGGGTCGCGTAGGCGAAGCCGGTGTACATCAGCTTGTCAGCGAACACGACCGTGTCCTTCAGGCCCAGCTGGCGGTAGCTGGAGTTGATCAGGCGGCTGATGTTCTTCTTGGTCAGTTCGACATTGGCCAGTGCGAACGGCAGGCCTTCCGGCAGGATTTCAGCCAGCAGGGCGCGACCGATCGTGGTGTCCACGATCGAGGTCTTGTTCTGCTTGTTGCCATCTTCGTCGGTCACCACCTCGGTGATGCGGACCTTGACCTTGGCGTGCAGTTCCACCACGCGGTTGTCGTAGGCGCGCTTGACTTCGGCGATGTTGGCGAAGGCCATGCCCTCGCCCTTCTTGTTCTCCAGCGAGCGGGTCATGTAGTACAGACCCAGCACGACGTCCTGCGACGGTACGATGATCGGCTCGCCGTTGGCCGGCGACAGGATGTTGTTGGTCGACATCATCAGCGCACGCGCTTCCAGCTGGGCTTCCAGCGAGAGCGGCACGTGGACGGCCATCTGGTCACCGTCGAAGTCGGCGTTGAACGCGGTGCAGACCAGCGGGTGCAGCTGGATGGCCTTGCCTTCGATCAGCACCGGCTCGAACGCCTGGATACCCAGACGGTGCAGGGTCGGCGCACGGTTCAGCATCACCGGATGCTCGCGGATGACCTCTTCCAGGATGTCCCAGACTTCGGCTTCTTCGCGCTCGACCAGCTTCTTGGCGGCCTTGATGGTGGTGGCCAGGCCACGACGCTGCAGCTTGGCGAAGACGAACGGCTTGAACAGCTCGAGCGCCATCTTCTTCGGCAGGCCGCACTGGTGCAGGCGCAGGTACGGGCCGACCACGATGACCGAACGGCCCGAGTAGTCGACGCGCTTGCCGAGCAGGTTCTGGCGGAAGCGACCCTGCTTGCCCTTGATCATGTCGGCCAGCGACTTCAGCGGGCGCTTGTTGGTGCCGGTGATGGCACGGCCACGACGGCCGTTGTCCAGCAGCGCATCGACCGACTCCTGCAGCATGCGCTTTTCATTGCGCACGATGATGTCCGGCGCGCTCAGTTCGAGCAGGCGGCGCAGGCGGTTGTTGCGGTTGATGACGCGGCGGTACAGGTCGTTCAGGTCGGAGGTCGCGAAGCGGCCGCCATCCAGCGGGACCAGCGGACGCAGGTCCGGCGGCAGCACCGGCAGCACGGTCATGACCATCCATTCCGGACGGTTGCCCGATTCCAGGAAGGCTTCGATCAGCTTGATGCGCTTGGTGAGGCGCTTGAGCTTGGTTTCCGAACCGGTAGCGGCGATTTCCTCGCGCAGGCGGGTCATTTCCGACTGCAGGTCGATCGTGCGCAGCAGTTCGTACACGGCCTCGGCGCCCATCGCGGCGTCGAAGTCGTCACCGTGCTCCTGGCGGGCCTGCAGGTACTGTTCCTCGGTCAGCAGCTGGCGGCGTTCCAGGGCGGTCAGGCCCGGCTCGGTCACCACGTAGGCTTCGAAATACAGCACGCGCTCGATGTCGCGCAGGGTCATGTCCAGCATCAGGCCGATGCGCGACGGCAGCGACTTCAGGAACCAGATGTGGGCGACCGGCGAGGCCAGGTCGATGTGGCCCATGCGCTCGCGGCGCACCTTGGCCAGGGTCACTTCGGTGCCGCACTTTTCGCAGACCACGCCGCGGTGCTTCATGCGCTTGTACTTGCCGCACAGGCACTCGTAGTCCTTCACCGGTCCGAAGATGGCGGCGCAGAACAGGCCGTCGCGTTCCGGCTTGAAGGTGCGGTAGTTGATGGTTTCCGGCTTCTTCACTTCGCCGAAGGACCACGAACGGATCAGGTCCGGCGAGGCCAGCGCGATCTTGATCGCGTCGAAGTCCAGCGTCTGGCGCTGCTGGTTGAAGAGGTTGAGCAGGTCTTTCATGGTGTTCTCCAGAAGGAGGAATGCTGTGTCGATGGGCTTTCAGTTCACTGCCAGCGGCGCGGCGGTGGAGGCCGCCGCGCCGGCATGGATCAGTTGTCTTCCAGTTCCATGTTGATGGCCAGCGAGCGGATTTCCTTCACGAGCACGTTGAAGGATTCCGGCATGCCCGCGACCATCTCGTGCTCACCGTCGACGATGTTCTTGTACATCTGGTTGCGGCCCTGCACGTCGTCGGACTTCACCGTCAGCATTTCCTGCAGGGTGTAGGCCGCGCCGTAGGCTTCCAGCGCCCAGACTTCCATTTCACCGAAGCGCTGGCCGCCGAACTGCGCCTTGCCGCCCAGCGGCTGCTGGGTGACGAGCGAGTACGGGCCGGTCGAACGGGCGTGCATCTTGTCGTCGACCAGGTGGTTCAGCTTCAGGTAGTGCATGTAGCCAACCGTGGTGTGGCGATCGAATGCTTCACCGGTGCGGCCGTCGTACAGCTGGGTCTGGCCACTGCTCGGCAGGTCGGCCAGTTCCAGCATGCGCTTGATTTCCGCTTCGGTGGCGCCGTCGAACACCGGGGTGGCCATCGGCACGCCGTCGGTCAGGTTGCGGGCCAGGCGCAGCAGTTCCTCGTCGCTGAACTGCGACAGGTCGACACGGTTGGCCACGTTGGTATCGTCGTGGTTGTAGATGTCGTCCAGGAACTTGCGCAGGTCGGCCACCGCCGCCTGGGCTTCCAGCATCGCCTGGATCTTGCGACCCAGGCCCTTGGCGGCCCAGCCCAGGTGCACTTCCAGGATCTGGCCGATGTTCATGCGCGACGGCACGCCCAGCGGGTTCAGCACGATATCCACGGTTTCGCCCGAGGCCATGTACGGCATGTCCTCGACCGGCACCACGTTGGAGACCACACCCTTGTTGCCGTGGCGGCCGGCCATCTTGTCGCCCGGCTGGATGCGGCGCTTCACGGCCAGGAACACCTTGACCATCTTCAGCACGCCCGGGGCGAGGTCGTCACCGGCGGTGATCTTGCCGCGCTTGTCGGCGAAGCGACGCTCGAATTCCTTCTCGTGCGCCTGGATCTGCTTCTGTGCGCGCTCGATGGCTTCCGAAGCGTCTTCGTCCTTCATGCGCAGGGCGAACCAGTCAGCCTTCTTCAGGCCGTCCAGGAAGGCGTCGGTGATCACGTCACCCTTCTTCAGGCCAGCGCCACCGTTGACCACCTTGCCCACGATCTGCGAACGCAGACGCATGTAGATGGCGGCCTCCAGGATGCGGAACTGGTCGTCGAAGTCCTTCTTGACGCGCTTGATTTCAGACTCTTCGATCTGGCGGGCGCGCTTGTCCTTCTCGATGCCGTCGCGGGTGAAGACCTGCACGTCGATGACGGTGCCGTCCATGCCCGGCGGAACGCGCAGCGAGCTGTCCTTCACGTCCGAAGCCTTCTCGCCGAAGATCGCGCGCAGCAGCTTCTCTTCCGGAGTCAGCTGGCTTTCGCCCTTCGGGGTGACCTTGCCGACCAGGATGTCGCCGGCACGGACTTCCGCACCGATGTACACCACGCCGCTCTCGTCCAGGCGGTTCAGCGCCTGCTCGGAGACGTTCGGGATGTCGGCGGAGATTTCCTCCGGCCCCAGCTTGGTGTCACGCGCGACGCAGGTCAGCTCTTCGATGTGGATCGTGGTGTAACGATCTTCTTCCACCACGCGCTCGGACAGCAGGATGGAGTCTTCGAAGTTGTAGCCGTTCCACGGCATGAACGCGATCAGCATGTTCTGGCCCAGGGCCAGTTCGCCGATGTCGGTGGACGGACCGTCGGCCAGCACGTCACCGCGGGCGATGACGTCACCCACCTGGACCAGCGGACGCTGGTTGATGCAGGTGTTCTGGTTCGAACGGGTGTACTTGACCAGGTTGTAGATGTCCACGCCCGCGTCGGTGGCGCCAACGATCTCTTCCTCGTTGACCTTGACCACGATGCGGGCTGCGTCGATCTGCACGATCTCGCCACCACGGCGGGCGTTCACGGTCACGCCGGAGTCACGCGCCACGGCGCGCTCGATGCCGGTACCCACCAGCGGCTTCTGCGCACGCAGGGTCGGCACGGCCTGACGCTGCATGTTGGCGCCCATCAGTGCGCGGTTGGCGTCATCGTGCTCCAGGAACGGAAC
Organism: Stenotrophomonas sp. YJH_SMC_27; assembly: GCF_059369815.1. Taxonomy (NCBI): domain Bacteria; kingdom Pseudomonadati; phylum Pseudomonadota; class Gammaproteobacteria; order Lysobacterales; family Lysobacteraceae; genus Stenotrophomonas; species Stenotrophomonas sp. YJH_SMC_27. Next base: position 6,548 of record NZ_JCAFTA010000027.1, on the reverse strand, counting down.
CAGCGCGGCCGCGATCGACACGGTCTGCATCGGCGAGACGTCCATGAAGTGCACTTCCGCCGGCGGCTTCAGCAGCGATTCGCCCTGGAAGCGGCACGGCACGAACTGCTCGGTCAGGGTGCCCTTGGCGTCGGTCAGCGCGTTGGCCTGCGCAATGACGTACTCGTTTTCTTCGATCGCCGACAGGAACTCGACTTCGTCATAGACCTTGCCGTCCACGACCTTTCGATACGGGGTCTCGAGGAAACCGTACTGGTTGGTGCGGGCGTACACGGCCAGCGAGTTGATCAGGCCGATGTTCGGGCCTTCCGGGGTTTCGATGGTGCAGACGCGGCCGTAATGGGTCGGGTGCACGTCGCGCACTTCGAAGCCGGCGCGCTCGCGGGTCAGGCCGCCCGGGCCCAGGGCCGAGACGCGACGCTTGTGCGTCACTTCCGACAGCGGGTTGTTCTGATCCATGAACTGCGACAGCTGCGAGGAACCGAAGAACTCCTTGATGGCAGCGGCGACCGGCTTGGCGTTGATCAGCTCCTGAGGGGTCAGGCCTTCCGACTCGGCCATCGACAGGCGCTCCTTGACCGCGCGCTCGACGCGGACCAGGCCCACGCGGAACACGTTCTCGGCCATTTCACCGACCGAGCGCACGCGACGGTTGCCCAGGTGATCGATGTCGTCGACCACGCCGCGACCGTTGCGGATCTCGGTCAGGACCTTGATCACGTCGAGGATGTCGGAGCTGTCGCCGTGGGCGGCGACCAGGCGCTTGGACTCTTCGTCGTTGCGCTCACCGAAGTACTTGCTGTCGTACAGCACGGCTTCGCCGGTGGTTTCCTTGCGGCCCACGCGACGGTTGAACTTCATGCGGCCGACCGCGGACAGGTCGTAGCGCTCGAAGGTGAAGAACAGGTTGTGGAACAGGTTCTGCGCGGCATCCTTGGTCGGCGGCTCGCCCGGACGCATCATGCGGTAGATCTCGACCAGCGCTTCCAGCTGGGTCTTGGTCGGGTCGATGCGCAGGGTGTTGGACAGGTACGGACCACGATCCAGGTCGTTCACCCACAGGGTGCCGACCGCGTCCACGCCGGCCTTGCGGAAGGCCTGCAGCTGTTCGTCGGTGATCTCGTCGTTGGCCTGGGCCAGCAGTTCGCCGGTCGAGGCATCGACCACGTCGTGCGACAGGATGCGGCCGACGATGTAGTCGTCCGGCACGGCCAGGGCGGCGATGCCCGAGGCTTCCAGCTGCTTGATGTGGCGCGCGGTGATGCGCTTGCCGGCTTCCACGATGACCTTGTCGCCGTCGGCGAGGTCGAAGCCCAGGGTTTCACCACGCAGGCGCTCGGGCACCAGCTCCAGCTGGACGCCTTCATCCGGGTTGATGTGGAAGGTGTTGATCTCGAAGAACTCGGCCAGCATCTCTTCGTTGCTGTAACCAAGCGCGCGCAGCAGGATCGACACCGGCAGCTTGCGGCGGCGGTCGATACGGGTGAACAGCGCATCCTTCGGGTCGAACTCGAAGTCCAGCCAGGAACCGCGGTAAGGAATGATGCGGGCGCTGTACAGCAGCTTGCCCGAGCTGTGGGTCTTGCCGCGGTCGTGGTCGAAGAACACGCCCGGCGAGCGGTGCAGCTGCGAGACGATGACGCGCTCGGTACCGTTGACGATGAAGGTGCCGTTCTCGGTCATCAGCGGGATTTCGCCCAGATAGACCTCCTGCTCCTTCACGTACTTGATGGCCTTGGTCGACGACTCACGGTCGTAGATCACCAGGCGCACGGTGACGCGCAGCGGGGCGCCGTAGCTCATGCCGCGCTGGCGGCACTCACGCTCGTCGAAGACCGGTTCGCCCAGCTTGTAGCCGACGTATTCCAGGGCAGCATTGCCGCTGTAGCTGGCGATCGGGAAGACCGACTTCAGCGCAGCATGCAGGCCGTGGTCCGTGCGCTTGGCCGGATCGACGTTTTCCTGCAGGAATTCACGATAGGAATCCACCTGGATGGCGAGCAGGAACGGCACTTCGAGAATCGAGCGCTGCTTGCCGAAATCCTTGCGGATACGCTTTTTTTCGGTGAACGAATAGGACGTCATGAGGTCTTCCACCTTGTTGTGCGGGCCGTGCGTCCACGACCCTGAAGGGAACTTGAAATTGTCAGTTGGAAGTCGCTGGTATTGCCGGCACCAGCACGCCTTCTCCCGCTACTTCCAACTGCCAACTCGTCTGCTACCACGCCCCCGCTGCCGCGCCGTGCGCTGGCCTGCCGGGGTTTGACTGCAGCCCGTGTTGGGCTTTTTCCTGCTTTTGAAACGGTAGAGTCGACTGTTGGTCGACTTCCTTCACAGCAGTCGACCAACAGTCGACTCTACACCACCGCAACAACGACCAAAGGCCGGGGGCTTACGCCCCCAGCCTTGGCTGCATCGCCGCGAATCGATGACGATGCAAGGTAACTGCTTACTTGACTTCGACAGTCGCGCCAGCAGCTTCCAGGTCCTTCTTCATCTTCTCGGCGTCTTCCTTCGAAGCGCCTTCCTTCAGGACGCCACCGGCTTCGGCCAGGTCCTTCGCTTCCTTCAGGCCCAGGCCGGTGATGGCGCGGACGGCCTTGATGACTTCGACCTTCTTGTCGCCGGCCGACTTCAGGGTGACGGTGAACTCGGTCTGCTCTTCAACAGCAGCGGCCGGGCCAGCGGCGGCAGCCACGGCAACCGGAGCAGCGGCGGAGACGCCGAACTTCTCTTCGATGGCCTTGACCAGCTCCATCACTTCCATCAGGGACTTCTCGGCGATGGCGTCGACGATCTGTTCGTTGGTAAGGGACATGATTAATACCTTTGGATGATTTTCTGGGTTGAGGTTCCGTCAGGAACCACGATAAGTCGAAACTCAGGCGGTCTCGGCGGCCGGCTCGGCAGCGTCGGCAGCGACGTCGCCACCACCCTGCTTCTCGCCAACGGCCTTGATGGCGCGGGCAAACATCGTGACCGGCTCGGTCAGGACGCGGGCCAGCATGGCCAGGGCCTGGTCGCGGGTCGGCAGCGAGGCCAGCACTTCGACGTGGCTTGCCGGGAACACTTCGCCACCGATGGCGACGACCTTAGCCTTCAGCTTGTCGTTGCCCTTGGCGGCTTCCTTGATCAGGCGACCGGCAGCGCCGGGCTCCTCGAGCGAGAACGCGTACAGCAGCGGACCAACCATCTGGTCCTGGGCGACTGCGAACTCGGTGCCTTCAACGGCGCGCGAAGCCAGGGTGTTCTTGACAACCTTCAAGAAAACACCGGTTTCACGAGCCTGCTTGCGCATCGCGGTCATCTGGGCGACCGTGGTGCCAGCGTATTCGGCTGCGATCAAGGAGTGGGCCTTGGCGGCGACGTCTGCCAGCTCGGCGACTACTTCTTGCTTCTGGGACAGATTGAGAGCCATTGCACTCCTCCTATTGAACTCCGCTTACGGCTCCTGCCGTGTGCGGTCCTGTGCGGCATCCGTCCTGGACGCCGGGAACATCGGGATGATGTTCCGGGGGTGGGCCGTTCTAGACCTGGAGTGGGCCAACCTGGGGAAACCCAGACGTGCGTGAACCAGAAAAACTCCAGAAGGGCACCATCTACGCAGGGTGATTCCGGGGAATCGATTAAGCGTTCATGACTGCTCCGGCGGCGACTCCTTGCCAGGTCGAGCTTCCCTGCCCGTCGCCGGTATTGCCACGACCGCGCCTGCGGTCTTTGACGGCTACCGCGGGCGATGCACTGCCAGCGGTGCCTTCAAATGTCACGGTCACGGCACCGAAGGTACCGTGACCGCTTGAAACAATTACTTCAGGGTCAGCGACGACTGGTCGACGGTGACGCCCGGGCCCATCGTCGAGCTGACCGAAACCTTCTGCAGGTAGGTGCCCTTGGAGGTGGCCGGCTTGGCCTTGATCAGGTCCAGCAGCAGCGCGGTCAGGTTCGACTTCAGCGCGTCTTCGGCGAAGTCGGCCTTGCCGATGGTGCAGTGGATGATGCCGGCCTTGTCGGTACGGTAACGGACCTGGCCCGACTTGGCGTTCTTCACGGCTTCACCCGGGTTCGGGGAAACGGTGCCGACCTTCGGGTTCGGCATCAGGCCACGCGGGCCCAGCACGGTGCCCAGCTTGCCGACGACGCGCATGGCGTCCGGGGTCGCGATGACGACGTCGTAGTTCAGATCGCCGGCCTGCATCTTCTCGGCCAGATCATCCATGCCGACGGCTTCGGCGCCAGCGGCCAGGGCTTCGTCAGCCTTGGCACCGGCCGGAGCGAACACGGCGACGCGGACCGACTTGCCGGTACCGGCCGGCAGCACGGTGGAGCCACGGACCTGCTGGTCGGACTTCTTCGCATCGACGCCCAGGCGCACAGCGACGTCGATCGACTCGACGAACTTGGCCTTGGTGGCGGTCTTCAGGATGTTGATCGCGTCCTCGAAGGCGTATGCCTTGCCCGGGACGACGGCGGCCTTGATGGCCTTCTCACGCTTGGTCTGTGCCATCTTATTAACCCTCCACCACGAGGCCCATGGAACGGGCAGAGCCAGCGATGGTACGCACGGCGGCGTCCAGATCGGCGGCAGTCAGATCCGGTTCCTTCGCCTTGGCGATCTCTTCCAGCTGCTTACGGGTGACCTTGCCGACCTTCTCGGTGTTCGGGCGCTTGGAGCCCGACGAGATGCCAGCAGCCTTCTTCAGCAGGGTGGTGGCCGGGGTGCTCTTGGTGATGAAGGTGAACGTACGGTCCGAGTAGGCCGTGATGATCACCGGAACCGGCAGGCCCGGCTCGAGCTTCTGCGTGGCAGCGTTGAACGCCTTGCAGAATTCCATGATGTTCAGACCGCGCTGACCCAGCGCAGGGCCGACCGGCGGCGAGGGGTTGGCCTGACCGGCCTTCACCTGCAGCTTGATGTAACCGACAACTTTCTTTGCCATGTGAGTACTCTCCGGGTGCTAGCGCCTTTCGACAACAGGCTCCCCATCGGACCGGGAATCACGCGTCCCGGCATCGCGTTTTGAAATCATGCTGAAGGCCGCCTTGCGGCGGCCTCATCCTGCTGGCTTCCCAGCGGGGAGCCGCGCACTATATCAGGTTTTTTCTTCACATGCCTGAAGTGGCACATAAACGAGAGAAACCGGGCCAAGCCCGGTTTCTGTTCAGGAGCCGAGCATGGCTCGACTCTGCAGTTGGATCAGACGGCTTTTTCGACCTGGCCGAACTCGAGTTCGACCGGAGTAGCGCGACCGAAGATCAGCACGGAAACGCGCAGACGGCTCTTCTCGTAGTTGACTTCTTCGACGACGCCATTGAAATCGTTGAACGGGCCATCAGTGACGCGGACCATCTGGCCCGGCTCGAACAGCACCTTCGGACGCGGCTTCTCGACACCTTCCTGAACGCGGTTCAGGATGGCCTCGGCCTCGGAATCGGCGATCGGCAGCGGACGGTCGGCGGTGCCGCCGATGAAGCCCATGACGCGCGGGGTTTCCTTGACCAGATGCCAGCTTTCGTTGTCGATGCGCGGAATGCCGGCTTCTTCGTGGGTCTCGATCTGGACCAGCACATAACCCGGGAAGAACTTGCGCTCGGAGCGGCGCTTCTGGCCAGCGCGCATCTCGACCACTTCTTCGGTCGGGACCAGGACATCGCCGAAGCGCTCTTCCATGCCGTCACGGACGATGCGATCGCGCAGGGCCTGCGCCACCGACTTCTCGAAGCCCGAATAGGCGTGAACGACGTACCAACGCTTCATGCAATTCTCCTTAGCGGCTCAGGAACAACTGAACCAGCCACTGAATGACGTAATCGAACCCACCCAGCAACAGACTGAGAATGGTCACCACCACCATCACGACCCAGGTCATGCGGATGGCTTCCTGGCGCGTCGGCCAGACCACCTTGCGCAGTTCGAAGCGCGACTCGGAGAGGAATTCGCGGGTGTCGCGCCCCTTGCCGGTCAGCATGAACACGCCGATACCGCCAACCAGACCGACCACAACCGCCAACGCACGCAGCTGACCCGCCCACGCACCCAGCTGGGTGGCGCGACCGGAATCGGCGGAGAACCAGAACCAGACGAACAGACCGGCCAGCACCAGCAGCGATGCGGCGACGTACTTGACGATATCCCCGCCATTGGCGGAGTTGTCCTTGGAGTGTTCGATCTTGCTATTCATCCGGCTGTGTCTGCTTTAGCGGCCCAGGCCGCTGGATAAGGTGGGCAGATGGCACGCCAGGAGGGACTCGAACCCCCAACCTGCGGTTTTGGAGACCGCTGCTCTGCCAATTGAGCTACTGGCGTACGTGTTGAAACTTGCCTTCCCTTAGACGGCGAAGGCGGACCGAGGTTCCCGGCCCGCCATTCGCGTAACCGGCGGCGCTATGCAACCACCGGTACTGCAGGCTTACTCGATGATCTTCGAGACCACGCCGGCGCCGACGGTGCGGCCGCCTTCGCGGATGGCGAAGCGCAGGCCTTCGTCCATCGCCACCGGGTTGATCAGGGTGACGACCATCTTGACGTTGTCACCCGGCATCACCATTTC
>NZ_JCAFTA010000026.1:0-22857 GCF_059369815.1 Stenotrophomonas sp. YJH_SMC_27 | reverse complement strand
GTCGCCGATCATGGACCTCTACAACGGCGAAATCGTGGCTTATCAGATCAAGCGCCAGCCCGTGTTCGATCTGGTAGGTCAGATGCTGGAGGAGGCCATCAAGAAGCTTTCGCCGGATGAGCGCCCCATGATCCACTCCGATCAGGGCTGGCAGTACCAGCATGAAAACTACCGGCACATGCTGGAAAAGCACTCTTTGAAACAAAGCATGTCCCGGCGTGGCAACTGCCTGGACAATGCAGCGATGGAGAGCTTCTTTGGGACGCTGAAGTCGGAGTTCTTTTACCTGAACAGCTTTGACAGCATCGAGAGTCTGGAGGCGGGGCTGGTGGAATACATCCAGTACTACAACCAAGAGCGAATCAAATTGAAATTGAAGGGCCTGAGCCCGGTACAGTACCGGGAGCAGACCCAACAGGCCCAATCGGCCGCCTGACCCCTGTCCAAGTCTCGGGGGTCACTTCAACTCCGGGTTCATCCCGGCTGCGCCAGCATCGATTCCTCCCGCCCCAGGCCCCGGATGAAAGCGCTGCCCAAGAAGGATTTCCCGGTCGAGCAGGCGCGCCGCTTCCTCGAACCCGGCCCGATCGTGCTGGTCAGTACCGCGTGGCAGGGCCAGCGCAACCTGATGACGATGGGCTGGCACATGGTGATGGGCTTTTCGCCGTCGCTGGTCGCCACCTACCTGTGGAATGAAAACCACAGCCATGCACTGGCCGTCAGTAGTGGCGAGTGCGTGATCAACGTACCCGGCGTGGAGCTGCTCGATACCGTGGTCGACATCGGCAACTGCAGCGGCCGCGAGGTCGACAAGTTCGCCCGGTTCGGGCTCGACGCGTTGCCCGCACGCGAGGTCGGCGCGCCACTGGTCGGGCAATGCCACTCGAACTTCGAATGCCGCTTGTACGACGACAGCCAGGTGGCATCGAGCAACCTGTTCATCTGGGAAATCGTGCGCGCCCACGTCGCGCCCCGGCCGAAGCTGCCGCGCACGGTGCATTACCGCGGCGATGGGCAGTTCATGGTGTCCGGCGCGGAAGTCTCGCGTCGACGGCGGTTAAAGCCCGACATGCTGTAATGCCCGCACTCCCCCACACGCAGGACCGCCCCGCATGACCGAACACCTCACCGACCTGGACGCCGCCGTCGACTGGTTGTTTGCGCGCGTGGACGGGCCGCTGCGGATCGGGGCACCGCTGGCACTGGGCAAGCCGCACCGGCTGCTCAATGCCCTCTACGCACGCGTCGAGCACGACCCTTCGCGGCCGCTGCAGCTGTATACCGCACTGTCGCTGAACCCGCCGAAGGCGCGCGGCAACGGTCTGGAAGCGCGCTTCCTGGCGCCGTTCGCGCAGCGCCATTTCGGCGACGATTTCCCGCGCCTGGCCTATGCCGATGCGATCGCGCGCGACGCGTTGCCGGCACATGTGCAGGTGGAAGAGTTCTACATGCAGTCCGGCGCCCTGCTCGGGTCGCGGCAGGCACAATCCAGCTATACCAGCCTGAACTACACCCATGCCGCCGACGCGGTGGCGCAGCGCGCACCGCAGGTGATCGTGCAGAAGGTGGCGATGCGCCCGAACGACCGCCGGCTTTCCCTGTCGTGCAACAACGACATTACCCAGGACACGCTGGATGCGATGACCGCGCGCGGCCTGCAGCGCCCATTGATGATCGCCGAGATCGATCCGCAGCTGCCCTATATGGGCGGCTCGGCCACGGTCGATGTGTCGTTCTTCGATCTGGTGATCACCCCGCCACCGCCGTACCCGGCGCTGTTCGGGCTGCCGCGGCAGCCGGTCGGCGATGCCGACTACGCCATTGGCCTGTACGCCAGCACGCTGGTGCGCGACGGCGGCACCCTGCAGATCGGTATCGGCACGCTGGCCGATGCACTCAGCCACGCGCTGGTGCTGCGCCACACCGACAACGCCCGCTACCGCCGCGTGCTGCACGCGCTGGATCCGCAGCTGGCCAGCCACCCTCTGGTGCAGGAAATCGGCGGACTGGATCCGTTCGAGGTGGGCCTGTACGGCTGCAGCGAGATGCTCAACGAGGGCTTCCGCCGGCTGGTGCAGACCGGGGTGATCAAGCGCAAGGTGCACGACGACCTGGCGCTGATGCAGCGCATCGAGAACGGCAGCACGTTGTCGATCGACCACGCCACCCTGGCCGCCGAGGGTGAGTACCTGCACGGCGCGTTCTACCTGGGCTCGCCGGAATTCTACGAATGGCTGCGCACGTTGCCGGAAGACGAATGCCGCGCGATCGGCATGCGCCGCATCAGCGAGATCAACCAGCTGTACGGCGGCAACGAAACGCTGGAACGCCTGCAGCGCCGCCATGCGCGCTTCTTCAACTCCTGCATGATGGCCACCGCGCTGGGCGCGGCGGTGTCGGACGCGCTGGACGATGGCCGCGTGGTATCCGGCGTGGGCGGCCAATACAACTTCGTGGCGATGGCACATGCCCTGCCGGAAGCGCGCAGCGTGCTGATGTTCCGCGCCGCGCGCGATGACAAGGGCCGCCGCGAATCCAACGTGCGCTGGAACTACGGGCACACCACCATCCCGCGCCACCTGCGCGATATCTACCTGAACGAGTACGGCATCGCCGACCTGCGAGGTCTGACCGACGAGGACTGCGTGCATGCGATGACCGCGATCACCGAAGCCCCGTTCCAGGGCGATCTGCTGCAGCAGGCACATGCCGCGCGCAAGCTGCTGGCGACCGCGCAACCGCACCCGGTGCGCCTGCAGCGCAATACGCCGCAGGCATTGGCGGCAGCGCTGGCACCGTTCCGCGCCGATGGCAGCCTGCCGGACTATCCGTTGGGCAGCGACTTCAACGAGATCGAGCAGGTGCTGGTGAAAGCGCTGGGTTGGCTGAAGGCCAACACGCAGACCCGCGGCGACAAGCTGCGTACCGTCTGGGCAGCGTTGCGGCAACCGGCCGGCGACGGCGATGCGGTGTACCTGCAGCGCATGGGTCTACAGGCCCCGACGGATTTCGCAGAGCGCCTGGACGCGCGACTGCTGCGCCTGGCGCTGGCACGCACTGCCTGAGAAAGGGGGACGGAGGGGATCAAGTCGTTCATGCACAGACGACTTGATCCCCTCCGTCCCCTTTTTCATCCATGCATGGCGTGGATCTACCGCTCTATCCTCACTGCATCCTCAAGATACAGGCGGGCAATGGGCGGATGCTCTCGATGCTCGACCTGCCACAGGTCATAGGCCGCCTGCATCGCCAGCCACATACGAGCACTGCCGAGGCCCGCAAGTTCAAGACGGTACGCGAGTTCAGCAGAGATGCCGGCGTGCCCGTTGATGATGGTCGACAGCTGTCCACGGGAATAACCAAGGTGCTGCGCCAGCGCACTGATGGACATGCTGATCGCCGGCAGGATGTCTTCGCGCAGCGATTCTCCTGGATGCGGCGGATCATGCAACGGCATCGAGCAGACTCCTAGTGGTAATCAAGGTAATCGACCAGTTCGACGTCGAGCCCACGAAAGCGGAACACCAATCGCCAACTCGCCGAGACATTCACAGCCCAGTAGCCGCTATAGCTTCCGTGCAGGGGATGCAGGCGATTTCCGGGCAGCCCCATGTCTCCAGGCAGCCGGGCTTGATCCAACTGCAGAAGCAAACGCCGCAACCGAGCCACATGATCGGCACGGACTCCGGAAATGTCGCCCCGCTCATAGAGCGCCTTCAGGCCCTTATGCCTGAAGCTGACGATCATGCAGCACCAGTGTAAGGCCACACCTTACACTCCGCAAATCCAGTATAGGTTTCTGCGCCGCGCTTGTTGACCATTTTTACTATTGAGGTTGTCTCGGCAGACTCTCCTTTTCGCAAGGAACGCAGGCCAGATGAAGAGGCCAACGCGACAGCGGCGCCGTCGGGCGGAACACGCCGTCCCCTTTTCTCGTCCACGCATGGCGTGGATCTACCCAGGAAAACGAGAAAGGCCGGCTTGCGCCGGCCTTTCCTGCATCACGCTGCGATGCTGCTTACAGCGACTTGGCCGCTTCCACCACGTGGGCGGTGGTGATGCCGAAGTGCTTGTACAGCTGGTCGGCCGGCGCCGAGGCACCGAAGGTGTCGATACCGACCACCGCGCCGTCCAGGCCGACGAACTGGCGCCAGAAACCGGTCACGCCGGCTTCCACGGCCACGCGCTTGCGCACGGCATTTGGCAGCACCGATTCACGGTAGGCCGCATCCTGGCGCAGGAACACGTCGGTGGACGGCATCGAGACCACGCGGGTCTTGAGGCCGGCCGCGTCCAGCTGGGCCTTGGCTTCGGTTGCCAGCGACACTTCCGAACCGGTGGCGATCAGGATCACGTCCGGGGTACCGGCGGCATCGGCCAGCACGTAGCCACCGCGCTCGATCTGGGCGATCTGCTCGGCGTTGCGCGGCTGGTGCGGCAGGTTCTGGCGGCTGAACACCAGGCAGCTCGGACCGTCCTGGCGGGTGATCGCGGCCTTCCAGCTCACTGCCGACTCGACCGCATCGCACGGACGCCACACGTCGTTGTTCGGGATGTAGCGCAGCGAAGCCAGGTGCTCCACCGGCTGGTGGGTCGGGCCGTCTTCGCCCAGGCCGATCGAGTCGTGGGTATAGACGTGGATGGCGTGGGCCGGGATCAGCGCGCTCATGCGCACGCCGTTGCGAGCGTAGTCGCTGAACACCAGGAAGGTGGCGTCGAACGGAATGAAGCCACCGTGCAGGGCCAGGCCATTGGCAATGGCGGTCATGCCGAACTCGCGCACGCCGTAGTACACGTAGTTGGCGTTGGCGTCGTCGCTGGCAACGGACTTGCTGCCCTTCCACAGGGTCAGGTTGGAGTGCGCCAGGTCGGCCGAGCCGCCGACGATTTCCGGCAGCAGCGGAGCATAGGCTTCAATGGCCAGCTGCGAGGCCTTGCGCGAGGCGATCGTCGGGCCTTCAGCCGCCACCTGGGCGATGTAGGCATCGGCCTTGGCAACGAAGTCGGCCGGCAGTTCGCCGTGCGAACGACGGGTCAGTTCGGCGGCCTCGCCCGGGTACTGGCTGGCGTACTTGTCGAACAGCTGTTCCCACTCGGCCTGGCGCAGGGTGCCGGCGCCATTGGCGCGCCAGCCGTCGTAGATCGCCTGCGGGATCTCGAACGGACCGTATTCCCAGCCCAGCTGCTTGCGGGTGGCTTCCAGTTCGTCCTTGCCCAGCGGTGCGCCGTGGCTGGATTCCTTGCCCGCCTTGTTCGGCGAACCAAAACCAATGGTGGTGCGGCAGCAGATCAGGGTCGGCTTGTCGCTCTGCGACAGCGCGGCCTCGATGCCGGCCTTGATGCTTTCCGGGTCGTGGCCATCGACGTCACGGACCACGTTCCAGCCATAGGCTTCGAAACGCTCCGGGGTGTTGTCGGTGAACCAGCCCTCGACGTTGCCGTCGATGGAGATGTGGTTGTTGTCCCAGAAGCAGACCAGCTTGTGCAGGCCCCAGGTACCGGCCAGCGACGCCGCTTCATGCGACACGCCTTCCATCAGGCAGCCATCGCCCATGAACACCCAGGTGCGGTGGTCGACCACTTCCAGCTCCGGGCGGTTGAAGCGCTGTGCCAGCAGCTTCTCGGCCAGGGCGAAGCCCACGGCGTTGGCGAAACCCTGGCCCAGCGGGCCGGTGGTGGTTTCCACGCCCGGGGTCTCATGGCGCTCCGGGTGGCCGGCGGTGTGGCTGCCCAGCTGGCGGAACAACTTGAGCTGCTCGATCGGCAGGTCGTAACCGCTCAGGTGCAGCAGCGCGTACTGCAGCATCGAACCATGGCCGTTGGACAGCACGAAACGGTCGCGGTTGAACCAGTGCGGGTTGCTCGGGTTATGGCGGAGGTAGTCGTTCCAGAGGACTTCGGCGATGTCGGCCATGCCCATGGGCATGCCGGGGTGGCCGGACTTTGCGGTTTCAACCGCATCGGCGGCAAGGAAGCGGATGGCGTTGGCCAACTGGCGACGGGTAGGCTGCGTCATGGTTCTGTCGGAATCGGGAGGCGGCCGCGGACGTGCGGGCGGCCTATTGTCCCATAGTCGCCGGGCGGGGGGTCGGTTCACCTTGTCCGGTCGTGCCGGCCGCTGGCCGCCAAGTGCGCAGAATTCAATGAAGATCATGAAGTTGCCGGCCAGCGGCCGGCACTACAGCCCCCGGAGTCCGGGGGCTGCGCCCTAGGCGCGGGGGTGTGGAGGCCGGTAAGGGGGGCCTACGATTCGCATCGCGGAACGTGGGAGCGGCAGCGCGCATGCGATGACGCGTACCCGGCCAGCGGCCGGCACTACCCGCCCCCGGAGTCCGGGGGCGGGAATCCGGACTCAGTCCTGCTGCGGGCCCAGCGCCGGGCCATCGTGGCCTTCGCCCTTGGCCACCAGGGTGGTCAGGGCCAGGTCGCCGGTCACGTTCAGTGCGGTACGGCACATGTCCAGGAAGTGGTTCACGCCCAGGATCAGGCCGATGCCCAGCGGGTTCACGCCCACCATGGCGCAGATCATCGCCACCACCGGCAGCGAGCCGGATGGCACGCCAGCGGTACCGATGCCACCGAGGATGCAGACCGCCATCACCATGATCTGCTGGCCGATGCTCAGGTCCACGCCGAAGAACTGGGCCAGGAAGATCACCGTCACGCCCTCGAACAGCGCAGTGCCGTTCTGGTTGGCGGTGGCGCCCACGGTCAGCACGAAGCGCGACACGCGCTGCGGCAGGCCCATCTGGTCGGCCACGCGCAGCGCGGTCGGCAGGGTGGCGTTGCTGGAGGCGGTGGAGAACGCCATCACCGTCGCTTCCTGGGTATCGCGGAAGAACGACAGCGGCGAACGGCCGGACAGCCACACGGCGGTGCCGTAGGTCACGATCATGTGCAGGCCCAGCGCCAGCACCACCACGCCCACGTAGGCACCGAGGCGGATGATCAGCTCGAAGCCGAACAGTGCGGCCAGGTTGAACATGAAGCAGGCCACCGCGTACGGGGCCAGGCGGATGACCAGGTTGATCAGGGTCATCGAGATTTCAAACACGCCTTCGATGGCGCGGCGCAGCGGGGCGACCTTCTCGTCGTCGGTCAACACCATGCCGATGCCGAACATCAGCGCGAAGAACATCAGCGACAGGATCGCGCCGTTGTCGGACGCGGCCTGCAGCACGTTGCTCGGCACGATCGACAACAGCATGTCCATGCCCTTCGGCGTGCCATGGATGCCGGCAACGATTTCCTTGCTGCGCTCGGCGTTCTCCGAAAGCATCATGGCGGCGACCTGCGGATCGACGCCGGCGCCCGGCTTGAGCAGGTTGACCAGCACCAGGCCGATGCCCACGGCAATGCCGGACAACAGCACGGTATAGGCCAGGGTCTTCCAGCCGATGCGGCCAAGGGCGCGGATGTCGCCCATCTCCGACACGCCCATGATCAGCGCCGAGAAGATCAGCGGCACGATCAGCATGAAGATCAGGTTGAGGAACAGGCCCGAAGCCGGGGTGGTGACGTAGTCCATTACCCACTTGGCACCGGCCTGCAGACCTTCGACGCTGCCGCCCAGGGCGTGCACGATCAATCCCAGGATCAGGCCGATCGCAAAGCCGATGCCCATCTTCCAATGCAGGGGCAACTTCTTCTTGTCGGCAGCAGCTGCTGTCATGCGCGGGTTTCCTCGAAAAATGAATGCACTCTAACAAAGCGCGCAAGCGGCGCCGGTTCAGGTTCGCCGCGGCGGATACAGCGGCGCCAGGCCAGTGTCAGCGGTGATCGCCGCCGCCGACCAGTGCGGTCCGTCACGGAAGACCCCGCGCAGGCGCGTGCGCAGCGGCGCCAGATCACCCTGCCCGCCCCAGCGGGCCTGTTGCAGGTCCTGCAGCACCTGGCGCTGGGCCGGGTCATCCAACCGGGCGATGACCTGCTCGATGCGTTCAACGCCGGCCATCGCGCATAGCTGAGCTTCTACCTGATCGAAGCCTTCGCCATCCAGCGCGCGGCGCAGTTCGGCCAGGCCGGCACGTCCAGTCGCCACAGCCCCCCTGCCCGCCTCAGGCGGCGCCACGCGCGGGCGACGGCCACGCTGCCAGCCCCACAGCAGGGTCAGCAGCCACAGCAGCGCCAGGCCGATAGCGGCGCCCATCCATGGCCACGGACGCTCGGCCAGGCCGCTGGCGCGCGGATCGGTGGCCGCGATACGGCTGTCCTGGCCATCGCCCCCCGGCAGCGCAGCATCTGTGTCGATCGGCGGCAGCGGCGCAGGTGAAGCACTGCCACCGCCATTACCGGCTGCGACGGCGAGTGTCAGGTCCGGCAGCTTCGCTTCCTGTGGCTTGCCCGCACGAACATCCCACCACGGCAGGCGCGGCCCCGGCACCACCAGCGAACCCGGCTGGCGCGGCACGATCGAATAACGGCGGGTGATCTTCAGGCGCGGCGTGCTGCCGTTGAAGCTCTCTTCGTACTGCGCCGGTTCGGCGAACACCTGTGCGGCGCTGCCGACGTCGGGCACCGGCAGGTCGGTGAACTGCGCGCGGGTGGCACCGTCGGCAATCGCCTCGACCACCACGTTGGCCGCCTCACCGGTACGTGCGCTGGTCGGTGCACTGGTGTAGCGCAGCTGCAGGCCCTGCAGCGGCAGCCACGGCTGCGGCGCCTGTGCCGGCTGTGCCTGAACCTGCAACGTGCGGTCGGCGCCGGTGGCATTCATCCGCCCGTCGCCGCCGCCAAAGAAGTCGTCGAAGAAGCCACCGGCACTGCGCCCACTGAAACGCGCACCGGCCAGCCGAAGTGCACCGCTGCGCTCAGGAATCAGCAGGAAGCGCCGCTCGACCACGTTGTAGCGGCGGCCATTGACCTGCCGCACATCGGTGCGGTCATCGCCCACCCGCTGCAACGACGCACCGGCCGGGGTATCCAGCACCAGTTCGCCGGAGGCCAGCTGCGAAGCGAAATACAACCGCACCACCACGCCTACGCTCTGCTGCACATACGGCGTCTCGTCATCGACGACGGTTTCGATGAAGGCCACTGCGTTGCTGTCGGGGCCGGCCACGGCAGCGGCATCCACCTGCAGGGTCAACGGCGCAGTACGTACGCTGCCCACCTGCAGGCCCGGCACCACCAGCGCACCGCTACGCCGCGGCGTGAGTGCCACGCCATACAGAGTGCGCTGCTGCATGCTGCCATTGCTCCACTCCACCTGACGGCTGCTGGTCTGGCCGCTGAGATTGAAGTCGGTACGCAACGACGTGAAGTCCGGCGCGCCCTGGTCGCTCTCGACATTGAGCATGACCGTGTCACCCAACGCGATGCGGTCGCGGTCCAGCCACGCGCGCGGCTGCGCCCAGGCCAGCAGCGGCAGCCACAGCAGCAACGCCGCCAGTACCTGTCGGGGCCAGTGCCTGTGCATGTTGATCGCCCGCGTCATCGCCCTTCCCTCTTCCTGCGTTGGTTTTCCAGCTGGAACTTGGCCCGCAGCAATGCACCCGGATCATCCGGCACGCGTCGCATCCACGCCTCCACCGCCTGTTGCTCCTCGCGCTGGCGCGCAGTGCTGCCGTCGCTGCCGGGCACGGGCTTGCCGTCCTGTTCGCCCTTGCCCTCACGTGCCTGCTGCATTGCCCGCTGCATGCGCTGGCGCTGCTGCTCATCGGCCCGGGCCTGTGCCTTGGCATCCTCCACCTGTGGTGGCGCCGGCTGTCCATCGCGGCCGCGCTCGCCGGGCTGCGGGCTCGACGGGTTCTTGTCGTCACCGGGCTTGGGCTGCCCCTGCTGGCCCGGTTGCGGCTGGCCCTGGCCAGGATCCTGCTGGCCCTGCTGCGGCTTCTGGCCCTGCGGATTCTGCTGCCCCTGGCCGTTCTGCGGTGGCTTCTGCTGCCCGTTCTGCGGTGGTTTCTGCTGATCCTGGCCTTTGCCACCGGACTGCTTGCGCTTGCGCGCGGCATCGACCACGGCACGGTTGGCGACCGCATCGGCCATGCCGGGATGCAGCGCCAGCGCGCGGTCGTAGGCGGCAATGGCTTCGTCGTAGTGGCCTTGGCGGGCCAGTGCATTGGCCAGGTTGTACCAGCCCGCATCGCTGTCGATGCCCTCGAACTGCTTGCGGGCACTGGCGAAATCGCCATTGCGGTACGCCTGCGCACCTTCGGCCAAGCGCTGGTGCTGCACCTGGTCGGCGCGTTTCCACAGCGTGCCCTGCGCTGGCGGTGCGGCGGGCGCGGCAGGCGCCTGCGCCTGCACGTCGCTCATCCATGGCAGCAGACCCACCGCCAGCACTGCCACCAGCAGCGCGCGGCGGCGGAAGGCCAGCAGCGCCAGCAGCATCACCGGTGGCAGCAGCCAGAACCCTTCATCACGCCATTGCTTGCCCTCCCCGGGCCGCTGCGCCGCAGTACCTTCGCGTGCATCCAGTACACCCAGTGCGCGCAGATCACTGGCATCGGCGGCGATGCGGACATAGCGGCCACCACCGGCCGTAGCCACCGCACGCAGGCTGCCTTCATCCAGCGTCGCCTGGCGGATCTGCCCACTGCCATCCCGGTACGCCGCACCGGCAGATGTGCCCAGGCCCAGTACCGACACCTGCAGGCCGAGGCTGCGCGCCTGCGCGGCGGCCAGTGCCGCTTCATCATCCGCCTGATCGCTGACCAGCAGGATCTGCCCCCGCAATGCCCCGATCTGGCGCATCAACCGCGTCGCCCAGTCGATACCGCGGTCGGCACGCTGGCCGTCGCGTGGCATCACATCCGGCGACAACGCGTCCAGATACAGCGCAACGTTGCTGCCGTCGTCGGTCAGTGGCGCCACGGTGTAGGCATCCTCGGCGTAGACCACCAGGCCCACCTGTCCGCCCTGGCGGGCACGCAGCAGATCACCCACTTTCGCCCGGGCCTGCAGCAGGCGCGACGGCGGCAGGTCGGTGGCATTGATCCGGCTGGACAGATCCAGCACGACCAGCAGCGGTGCGCTGGCCTGGAACATCGGCTGTGCCTGCTGGCGCCAGCTCGGCCCGGCCATGGCCAGCGAGGCCAGCGTCCAGCCCAGCAGCACGGCCCAGGGCAGGCGTACGCGGCGGCGCGTGCCCGCGGCCAGCAGATGCGGCAACAGGTGGGCATCCACCGCTGTTCGCCACACATCGCTGCGCCGCTGCCGGTACAGCGCCAGTGCAAGAATGACCGGCAAAGCCAGCAAGGCCCACAGCCATTCCGGGCGCAGGAAGTGCAGCGCATTCCAATCGGGAAGATTCGAAGCAAGCGCGGTCATCGGCGACGCTCCGGCCACAGCCACGCCAGCACGCCCAGCAGCAACGCCACCCCCAATGGCCAGGCATAACGTTCTTCGCGCGGGCGCAGGCTCGGCCCCTTCGCGGCGATCGGCTCCAGCCGGTCCAGTTCAGCGTAGATCCCGGCCAGCTGCGCGGTGTCACGCGCGCGGAAGAACTGGCCACCGGTCATGCTGGCAATCTTCTTCAACGTGGTCTCGTCGACCGGGTCCTGGTCGGCGGAAATGGGAATACCGAACAGGCGCATGCTGCCATCGCCACCAAACGCGACGGTGTGGATGCGCACGCCCTCGGCGCGGGCCACCTCCGCCGCGCGTAGCGGTTCCAGCACGCCGGCGTTGCTGACGCCGTCGGTCAGCAGGATCAATACGCGCTGGCCTTCGGGTTGGCTGCGCAGGCGCTTCACCGCCAGGCCGATGGCATCACCGATGGCCGTCTCGCGACCCGCCAGGCCAACCACGCTGTCGCGCAGCTGGTCGCGCACGCTGGCCAGATCGGCCGTCAGCGGCGTAAGCGTGTAAGCGCGGTCGCCGAAGATCAGCAGGCCGATGCGGTCGCCGGCACGACGATCCAGGAAATCGGCCAACACGGCCTTGGCTGCGGTCAGGCGATCCACCGCCTGTCCACCCAGCACCATGTCGCCCTCGCCCATGCTGCCGGACACGTCCATCGCCAGCATCATCTGCCGGCCCTGCTGCGGCGGGGTGATTGCTTCGCCCAGCTGTTGCGGGCGTGCCAGTGCGACGCACAGCGCGCACCAGCCCAGCCACAACAGCAGCGTGCGCAGCCACGACACATCAACGCGGCCGCCACCGGCCAGCGCTTCCAGTTCCGTCGCCGCATAGGGCACGCGCAGTGCTGCGCCGGGATCGGCACGACGCTTCCACCAGTGCACCAGCAACGGCAACGGCAGCGCCAGCAGGGCCAGCGGCCATGCCAGCTGCAGGTCCGGCCATGGCCAGTAACTTGCCAGCAGGTTCATCGGCGCCGCTCCAGCAGCATGGCCAGGTAGCGCTCGCGCGCCCAGCTGCGCAGCGCCGCCACATCGTTGGCGTCCACGCGTGGGCGATAGGCACCTTCGGCCAGCAGGCTGCGACGCGCCGCGGGCAGCGTGCCTTCCGGATCCACGCGCTGCCACCAGGCATCATCGCGCAGGGATTCACTGCCGGGCTGTGCCTGGCGCGCGGCGCGACGCAGCAGTCCTGCAATCGCCGCCAGTTCTGCAGCCGCATCGGCGGTGGTTGCCAGCTCCTGATCGAACAGCTGCAACCAGCGTTGGCAGCGTCGGCGGCGCTGCCACCACACGAAGGCCATCGCCGCCAGCAACAGCAGCACCCCACCGCCGATCATCAGATAGCCCGGCGCCGGTGGCCACCACGACGGAGGCGGTGGCACTTGGACGTCGCGCAGCGGCAGGTTGGCACTCATGCCGGCACCTCGGTGGGCGATGGTGCCAGCCAGGCATCGCTGGGCGCATCGGTGGACAGCACCTGCACATCGACACGGCGCGCCCCCAGCTGGCGCCGCAGTTCCTGCAATGGTTCGACGAAGTGGGCCTGCCAATGGGCCTGCACCTCGCTGCGCCGCAGGTCCAGGCCGATGCGCTGCTGCAGGGTCTGGAACTGCAGCGCAGCCGATGGAGGCTGCAGTTCCAATGGATCGACCAGCAGCACCAGGCTGAGGTCATGGTGCTGGGCCAGCGCACTCCAGCGCGCAGGCGGAATACGGATGGCCTGCTGCGGGTCGGCCAGCACCAGCACGCGTGCACCCGGGCGCAGGACGCGACCGGCATGGTCCAGCGCGCGCTCCAGGCCAAGGTCATCGGCCGGTGGCTGCGCATACCACCGGGAGAGCGCATCCAGCACGCGCAGCACGCCGCGCGGGCCACCTGCCGGTGCGATCGGTGGTTCACGGTCGCTGCCACGCAGGGCGCCGATGCGATCACCACGACGCTGTGCCGACCACGCGGCGACAGCACCGGCACGTGCGGCCTGCACCGATTTGAAGCGCACGCGGGTGCCGAAGTACAGCGCCGGCGAGGTATCGGCCACGATCAGGCTGACCCGCTCGCGTTCGGCCTGGAACAGTTTGGTGTGGGCACGACCGGTGCGTGCGGTCACCCGCCAGTCGATATGGCGCGCATCATCACCGGCCACGTACTCGCGTGACTCGGCATACTCCATGCCACGCCCACGCAGCGGCGACGGCGCCTGCCCCGCGTTGCCGGCGCGGCCACGGCGTGGCGGCGGCGGTC
Organism: Stenotrophomonas sp. YJH_SMC_27; assembly: GCF_059369815.1. Taxonomy (NCBI): domain Bacteria; kingdom Pseudomonadati; phylum Pseudomonadota; class Gammaproteobacteria; order Lysobacterales; family Lysobacteraceae; genus Stenotrophomonas; species Stenotrophomonas sp. YJH_SMC_27. The sequence continues at coordinate 9,313 of NZ_JCAFTA010000026.1, read as the reverse complement.
GCTGTGCAAGGCGGCGCAGCGCTACCAGTTCGGCCAGCTGCGGGCGCAGCCCGTCACCGTCGCTGACGGAAGAGGCGTGGTGCAGGGATGGATCGGCCATGCGCAGGCTCAGGGTGCCGGCACCCGGGCCAACAGTTCCTGCACCAGGCGTTCGCCGTCCCAGCCTTCGGCGGTGGCTTCGTAGCTGGGCAGCACGCGATGGCGCAACACGTCAGCAGCGACCGCACGCACATCATCAGGGGTGACGAAATCGCGGCCGGCCAGCCAGGCGCGCGCACGCGCGCAGCGTTCCAGTGCGATGGAACCGCGCGGGCTGGCGCCCCAGGCAATGCGGCGGCCCAGGCCAGCGTCATAGCGCGGCGGATCACGCGAGGCCAGCACCAGCTCGATCAGGTAGCGTTCCAGCGCCGGCGCCATGTGCAGGTCCAGCACTTCGCGGCGGGCATCGAACACATCCTGCATCGGCAGCTTTTCCGCCGCCGGTGCGGCTTCGCCCAGCGCGCCACGGGCGCGGTCGCGGGCCAGCCGAAGGATCTCCGATTCGGCGGCCTGGTCCGGGTAGCCGATGCGTACATGCATCAGGAACCGGTCCAGCTGTGCTTCGGGCAGCGGGAAGGTGCCTTCCTGCTCGATCGGGTTCTGCGTGGCCATCACCAGGAACAGCGGCGGCAGCGCGTAGGTGTGGCGGCCAACGGTGACCTGGCGCTCGCCCATCGCTTCCAGCAGCGCCGACTGCACCTTGGCCGGCGCGCGGTTGATTTCATCGGCCAGCAGGATCGGGTGGAAGATCGGGCCGGGTACGAATTCGAAGCGGCCCTCCTGCGGGCGCCAGATCTCGGTGCCGGTCAGGTCGGCCGGCAACAGGTCCGGGGTGAACTGCACGCGGGCGAAATCCGCCTCCAGGCGCGAGGCCAGCGCACGGATCGCCGTGGTCTTGGCCAGGCCCGGAGCGCCTTCCACCAACAGGTGGCCATCGGCCAGCAGCGCGATCAGCAGGCGTTCGACCAGTGCCGCCTGGCCGACGATCTCGGCCGACAGGGCATCGCCCAGCTGGGTGAAGGCGCCATGCAGGCGGGAGGCGGCCGGCGCGGGCGGCGGCGAGACGGTTTCGGGCATCGGCGGTGGCAGGTTCATGGGGGCCTTTGACCGGCGCGGGACGGCACGGGTTCCCGACATCATCGCAGGGTGCCCTGCGATTGGCATCAAGAACGGCTGAACGGCCCATCCACGCATGGCGTGGATCTACTGGGCTATCCACGCATGGCGTGGATCTACGGGTGGAAACGCAGAAGGGCCGCGCATGGCGGCCCTTCTGCGTTGCGCGGGTGGCGCGGGCTCAGTTCTGCTTGGCCACGCGCAGCACCTTCGGCGTGACGAACACCAGCAGCTCGGCCTTGTCCTTGTTGCGGCCGCGCTTCTTGAACAGGTTGCCCAGGAACGGCACGTCGCCCAGGAACGGCACTTTGCTGATGCTGCTGCGGTCGGTGAACTCGTACACGCCACCGATGACCACGGTCTGCCCATCCTCGACCAGTACCGCGGTGTTGACCTCGCGGCGGTTGATCGACGGCACCGTGCCGTAGCCCTGCAGTTCGATCAGGCGGTCGACCTCATCCTTCTTCACCTGCATGTTGAGGAACACGCGGTTGTCGTTGGTGATGGTCGGGGTCACCCGCAGTTCCAGCACCACTTCCTTGAACTGCACATTCGGGGTGGAGCCGGCGCCACCGGCAGCACCGGTGCCGCTGATGGTGACGTAGCCGATTTCCTTGCCTTGCTTGATCATCGCCTCGCGCTGGTTGGTGGTAACCACGCGCGGGTTGGAGATCACCTCGCCTCGCGACTCTTCCTGCATGGCCGACAGCTCCACGTCCAGCAGGTAGCCTGCGTTGAGGATCGACAGCGCCAGCGAGCCAGGGTTGTTGGCTGCGGCCACCGGCAGGTTCCAGTTCAGGCCGCGCTTGATGGTCGGGCCGCTGGGAATCGGCGCCGGGCCGACGCTGCCGCCGGCCTGCCACTCGCGAATCGCCTTGGCGTTGGCCTGCGCCGTATCGACCTGCGACTTGCGGGTTTCGGCATTGGCATCCAGGCTGCCGCTGAAGTACACGTTGTCGCGGCTGCCGCTGATGCCGAACTTCGCACCCAGCTCGCGGGCGAAGGTATCGGTAGCGATGACGATACGGCTTTCGATCAGCACCTGGTCAACCGGACGGTCGATCACGCCGATCAGCTCACGCATGCGCGCGATCTTCTTCGGGATGTCGCTGATCATCAGCGTGTTGGTGCGCTCGTCGGCCACGATACGGCCGCGCGAGGACAGGAAACCACTGTCTTCCTGCGACGAACCGCCGCCACCGCCATTGCCGCCACCACCACCGCCGCCGATGCCCTTGGCCTCGGTCAGCGCTTTGAAGATCTGCGTGGCGCTGTGGTAGTTGATCTGGACGTAATCGGTGACCAGGTCTTCGCGGTTCTCGATGGCGATGCGCGCGTCTTCCTTCTCCTGCTCGAACTTGGCCAGCTCAGCCTGCGGAGCGACCCAGATCACGCTGCCATCGCGACGCTTGTCCAGGCCCTTGGCGCGCAGCACGATGTCCAGCGCCTGGTCCCACGGCACGTTGACCAGGCGCAGGGTCACATTGCCCTGTACCGAATCGGACGCCACCACGTTGAGATTGGATTCCTCGGCGATCAACTGCAGCACGGTGCGCACCGGCACGTCCTGGAAGTTGAAGGTCACCGGCTTGCCGGTGAAGCCACGCTGCCCCACCGCCTTGGCGGCCTGGGTGACGCTGCCGGCGGTAACCGCGCCCACCGCGGCGGGCGCCTGCCGCGGGCTGATCTCCACCACGTACTCGTTGCCGCTCTGGTAGGCCAGCGACTCCACCGCGCCACCGGTACTGAGCACCAGCTGCGTACCGGCACCGGACGGCTTGGCGTCGATGCGCTGCACCGGCGTGGCGAAGTCGGTGACGTTCATCGGCTTCTGCAGGTTGGCCGGCAGCCGGGCGTTACCGACATCGACCACCACGCTGTTGCCCTGCGTACGCAGATCCGGCACCGCGCCCTGGCCGTCGAACTGGACGATCAGGCGCCCGGCGCCATCATCGCCGCGCTTGAAATCGATCTTGGCCACCGACAGGCCGGCCGGCGCTGCCGCCGGAGCCACGGTGGCGCCCACCGGCTTCTCGGCCGGTGCGGCGGCCAGCGCCGGAGCGCAGGCCAGCATCAGCGCGACTCCCAACGCGCTGACACGGTTCAAGGTAGAGCGCCGGATGGGACGCAGCCCCTTGGCTTGGTGAAAGGTCATCGTGCTATCCCCAGTAAACGATCATTGATCTTCAAGCGAGAGCGTTGCCGGCCGTTCCAGCCAGCCGCCCGCGCCATCCGGCACCAGTTCGATCAGCTCCACGTGGTCTTCGAAGACCGCCGTGACCCGCCCGTCGCTCTGCCCCAGGTACCCACCCGGGCGTACCCGGTAGGTCACCTTGTCCGGCCCCATCACCAGCGCCACGGTAGCGGCGCCGGTGCCGATGGTACCGACCATGTCCAGTGCATCCAGCGGGAAGCCTTCCAACGGCTCCTTGCGCCGGTTCGGATCCGGACGCAATCCGCCATTCCCCTGCTGCGGATTGGTCCAGGCATCGGTGAACGGGTCGCGCAGGCCCTGTGCGGAGTATTCGAAGGTTTCGAACTGCTGCATCACCGGCAGCGGCTCCAGCGGCTGCGCCGGTCGGGCACGCTCGCCTTCCACCCACTTTTCAAGGTTGGGCGCATCACCCGGCGTGCTGGTCACGCCGCGGCCACAGGCGGCCAGCAACAGGACCGCCAACGCCACTGCACTGCGTGCGATGTACGTGCGCATCACTTCTTGCCCCCCTTGCCGTTCTTCTTTTTCGCTTCGGCATCGGCGACAGCCTGCTGCGCCTGCACTTCCGTCTCATCCAGATAGCGATAGGTCTTGACCGTGCCGGACAGCTCCAGCGCACCGCTGCGGGCATTGCCGCTGGTCTTGTCCTTGGGCTTGAGGTTGATGTCGTGCATGGTCAGGATGACCACGCGCGGCAGCGACGCCACGCCACTGACGAAGGCACCGAACTGGTGGTAACTGCCCACCATGCGCAGCTTGATCGGCTTTTCGGCGTAGAACTCCTTGACCTGCTCCTGCTCCGGCTCGAACAGCTCGTTGGTCAGGCCGCTGGACAACGCGGTCTGCGAAATGTCGATGATCAGGTCCGGCATTTCGGTCTTGCTGGGCAGCTGCCGCAGCATCTGCTGCAGCACCTGTTCCATCTGTGCCAGCTGCTGCTTCAGCGGCGCCAGGTTCACCGCGCGTTCCTGCTGCTTGGTGAACTCGGCACGCAGGTCGACTTCCTTTGATTCCAGGCCGGCCAGTTCCTCGCGCTTGCCACTGATCAGCAGCATCCACGCAACGAACATGATCACCAGCGCCAACAGCGAGCAGAAGACGATCTTGGCCTTCTGCGGCCAGTTGCCGATGTCGTTGAAATCCAGGTTCTTCAGATCGATTTTCTGGCTCATGCGCGATCCCCCTGCAGCGGGGCGTTGAAGGCCTGCGGCGGCTGTGCAAGGCGGCTGCCCTCGGGCTTCGGCGCAGGCTTGGCAGCCGGGGCTGCCGGCGGGTTCGGCGCGGCCGGGGTGGCAGCAGGTGCGTTGGCCGGAGCGGCGGCGGGGGCGGGTGCAGCCGGAGCAGCAGCGGGCTGGCCTGCGGCCGGCGCGGCGGGCGCCGCTGCATCCGGGCCGGCGGCAAGCGGGGCCACTGCGGGCGGCGCCGGCGTTGCCACCGAACCATCGGCGTTGAGGCCTGGCGTAGCGGCCACTTCCTCACTCTGCGCCGGCAGCTTCACCTTGACCACGAACACGTAGGGCAGCGCCTTGATGTCCGCAACCGGGCCGGTCTTGCCGTCCTTGTCCTTCTCGGGGTCACGCGCTTCGATGATCGACAGTTCCGGGTTGGTCATCCAGCCGGACGTTTCCAGGTTGCGCATGTACGCCGAAACACGGGCGTTGGACTGGGTGCGCCCTTCCAGGGTCAGCACGTCGCCTTCCTGCTTCAGCGCGGTCAGCACCAGGCCATCGGGAATCGTGCGCACCAGCGCATCGAACAGGTGCACCATCTGCGAGCGCTTGGCCTGCAGTTCCTCAATGACCTTCTTGCGGGCCAGCAGGCGTTCCTTCTGCGCGTCAAGGCGGTCGATCTCCTTGTTCTGTTCCTTGACCTTCTCGATCTCGGCTTCCAGATAGGCGTTGCGGTCCATCTGGCCGCTCACCTGGCGGTCGTAATAGAACCAGATCACCAGCGACAGCAGCAGGCCACCGATCGCGGCCATGCCCAGCATTGCGTAGAACTCGCGCTGGCGTTGCTTGCGCCGCTCGGCGCGCCAGGGCAATAGATTGATGCGTGCCATCAGTCGAAGCTCCTCAGCGCCAGACCGGTGGCGATCATCAGCGCGGGGGCATCCTGGGCCAGCGCATGTGCGTTCACCTTCGGCCCCAGGGTCATCTGCGCCAGCGGGTTGGCGACCACGGTCGGCACGCCCAGCTGTTCCTCGACCATTTCCGGCAGGCCACCGAGCACGGCGCAGCCGCCGGCCAGCACGATGTGATCGACGCGGTTGAACTCGCTGCCTGCGTAGAAGAACTGCAGCAGGCGGCTGATCTGCTGGACCGTGGCTTCCTTGAACGGCTCCAGCACTTCCATCTCGTAGCTTTCCGGCAGCCCACCCTGGCGCTTGGCCAGGCCGGCCTCCTCGTAGCTCAGGCCGTAACGGCGCATGATCTCGTCGGTCAGCTGCTTGCCACCGAACACCTGTTCGCGGCTGTACAGGCTGCGGCCGCCGCGCAGGACATTGAGCGTGGTCATGGTGGCGCCGATGTCCACCAGCGCGACCACGCCGTCGATGGACACCGGCAGCTCGCTGGCGACCAGGGCGTAGGCGTTCTCGACCGCGAAGGCCTCCACGTCCATCACCTTGGCCTGCAGGCCACCCAGTTCCAGGGCCGACTGGCGCAGTTCCACGTTCTCCGAACGCGACGCGGCCAGCAGCACCTGGACCATCTCCGGGTTGTTCGGGATCGCCCCGATCACCTCGAAGTCCAGGTTCACTTCCTCGATCGGGTACGGAATGTAGTTGACCGCTTCCAGCTCGATCTGGGCTTCCATGTCGTTCTCGTCGAGCTCGGCCGGCATCGGGATCACCTTGGTGATCACCGCCGAACCGGCAACGGCGGCAGCGGCCAGCTTGGCCTTGCTCCCCGAGCGGTTCATCGCACGGCGGATGGCCTCACCTACGGCCTCCACTTCGACGATGTTCTTTTCCACCACCGCATTCGGCGGAAGAGGTTCCACAGCGTAATGTTCCACGCGAAAACGATTGCCACTGCGGGACAGCTGCAAAAGCTTTACCGCAGTCGAACTGATGTCGACGCCTACAAGCGGCGACTGACTTTTTGGGATGAGCCCCACGGTTTCTCCCCTGCCGACGGGCACTTGGACGCAAGACCTGCGCCCGAGCATTAATAACGTATTCTTAGCAAATGGCAACGGCCCTGCTGTGAAGTTCCTCACGGATTCACGATGCAGCCCCTGACTGTTCCCCTTGCGCTCCCCGGTGCCGACCCCAGCCGCCACCTTGCGTAATCTATACTCTGCGACCACGAAATTCGCAATCGGAATCTGAACCCGATGACTCGACTCCGCCGCTGGCTGCGCTGGATCTTCCTGATTGTCCTGGTCCTGGCGCTGATCGGCGCGGCCGCCGTGGGCGGTCTGTACTACGCCGTGTCCTCCAAGCTTCCCGACGTGCAGACCCTGCGCGACGTGGAAATGCAGGAGCCGATGTACGTCTATGCCGCCGACGGCAAGCTGATGGCGGTGTTCGGCGAGACCCGGCGTACCCCGATCACCATGAAGGACGTGCCGGAGAAGCTGAAGCAGGCCTTCCTGGCAACCGAGGACGCCCGCTTCTACGAGCATGGCGGTGTGGACTACAAGGGCATCGGCCGCGCGGTCTGGCTGCTGGCCACCACCAACGACAAGCGCGTGCCCGGTGGTTCCACCATCACCCAGCAGGTGGCCCGCCAGTTCTTCCTCAGCTCCGAGTACAGCTATACCCGCAAGCTGGCCGAGATCCTGCTGGCGCGGAAGATCGAATCCGAACTGAGCAAGGACGAGATCTTCGAGCTGTACCTGAACAAGAGTTTCTTCGGCAACCGCGCCTACGGCGTGGCCGCCGCCGCCGAGTTCTACTACGGCAAGAAGCTCAACGAGCTGGACCTGGACGAGATGGCCTCGCTGGCCGGCATCCCCAAGTTCCCGTCCTCGGGCAACCCGATCTCCAACCCGGAGCGCGCCCGCCAGCGTCGTGACAACTATGTGCTGCAGCGCATGGCCGACCTGAAGTTCGTCAGCCAGGCCGAAGCCGACGCGGCCAAGGCCGTGCCGATGCACGCCACCGCGCATGAGCCGCCGGTGCAGGTCGACGCGCCCTACGTGGCCGAGCTGGTGCGCCAGGAGATGATCGCCCGCTTCGGCGGCGATGTGGTCAACAAGGGTTACCACGTCACCACCACCATCGACTCCACCCTGCAGACCGCCGCCAACCTGGCCGTCCGTGATGGCCTGCTGCTGTACGACCACCGCCACGGCTGGCACGGCGTGGAGAAGCAGGTGCAGGTGGGTGCCGGCGAAGACGCCGCCGCCCTGGCCGAGCACCTGCGTGGCCTGTACGGCCAGGCCGGCCTGCTGCCGGCCATCGTTGCCAGCACCGGTGCCGATGGCAGCGCCACGGTGGTGCTGGCCAACCGGACCGAGATCGTGCTGCCGGCCGGTGCCGCCAAGTGGACCAACAAGACCCCGGGCAAGCTGGTGCAGCGCGGTGACATCGTGCGCGTGCGTGCCGGTGCCAAGGAAGGGGAGTGGCTGCTGGATCAGCTCCCGCGCGGCCAGTCCGCGCTGGTCTCGCTGGATGCCCACAGCGGTGCACTGAAGGCGCTGGTTGGCGGTTTCAGCTTCTCCGGCAACAAGTTCAACCGTGCCACCCAGGCCCGCCGCCAGCCGGGTTCGAGCTTCAAGCCCTTCATCTACGCCGCGGCCTTCGACAAGGGCTACAACCCGGCCTCGATCGTGCTCGACGCCCCGGTCGTGTTCCGCGACCGCCGCGGCAAGACCTGGGCTCCGCAGAACGACGGCGGCGGTTTCCGCGGCCCGATGCGCCTGCGCGAAGCGCTGGTGCAATCGCGCAACCTGGTCTCGGTGCGTCTGCTCGATGGCATGGGCGTGGACTACGCGCGCAAGTACATCAGCGAATTTGGTTTCGCCGAATCGGAACTGCCGCCGAACCTGTCGATGTCGCTGGGTACCGCCTCGCTCACCCCGCTGTCGGTGGCCCGTGGCTACGCGGTGTTCGCCAACGGCGGCTCGCGCGTGGACACTTGGCTGATCGACCAGGTGAACGACCGCGACGGCAACCTGGTGTTCAAGGAAAACCCGGCGATGGCCTGCCGCGACTGCGCCGGCAGCAGCGACCAGCCGGTCAGCCAGGTGGTGGACGGCTTCAACTTCGGCGCCCCGGCCCCGAAGGTGGCCCCGGCTGCTGCGGCCAAGGCCGAAGCCAAGGCCGAGACCCCGGCCGCGCCGGTCAACCCCGATGCCCGCACCGCCCCACGCGCGATCGACGCCCGCACCGCCTACCAGCTGGTGTCGATGATGCGCGACGTGGTCCAGCGCGGTACCGGCGTGCAGGCCAAGGTGCTCGGCCGCGAGGACGTGGGCGGCAAGACCGGCTCCACCAACGACCACCGCGATGCCTGGTTCTCCGGCTTCGGCGGCCCGTACGTGACCACCGTGTGGGTGGGCCGCGACGACTTCCGCTCGCTGGGTTACCGCGAATACGGTGGCAAGGCCGCCCTGCCGATCTGGATCGACTACATGCGCACCGCGCTGAAGGACACCCCGATCGCGCAGAACGAGCCGCCCAGCGGCATGGTCCAGGCCACCCTCAACGGCGCGACCGAGTGGGTGAAGGTGGAAGACATGGACCGCCTGACCGACTACGACCTGAACCTCAATACGCCGCAGGCCGACGCCGCCGCGTTCGATATCTTCTAAGAGGCAGGATTCGGTGGGTGCCAACCGTTGGTTGGCACCGCCTCTGTAGAGCCGAGATCCTATGTTCGTGGTCAAGCCTGCTGGAAGCAGGCTTGACCCACTTTCAGCATGGCCGGGTCAAAGTCCCGGCCGCTCTTGAAGACGCCCCAAGCGATCCTGGCCAGCTTTCTGGCCAGGATGTTG
>NZ_JCAFTA010000025.1:0-28833 GCF_059369815.1 Stenotrophomonas sp. YJH_SMC_27 | reverse complement strand
TCGGGCGGGTTGGGCAGGACGCCCAACCCCGGTCTTGCCGTGTGCGCAGGACAGCGCACACGAGCAAGCGGCGACCGAGCTTACATGGGTGAGGGCGCTTTGCTTGCGAAGCACTGCTTCGCAAGCGCCCGAACGCACAGCCGCCAGCGGCTGGGCCGGGCCCCGGAAGGGGTACTTGCAGCGTCCCCCGCAACCGGATCCACCCCGCCATCCCACGGATAGCCGCTGTTGCTGTTGCCTTGGCTTGAAGTGGGTGCAGGGCCGCAGGCCCTGCCGCTACCCCTCTTCCCGACGTCCGCGCAGGATGTCCCGGAACCACTGCCGGTGATGCTTGTACGCCCACCCATAGGTCACCTTGCCCTGGGTCATCGCCCGCACCGACCCCTTGATCCAGATCGCCGCATAGATGTGCACCACGATCGCGCAGATCAGCACCCAGCCGAACAGCGCATGGGCCAGCACCGAGAAGCGGATCACCCCGATCGGGAAGAAGTGGCTGAAATACTGCCGCCAGATCACGAAGCCGGTCAGCAGCAGCGCCGACAGGCAGCCGATGATGGCCCAGAACAGCAGTTTCTGGCCCGCATTGAAACGGCCCACCGGCGGCAGCTTCTCATCCTCGTTGCGCAGTACATCACGCATGCCGCGCATCCATGCGCGATCGTCGGCGGTCGGCAGATTGTCGCGCCACATGCGGAACGCCAGCAGCGCAAAGCCCACCACCATGGCCAGCCCGATGAACGGATGCAGGATGCGCGTCCAGGGGCCGCCACCGAACAGCTGGGTCAACGGGAACAGGGCAGGGTGGAACAGCGCCAGCCCGGACAGCGCGGTCAGCACGAAGCAGATCGCCACGATCCAGTGGTTGATGCGGGTCGGCGCGCGGTAGCGGATGATCTGGCGCGGGTGCGGGGCGTACTTCATGGCCGCTGCTCCTCTTCGATCTTCTTCGCCTCGTGCTCGGCTTCCTCTTCTTCCTCGTCATTGACCGTGTTGCGGCCGATGCCGATGTAATGCAGGAAGCCGGCGAAGGCGGTGGCGGCGATCGCCAGCACGCCCAGCGGCTTGGCCACGCCCTTCCAGACCTCCACCATCGGGCTGATGCGTGGGTCCTTGGGCAGATCGGCGTACAGCTCGGGCTTGTCCACATGCTGCAGCACGTACATCACGTGGGTGCCGCCGACGCCCTGCGGATCGTACAGGCCAGCATTCTCGTAGCCGCGCGATTTCAGGTCTTCCACGCGTCCGGCCGCGTGCTCGGTCATCGCCTGCTTGCTGCCGAAGGTGATCGCGCCGGTCGGGCAGGTCTTCACGCAGGCCGGTTCCTGGCCCACCGCCACCCGGTCCGAACACAGCGTGCACTTGTAGGCCTTGTGGTCCTTCTTGGAGATGCGCGGCACGTCGAACGGACAACCGGTCACGCAGTAGCCGCAGCCGATGCAGTTCTCTTCCTGGAAGTCGACGATGCCGTTGGCGTACTGGATGATGGCACCGGGCGACGGGCAGGCCTTCAGGCAGCCCGGATCGCTGCAGTGCATGCAGCCTTCCTTGCGGATCAGCCACTCCAGCTTGCCCTTCTCGTCCTCGTACTCGCGGAATTTCATCACCGTCCACGACTGTTCGCTCAGGTCGGGTGGGTTGTCGTAGCTGCCAACGCAGCTACCGACCTCGTCGCGCAGATCGTTCCACTCCATGCAGGCGACCTGGCAGGCCTTGCAGCCGATGCACTTGCTCACATCGATCAGCTTGGCGACCTGGCCGGTGTGCGCACCACGCGCCTCCGGCGAGGGCGTGGTGGTGGCCGAGCGGCGGATGATGTCCAGCGATTGCAGTGACATGGCGTGTCTCCTACACCTTCTCGACCTTGACCAGGATGCACTTCGATTCGGGCGTCTGCGAGTTGCCGTCACCGATGGCGTTGGTCAGCGTATTGGCGATGTATCCGGGCTTGGCCGCACCGAGGAAGCCCCAGTGGATCGGCACGCCCACCTGGTGCACGGTCCGGCCATCGATCTGCAGGGCCTTGATGCGCTTGGTCACCATGGCGACCGCCTCGATGTGGCCGCGCTTGGAACTGACCCGCACGCGGCTGCCGTTGTTGATGCCCAGCTCGTCGGCCAACGCCGCGCCGATCTCGACGAACTGCTCGGGCTGGATGATGGCGTTCAACTTGCCGTGCTTGGTCCAGAAGTGGAAATGCTCGGTCAGGCGGTAGGTGGTGGCCACATGCGGGAACTCGTCCGGCGAACCGATCTGTGCACGATCGCTGGCGAATACGCGCGCTGCCGGGTTGTTCAGCGTCAGTGCCTGGCCGGGGCTGAGCGGGTTGCTGCGCAGCGGGGTATCGAACGGTTCGTAGTGCTCCGGGAACGGGCCTTCGGCCATGCCGGCCTTGGCGAAGAAGCGGGCGATGCCTTCCGGGTTCATGATGAACGGGCCCATGCCACCGGCAGGATCTTCGTCGGCCTTGAAGTCCGGCACGTCCACGTTGCCCCAGTTCTTCCCGTTCCAGGCCAGCAGCGTGCGGCGCGGATCGAACGGTTGGCCGGCCACGTCGCACGAGGCGCGGTTGTACATCACGCGGCGGTTGGCCGGCCACGCCCAGGCCCAGCCCAGCGTGTTGCCGATGCCGGTGGGGTCGCTGTTGTCACGCCGCGCCATCATGTTGCCGGTCGGGCCCCAGGCACCGATGTAGATCCAGCAGCCGCAGGCGGTGCTGCCGTCGTCGCGCAGGTCGCCGAATGCGGCCAGCTGCTCGCCGGCCTTGCGCACCAGCCTGGTCGGGTCCTTCGGATCGAACACGTCGGCCAGCGCCTTGCCGTTGTATTCCATCGCCAGTTCTTCGGGCGTGGGTACCTCAGGGTTGGCGTAGTTCCAGGCCAGGTCGCGCACCGGCTCCCACCACGCACCGCCGTCCTTCTCGTACAACGCTTTGATGCGATGGAACAGCTCGGACATGATCTCGATGTCGCTGCGTGCTTCGCCCGGTGGGTTGGCCCCCTTCCAGTGCCACTGCAGCCAGCGCGAGGAATTCACCACCGCGCCGTTCTCCTCGGCGAAGGAAGTGGTGGGCAGGCGGAACACTTCGGTCTGGATCGTGCTCGGGTCGACGTCGTTCAGTGCGCCGTGGTTCTGCCAGAAGGCGATGGTCTCGGTTTCCAGCGGGTCCATGCTGACCATGAACTTCAGCTTGGAGAACGCACTGATCAGCTTGCCCTTGTTCGGCGCCGAGGCCAGGGGGTTGAAGCCCTGGCAGATGTAGCCATGGATCTTGCCCTCGTTCATCAGCTCGTACGCCTGCAGCATGTCGTACGGCTTGTCCAGCTTGGGCAGGTAATCAAAGCACCAGTTGTTGTCGGCGGTGGCGGCGTCGCCCCACCACGACTTCATCAGGCTGACGTGGAACTTCGGGTAGTTCTGCCAGAACGACATCTGGTTGGCGCGCAGCGGCTTCTGCGTGCGCTTGGCGATGTAGGCGTCGTAGTCCTGTTCGTCCTGTTTCGGCAGCGTCAGGTAGCCGGGCAGCAGGTCGGACATCAGGCCGATGTCGGTCAGGCCCTGGATGTTGGAGTGCCCGCGCAGCGCGTTCATGCCACCACCGGCCACGCCGATGTTGCCCAGCAGCAGCTGCACCATGGTGCCGGCACGCACGTTCTGTGCGCCGATCGAGTGCTGCGTCCAGCCCAGCGCGTACAGGATGGTCATCGCCTTGTCCTTGACGGCGGTGGACGCGATCATGTCCCAGATCTGGCGGATGCTGTCGGCCGGCGTGCCGCAGATGCGTTCGACCATCTCCACGGTGTAGCGCGCGTAGTGCTGCTTGAGCAGGTTGTAGACGCAACGCGGGTCCTTCAGCGTCGGGTCGCTGCGCACGAAGCCATCGTCACCGTAGGCGTAGTCCCAGCTGGAGCGGTCGTAGCTGCGCTTCTCTTCGTTGTAGCCCGAATACAGGCCGTCCTTGAAGGCGAACTCGTCCTTCACCAGGAACGACATGTCGGTGTAGTTCAGCACGTACTCGTGCTGGATGCGGTCCTCGGTCAACAGGTAGTTGATCAGACCCCCCAGGAACACGATATCGGTACCGGTGCGGATCGGCGCGTACACGTCGGCCACCGCGGCCGAGCGGTTGAAGCGCGGATCGACCACGATCAGCCGGGCCTTGTTGTGTGCCTTCGCCTCGGTCACCCATTTGAACCCGCACGGGTGTGCCTCGGCGGCATTGCCACCCATGATCAGGATCAGGTCGGCATTCTTGATGTCGACCCAGTGATTCGTCATCGCACCACGGCCTAGCGTCGGGGCAAGACCTGCCACCGTCGGGCCGTGTCAGACACGTGCCTGATTGTCGAACGCCAGCATGCCAAGGGAGCGGACGACCTTGTGGGTCAGCACCGCGGTTTCATTGCTGGTGGCCGAGGCCGCCAGCATGCCGGTGGTCAGCCAGCGGTTGACCGTCTGCCCGGCCTCGTTCTTCTGCACGAAGTTGGCGTCGCGGTCTTCCTTCATCAGCCGCGCGATGCGGTCCAGCGCATCGTCCCAGCTCAGCCGCTTCCACTCGTTCGAGCCCGGTGCCCGGTACTCGGGGTAGAGCAGGCGCGACTTGCTGTGGATGATGTCGGCCAGGCCGGCCCCCTTCGGGCACAGCGTGCCGCGGTTGACCGGATGGTCCGGGTCGCCCTCGATATGGAAGATGCTCGGCTCGGCGTTCTTGGCGCCATCGCCGAGGCTGTACATCAGGATGCCGCAGGCCACCGAACAGTAGGTACAGGTGTTGCGGGTCTCGGTCGCGCGGGTCAGCTTGTATTGCCTGACCTCCGCGAGCGCGATACCGGGCGCGAAGCCCATCAGTGCCAGGCTGGAGCCGACCAGGGTTGTCCCGGTCACTTTCAGGAACTGGCGGCGGCTCATCGATGGCATGCCGTTCTCCTGGGATGGCGGGGAGGCGCAGGCCTCCGGGCTGTCGTTGGGTACGGGCCGGTTATAGCACAGGCCCCCGGACGCCCATGTGGCACAAGGCGCGGCGCCTGCCGGACGGGCCCGGAAAGGGCCTGCTCTGGTAAAGTTGCGTGCCCGCCCCCCGGGGAAGCGTCTGCCGGGCCTGGTTCCAGGATGTTCCGCGCAGCCCCCGCCGTCCTGGCGCGATCCGCCGCGCCGGACCTGGAACACCGAGGAAAAAAGTTTGCGAAATCAACCCGTTGGATCCCCCGCATGAGCGCCCCGTCGAAACCGTCGGACACCGTTGCGCGCGGCACGCTGTACATCGTGGCCGCCCCGTCCGGCGCCGGCAAGAGCAGCATCGTCAATGCCACCCTGGCGCGTGACCCGCAGATCGCCCTGTCGATTTCCTTCACCTCGCGCGCAATGCGCCCCGGTGAGGTGAATGGCCAGCACTACCACTTCGTCAGTGCCGAGAAGTTCGAGCAGATGATCGCCGCCGGCGACTTCTTCGAACACGCCTGGGTGCACGGCGACTGGAAGGGCACGGCCCGCCAATCGGTGGAGCCGCAGCTGGCCGCCGGCCAGGACGTGCTGCTGGAGATCGACTGGCAGGGCGCGCAGCAGGTGCGCCAGCTGGTGCCGGGCACGGTCACCGTGTTCATCCTGCCGCCGTCCAAGCAGGCCCTGCAGGACCGCATGCGCAAGCGCGGCCAGGACAGCGAAGCCGTCATCGCCCAGCGCCTGGGCGCGGCCCGGGACGAGATGCTGCACTTCAACGAGTTCGACTACGTCATCGTCAACGAGGTGTTCGACACTGCCGTGGACGAGCTGTGCGCCATCTTCACCGCCAGCCGCCTGCGACGGGAGGCCCAGAAGGTCCGCCACGCCAGCCTGATCCAGGCGTTGCTGACCCCCGATCCGGGTGCAACTGACTGATTCCAAAAGAATCGGGTGGGGGTTGGCTTGATTTTGTCCAGCTCCTGCCAGTACACTCCGTCCCCTTTCCCTCATTCGACTGAGCGGCCGACCGGTCGCCGGGAGCCCGTATGGCCCGCATCACCGTAGAAGATTGCCTGGAAGTCGTTAACAACCGTTTCGAACTGGTCATGATGGCATCCAAGCGTGCCCGCCAGCTCGCCAACGGCGTGCAGGCCACGCTGGACAACAGCGAGACCGAGGACAAGCCGACCGTGCTGGCGCTGCGCGAAATCGCCGCCCGCAAGATCGACAACGCGCTGATCGACGAAGTCGAGAAGGCCGAGCGTGAGCGCGCCGAGCGCGAAGCGCTGGAGTGGGCCGCCGCCGAAGTGGTCGCCGACGAAGACATGTCCAAGAACGACGATTGATCGCATCGATCAACGTCGTTGCTGGATCGCCGAACAGCCCGCCCCGTGCGGGCTGTTTCGCATTCAGGATTTGCCGTAAACGTCGCGCTGGAATAGGCTTCGGGCATGAACCCAGGCCCCACTGCCAAGGTCGCCGCAGCCCCCGCTGCCGCCGTACCCGACTACGTCCTCCAGCTTGAACGCGCCGCCCATTACCTGCCGCCGGAACAGCTGCCGCTGCTGCGCCGCGCCTGGGAAGTCGGAGCCGCCGCGCACGCCGGGCAGACGCGCAAGTCGGGCGAGCCCTATATCACCCATCCGGTGGCCGTGGCCCAGGTGCTGGCCGAGCTTGGCCTGGACGTGGAAGCGTTGATCGCGGCGATCCTGCACGACACCATCGAAGACACACCGCTGACCCGTGAGGCGCTGGCCGCCGAGTTCGGCGAAGCCGTGGCCGAGCTGGTCGACGGCGTGACCAAGCTGGACAAGCTGAAGTTCCGCGACCGCCAGGAAGCGGCCGCCGAGAGCTTCCGCAAGATGCTGCTGGCAATGTCACGCGACCTGCGCGTGATCATGATCAAGCTGGCCGATCGCCTGCACAACATGCGCACGCTGGGCGCGCAGAGCCGCGAAGCGCGCGGCCGCATCGCCCGCGAGACGCTGGAGATCTACGCGCCCATCGCCCAGCGCCTGGGCATGAGCCTGGTCAAGAGCGAACTGCAGAACCTGGGCTTCAAGGCGCTGTATCCGTGGCGCCACGCGATCCTGGAAAAGCACATCCGCAGCCAGCCGGTGGTGCGCCGTGAGGCGCTGGCACAGGTGGAGGTGCAGCTGTCGCAGCGGCTGGCGAAGGAAGGCATCGAGCATCGCCTGGTCAGCCGCATCAAGACGCCGTGGAGCATCTACAACAAGATGCGCGACGAGAACAAATCGTTCGACCAGGTGATGGACGTGTTCGGCTTCCGCCTGGTGGTGCGCAGCGTGCCCAGCTGCTACCACGCGCTGGGTTCGGTGCATGCCACCTTCAAGCCGCTGGATGGCCGCTTCCGCGATTTCATCGCCATTCCCAAGGCCAACGGGTACCAGTCGCTGCACACCGTGCTGTTCGGGCCGTATGGCTCGCCGATCGAAGTGCAGATCCGCACCGAGGAAATGGACCTGATCGCCGAACGCGGCGTGGCCGCGCACTGGACCTACAAGTTCGGCGGCGATTCGCCCAACAGCGCACAGAGCCGTGCGCACGCCTGGATCGTCGAGCTGATCGACTCGCAGCGTGCCGCCGGGTCCTCGCTGGAGTTCCTCGACAACGTCAAGGTCGACCTGTTCCCGGACGAGGTCTACCTGTTCACCCCGAAGGGCAAGATCCTGGCCCTGCCGCGCAATTCCACCGCGCTCGATTTCGCCTACGCCGTGCACACCGACGTCGGCAACATGGCGGTGGCCTCGCGCGTGGACAAGAAACTGGTGCCGCTGCGCACCAAGCTGGTGTCGGGGCAGTCGGTGGAGATCATCACCGCACGCTCGGCCACGCCGAAACCGCAGTGGCTGGAATTCGTGGTCACCAGCAAGGCGCGCACTGCCATCCGCCACCAGCTCAAGCAGCTGGAGCACGAGGACGCCGTGCAGCTCGGCCACCGCATGCTCGACCGTGCGCTGGAGGCGATGGATTCGTCGCTGGAACGGTTGCCGAAGGGGCGCCTGGATGCGTTCCTGGCCGAGCATCGTTTCCCACGCCTGGAGGCGCTGCTGGCCGAGGTCGCACTGGGCAACTGGATGCCGACCCAGGCCGCGCAGGCGCTGATGGCCTACGCCGAACTGCGTGGCGGCCCGCATTCGCGCCACCACTCGCAGGAAAAGATCCTGATCAACGGCAGCGAGCGCGGCGTGGTCACCTTCGCCGGCTGCTGCCAGCCGATTCCCGGCGACGAGATCATGGGCTACCACACCGCCGGCAAGGGCATCGTGGTGCACCGCATGGACTGCCCGAACCTGGCCGAGCTGCGCAAGTCGCCCGAGCGCTGGGTGCCGATCGGCTGGGACACCACCGTTTCCGGCGACTACGACACTTCGCTGGTGGTGGAAGTAGAGAACGGCACCGGTGTGCTGGCGCAGCTGGCTGCTGCCATCGCGCAGAGCCATTCCAACATCGAGCGCGTGGACTACCTGGACCGCGACTTCAACGCCGCCGTGCTGGCGTTCAACATCCAGGTACGCGACCGCAACCACCTGGCCGAAGTGATGCGCCGCCTGCGCCGTCTGTCGGTCGTGCAGTCGGTACGCCGGCAATAACCGGCGCCGGCACCGATCCGTAGAGCCGAGCCCATGCTCGGCTGCTCTTGCCTGAAGCAGCCGAGCATGGGCTCGGCTCTACAGAGAGCGCACGGGGTCAGAGCCGTTTCCCGCCAGGAGACGGATCCGACCCCAGCCGACATCGCCCCCACCCGGTACAATCACCGCTCTGTTTTCCCCCAAGCACCGGAGCGACCCATGTCCCGCCAGATCATCAACACCGAAAAGGCCCCCGCCGCCATCGGCCCGTACTCGCAGGCCGTGCGCGCCGGCAACACCGTGTACTTCTCCGGCCAGATCCCGCTCGACCCGGCCACCGGCGACATCGTCGGCGCCGGTGACGTCGAAGCACAGGCCCGCCGCGCCTTCGACAACCTCAAGGCCGTGGCCGAAGCCGCCGGCGGCTCGCTGGACAAGGTCGTGCGCCTGGGCCTGTACCTGACCGACCTGGGCGAGTTCGCCAAGGTCAACGCGGTAATGCAGGACTACTTCCAGGCCCCGTACCCGGCCCGTTCCACCATCGAAGTCTCCGGCCTGCCGAAGGGCGCCAACTTCGAGGTCGACGCGGTGATGGTCATCGACTGACCGCCACGTGGCACGCAAGGCGGCGGTCACCCCGGTCCTGTCACCGTCCGGCGAAGCATCCCTGGCGATGCTCGCGGGCGTCGGTCCGGCCGTGGCCGCCAAACTGCAGGCGCGTGGCCTGGCCACCCTGCAGGATCTCTGGCTTCATCTGCCGCTGCGCTATGAAGACCGAACCCGGCTGACCCGCATCGAAGACCTGCGCAACGGCGTGCCGGCGCAGGTGGAAGGGCGGGTGGTCGCGGTCGAGCGCGGCATGCGCTACCGGCCGATGCTGAAAGTAGCGGTGGAAGACGAAGGGCAGGGCACCCTGGTGCTGCGCTTCTTCCATTTCCGCCAGCAGCAGGTCGGCCAGTTCGCGGTCGGCAACCGGCTGCGCTGCTTCGGCACGCCCAAGCCGGGCCACCTCGGCCTGGAAATCGTCCATCCCAGCTACCAGGTGCTGGGCCGCAACGACGATCCCGAACTCGGCGACCGCCTCGACCCGGTGTATCCCACCGTCGAAGGCGTGGGCCCGATGACGATGCGCAAGCTGATCGGCCAGGCGCTGGACCGCCTGCCGGAGGAAAGCACGCTGGAACTGCTGCCCAGCGGCTGGCTCGATGGCCTCGGCCTGCCGTCGCTGCGCAGCGCGCTGCTGACCGTGCACCGGCCGCCGCCCGATGCCGACCTGGCCGCGCTGGCGGCCGGCACTCATCCAGCGCAGCGTCGCCTGGCAATGGAAGAGCTGCTGGCCCACCACCTCAGCCTGCGTCGCCAGCGTATCGCGCTGCAGGCGCACCATGCACCGCCGCTGGCCGGCCCCGGCAAGCTGGCCAAGGCGCTGCTGAAGCAGCTGCCGTTCGCGCTCACCGGCGCGCAGGCGCGGGTGTTCAAGCAGATCCGCGAGGACCTCGCGCGCCCCAGCCCGATGCTGCGGCTGGTGCAGGGCGATGTCGGCTCCGGCAAGACCGTGGTCGCCGCATTGGCGGCGATGCTGGCGGTGGAGCAGGGCAAACAGGTTGCGCTGGCAGCACCGACTGAGCTGCTGGCCGAGCAACACCTCAACAACCTGCGCGGTTGGTTGGAACCGCTCGGCGTGCGCATCGCCTGGCTGGCCGGCAAGGTCACCGGCAAGGCGCGCGCCAAGGTGATGGAGCAGGTCGCCAGCGGCGAAGCGCAGGTGGTGGTGGGTACCCACGCGCTGATGCAGGAGGCGGTGGTGTTCCAGGATCTGGCACTGGCCATCGTCGACGAGCAGCATCGCTTCGGCGTGCATCAGCGACTGGCGCTGCGTGACAAGGGCGCGGGAGGCAACAGCGTGCCGCACCAGCTGGTGATGACCGCAACACCGATTCCGCGCACGCTGGCGATGTCCGAATACGCGGACCTGGATGTCTCGGCCATCGACGAACTGCCACCGGGCCGCACGCCGGTGCAGACCGTCGCACTGAACAATGACCGTCGCCCGGAGCTGATCGAGCGCATTGCGCTGGCCTGCCAGGAAGGGCGGCAGGTGTATTGGGTGTGCACGCTCATCGAGGAAAGCGAAGAGCTGGATGCAACCCCCGCGCAGGCCACTTACGAATCACTGCAGGCACTGCTGCCCGGCGTACGCGTCGGGCTGGTGCATGGCCGCCTGAAAGCCGCCGAAAAGCTGGCGACGATGGTGGCGTTCAAGGCGGGCGACATCGACCTGCTGGTGGCCACCACCGTGATCGAAGTGGGCGTGGACGTACCGAACGCCTCGTTGATGGTGATCGAGAACGCCGAACGCCTCGGCCTGGCCCAGCTGCACCAGCTGCGCGGCCGTGTTGGCCGCGGTTCGGCGGTGTCGCGCTGCGTGCTGTTGTACCAGGCACCGCTCTCGCAGATGGCACGCGAGCGCCTGCAGACCATGCGCGAAACCAACGATGGTTTCGTCATCGCCGAAAAAGATCTGGAGCTGCGTGGCCCCGGCGAACTGCTGGGTACGCGGCAGACCGGCCTGGCCGGCTTCCGCATCGCGGATCTGGCCCGCGACGCCGGCCTGCTGCCCGGCGTGCACGACCTGGCCGAGCGCTTGCTGGACCAGCAACCCGCGCTGGCCGACCGCGTGGTGCAGCGCTGGATCGGCACCGCCGTGCGTTACGCCTCGGCGTAAGTGCCGGGGGCGGATCCCTTTGCACAGCAAAGGGCTCTAACCCCATTTCGGGGACGCACATCCACGCACGGCGTGGATCCACTGTAGAGCCGAGCCCACGCTCGGCTGCTGTGGGCGCTGCGCGCGGGAGTTGAGCATGGCCCGACTCTACAGAGAGCTCTTCCCCGCTATCCGCGGGAAACCCGCTTTTGACGTTGCTGTTGAAGTTGCCGGCCAGCGGCCGGCACTACCGCTTCGGCGGGTGCAGGGCGCAGCCCTGCCAGAACCCCAACACCCCGTACTTGCAACGGTCATCATCCCGGTCCACACTTCGTTGCCGATCTGAAGACGGCAACGATGACCCACAAGATCCCGCTGTTGATCGACACCGACCCCGGTGTGGACGACGCCCTGGCCCTGCTGATGGCCTTCGCCGATGAACGGCACGACGTGGTCGCCCTGACCATCGCCGCCGGCAATGTCGGCCTCGAGTACACCGTTCGCAACGCCCTCAAGCTCTGCGACATCGTCGGCCGCGCCGACGTGCCGGTGTTTGCCGGCAGCCCGGATCCGCTGCTGCATCCCTCCGTCGACGCTGCCCACGTGCATGGCCGTGACGGCTACGGCGACGTGGACCTGCCGCCGCCCAGCCGCCAGGCCGAAGCCGAGCACGCCGCACTGGCCATCCTGCGCCTGTCGCACGAGCACGCCGGCGAACTGATGCTGGTTATGCTGGGCCCGCTGACCAATCTGGCCCTGGCACTGAAGCTGGACCCGACCCTGCCCGAGCGCATCAAGCGCATCGTGGTGATGGGCGGCGCGGTCACCTGCCACGGCAACATCACCCCGGCGGCCGAATTCAACATTGCGTTCGACCCGGAAGCGGCGCACGTGGTGTTCACCTCGTTCAAGCACCTGCTGGTGTCGGACTGGGAGGCCACCGTCGCCCATGGCCTGCCGCTGCAGGACGCCGAGAAGTGGCTGCAGGCCGATTCCGATCGCGCCCGCTTCTACGAGTTGATCTCGCGCAAGACCCGGGGCCTGTCCGAAGACAGCAAGGGCGGCCGCTGGTACACCGCCGATGCGGTGGCCATGGCCTGGGCGCTGAACCCCGAAGGGCAGCTGCGGGTCGAGTCGCGCCCGCTGAACGTGGAGCTGAACGGCACGTTCAGCCGCGGCGCCACCATCGTCGACTGGAACCGCCAGACCGGCCAGCCGGACAACTGCGATCTGCTGATGGCCTACGACCAGCAGCGTTTCGAGGCCCTGGTGCGCCAAGCCCTGGGCGCGGACTGACGTCCGTGGCCCGGCACCGGTTGCCCCGGGCGGCAACCGGTGCTTATAATGCCGCTCTTGACCACCAGCCCATTTACGGTGTGAGCCCATGAAGGCCGATATCCATCCGAACTACCGCGACGTCGTCTTCCATGACGTCACCTCCGATTTCAAGATCCTGACCCGCTCCACCATGGCGACGAAGGAAACCATCCAGTGGGAAGACGGCAACGAATACCCGCTGGTCAAGGTTGAAATTTCCTCGGCTTCGCACCCGTTCTACACGGGCAAGCACAAGGTCATCGACACCTCGGGCCGTATCGACAAGTTCCAGAAGCGCTACGCGCGCTGATCTGTCGATCCAGCTTCGAACCAACGGCCGCGCTCTGCGCGGCCGTTTGTTTTTCCCCAACGCCAACCCAACGGGCGTTTGGATGGACGGAACACTGCGTTCGTGTGACAAGGCTTTTGCCGATCCGGGCCGCTCAACGGCCGGCGTCTGGCTGCCTGTCGTATACGACTTCTGTCTAGCGCCGGGCAAATGCTGCTGTGCGATAATGACCTGATCCCCGGCACAGGCCGAGGACGTCATTCACGTGCCTGACCAATGCGCTTGGGCAGGCGCCTTCCCATGAAGGAGCGCACACAGTGTCCGATCTTGATCAGGTCACGCTCAACGCCGGCGACAAGTCGGTCGTTCTGCCCGTCATCAAACCCACCCTTGGCAACGACTGCGTCGACATCGCGAAGCTGACCAAGGAAACGGGGTATTTCACCTACGATTCCGGCTTCACCGCGACGGCCAGCTGCAAGTCCGCCATCACCTACATCGACGGCGACAAGGGCGTGCTGCTGTACCGCGGCTACCCGATCGAACAGCTGTCGGAAAAGTCGAGCTACGTCGAAGTGGCCTACCTGCTGATCAACGGCGAGCGCCCGAGCGCCGAGCAGCTGAAGGCCTTCACCGATGAGCTGACCGCCGAAGCCAACGTCGATGAGTCGATCAACACCCTGATCGGCAGCTTCGCCAAGGATGCCCACCCGATGGCCATCCTGGCCGCTGCGATCGCGCAGCTGTCGGCCATCTATCACGACTCGCTGGACCTGTCCGACGCCGAACAGCGCCGCCAGGCCGCCGTGCGCCTGATCGCCAAGGTGCCGACCCTGTCGGCGCTGATCTACCGCCACGGCAAGGGCCTGCCGGCCAACAAGCCGGACACCTCCCTGGACTACGTCAGCCGTTTCCTGAAGCAGACCTTCGAGTCGGCTGACGGCCAGTACGATCTGAACCCGGACGTGGTCAAGGCGCTGGACCTGCTGTTCATCCTGCACGCCGACCACGAGCAGAACGCCTCGACCTCGACCGTGCGCCTGGTCGGTTCGACCGGTGCCAACCCGTACGCGTCGGTCGCTGCGGGCGTCACCGCGCTGTGGGGTCCGGCCCACGGCGGTGCCAACGAAGCCGTGCTGAAGATGCTGGAAGAAATCGGCACTGCCGACAACGTCGAGTCTGCCGTGGTCAAGGCCAAGGACAAGACCTCCGGCTTCCGCCTGATGGGCTTCGGCCACCGCGTCTACAAGAACTTCGACCCGCGCGCCAAGGTCATCGGCGAGATGACCAGCAAGGTGCTCAAGCAGCTGGGCGTGCAGGATCCGCTGCTGGACGTGGCCGTGAAGCTGGAGCAGGCCGCGCTGCAGGACGAGTACTTCGTCGCCCGCAAGCTGTACCCGAACGTCGATTTCTACAGCGGCATCATCTACAAGGCGCTGCAGATCCCGACCGAGATGTTCACCGTCATGTTCGCCCTGGGCCGTACCTCCGGCTGGGTGTCGCATTGGCTGGAACAGCAGGTCGACCCGGAAATGAAGATCGGCCGTCCGCGCCAGGTCTACACCGGCAGCGACGTGCGCGACTATCAGGGCTGATCGCCCGCGTAGGTTGTGCCGAGAACGCCCCGCATCCGCGGGGCGTTTTTTTTTGCGCGGACTTGGTAGGTGCGGACCGTTGGTCCGCACGATTTCGGCGCCTGCGAAAAATCATCCACGCATGGCGTGGATCTACCACCGCATCCGCCTTCGGTAGGTGCCAACCTTGGTTGGCACGCGCTTCACCGCGCCAAGACCGCGTGATTCAAGGGTCTCACCAGCTTCACAAGCGCTCGCGCAGCCTCAGGACGCCAGCTGCATCCGCAGCACCTGAAATGGAGCGTCCATCCCGATGAGTACCCGATTCGACCCACCCGAGCGCGGCCCGCTTGGTCCCGACGTCGCCACTGTCGTCACCGCCCCTATCGTCACCCCTCCCAGCGAAAGCGCCGTGTCCTGGGGCGCGATCTTCGCCGGTGCCGCCGCTGCCGCTGCGCTCTCCCTCATCCTGCTGATCCTGGGCGTTGGCCTCGGCCTGTCGTCGGTGTCGCCGTGGTCGTTCGAAGGCGTCAGCAAGGAAACCTTCGGCTGGTCCAGCATCATCTGGCTCACCTTCACCGCATTGGCCGCGTCCGGCCTGGGTGGCTATCTGGCCGGCCGCCTGCGCACCAAGTGGACGCAGATCCATGGCGATGAAACCTACTTCCGCGACACCGCACACGGCTTCGTATCGTGGGCGGTGGCCACGCTGCTGACTGCGGGCCTGCTCACCTCCACCATCGGTGGCGTGCTGGGCGCCGGTGCAAAGGTGGCGGGCGCCACCGCAGGCGCTGCCGCATCCACGGCCGGTGTTGCCGCTGCGGGCGCCGGCAGCGCTGCCGCCGCGGCTCCGGAAGGCGACCTCAACTACTGGGTCGATTCGCTGTTCCGCAGCACCACCAGCGCAGGGCCGTCTGATCCTGCAGTGCCGCCGCCGGGTGCACCGATGGATCCGAATGCCCCACCGCCGCCGGCCGCAAGCGTCGGCCCACGCGACGCGCGCATGGGCCCGCCGCCGCGCCCTATGCCGGGCAACGGCCTGATGGGCGACCGCCGCGAAGTCCGTGCCGAAGTGAACCGCATCATCGTCAACAGCCTGCAGGGCGATGGCCTGGATCCGGCCGACACCCAGTACCTGTCGCAGCTGATCGCGCGCGAAACCGGCATGAGCCAGGCCGAAGCGCAGGCCCGTGTGACCGATGTGCAGACGCGCATGCGTGCCGCGCTGGAGAAGGCGAAGAGCACCGCCAAGCAGGCAGCCGACGATGCCCGCAAGGCAGCAGCGTATGCCGCGCTGTGGCTGTTCATCACCTTGCTGATCGGCGCGTTCTTCGCCAGCCTCAGCGCCACCTGGGGCGGCCGCCGCCGCGACCTGTAACCCGCCTACCGTGCAAGGAGACCTGCCATGAAAATGATTCTGCTCTGGCTGTTGGGCGTGCCGATTCCGCTGCTGATCCTGTACGCGATCTTCTTCTGATCGGGCGCCAACGCGATGTCTCATCAGGCCGCCGAAAGGCGGCCTGATATCTGTAGAGTCGACCCATGCTCGACTCCCGTGCGCAGCGCGGACAGCAGCCGCGCCCGGGCGCGGTTCCACAGGGACTCGCTTCAGGATCTGAATGCATTCTGACAATGGATGTCGCGTTCACATCTTTTCGGATCTATTGCATGGGCATCACACGGAGGGCGATAGAACCTGAGGGTACTCATCCCTTCGCGGAGAACACCATGAACCGATTGCTTGCCATCGCCCTCATCGCCACGCCGCTTGCCCTGCTGAGCCCGCAGGCCTTTGCGCAGTACACCGGACCAGGCGCGGGAACGGCTGCCAGCACCGTCGCCGACGCACGCGCGCAGCGCGATGACCATCCGGTGGTGCTGCGTGGCACCCTCATCTCCAAGATCGGGGACGAACGCTACCAGTTCCGTGATGCCAGCGGCCAGATCGAAGTCGAGATCGATGACGAAGACCTGCCGCCGCAGGCCATTGGCGCCGACACCGTGGTCGAGCTGCGTGGCAAGGTCGACACGCATCGATTCAAGCCGACCGACATCGATGTCGATCACGTCACCGTGGTGCCCGCAGGTTGAAGCGAACGGCAGCCGCGCATGGGCCCGGCGCCACAGTAGATCCACGCCATGCGTGGATGACGTCAAAACGACCGGAAAAGCTGTCTGTAGAGTCGAGCCATGCTCGACTCTACAAATGCGAAGCAATGAGGTTTATTGCATTCAAGCAGTGAGGGGAATTGCATAGCCCTCAAACATTGAACACCTTCAAGAATTCTCCTTAACGTTCCACGTTTTAGGAATGCTTGAATAGTCTGCATGGCAATGGATTCCTAACATTCTCTCCGTCGCCCGCAACCACCTCTGCGGGCGGCGCCTCCCTCCCTTTCTCCTTAGGGGAGGGGGGCTTTCATATTCCCCCTGTCCGAGAGAGACACCCATGCACGCCATTATCAAGAAGGCCGCGCTCGCTGCAGCGCTGGCCACTGCTTCGCTGTCCGCGCACGCCGTGGAAACCAAGATCTCCGTCTACGCCGACGTCGACCCGACCCTGGCGCTGCTGCGCGACGACGGCACGCCGCTGCCGGACATGGTCACCCTCACCCACGACCCGCTGCGCGGCCTGATTCCGAACACGCAGCGCGTGCGCATCCACTCCAACGATGAAACCGCGGATATCGAAGCCCGCATCGATGGCAGCTTCTTCCTGGCCAACGAGACCGGCGCCGTGACCGTGCCGATGACCATCAGCCTGAACAACCGCGCGCTGGGTGCAGCCGCCATCGAGTACAAGGCAACTGACCTGTTCAACGGTGCGGGCTCGACCCCGGGCGCCTCGATCTCGATGCCGCTGACCATCGCACAGACCACGCCGGCGCCGATCCTCACCAAGGGCGCGTACAGCGGCCTGGTCAACGTCGTGCTGAACCAGAAGGCGGCTACGCCGTAATCCCCCGCGCCGGCCCGCATCCCGGGCCGGCCGCTTGCAGCGGTGCCCCCATGACCCTACACGCCCCCGCCGTCACCCGGCTGGCGGTCGCGCTCGCCCTGGCGTTGTCCACTCCGCTGGCGGCCGCGCGCGGCGTCCCGCCCGGTTTTGAAGATCTGGTCGAAGGCCAGACCGAACAACTCGACATCCAGCTGTTCGGCCGCTCGGCCGGGCTGTCGCCGGTGCGCGTGACCCTGGAGCACGTGCAGCTGGAAGATCCCGCGCGCGTGCTGCAGGCACTGGACCTGCCTGCCGAGGCGCAGGCCGCCCTGCTGCCTGCGCTGTCGCAGCCGCTGCCGCGCAACAGCCACCTGGCCTGCCGCTTCGGTGGTGCCAGTGCCGGCTGCGGCTACATCGATCCGCCGGAAGCTCCCGACGAGGTGCGCGCGCTGTATGACGAAGGCGAGGGCGCGGTGCGCTTGTTCGTGGCGCGCCAGTGGATTCCCGGCAAGCCTGCCGCCGAGCGTTTCCATACGGTCACCGCCAATGCCGAGAACGCGTTCCTGCATCAGCAGACGCTCAACCTCAGTGGTGGCCGTGACTACCAGTCGCTGTCGGCACGCGGCGTCGGCACGCTGGGCCTGTTCGATCGCGGCCACCTGTCGGCCGAGTGGTACTACAACCAGCAGCGCTATCGCAGCCACAGCGACGACGATTTCCAGTTCGACAACGTCTATTACCGCCACGACCTGGGGCCGGCGCACTACCTGCAGGCCGGGCGCATGGACCGCCGCAACCTGTCCAGCCCGCAGGGCGGCACTTTCAGCTTCAGCATGCTGCCGCTGGACCGCTTCCAGGGCGCACGCCTGGGTACCACCCAGGCCTATGTGGACACCGACGCGGCGGTGCAGGCCAGCCCGCTGACCGTGCTGCTGGCGCGCGATGCGCGGGTGGACGTGTTCGATGGCGAGCGCCTGCTGCAGACCTTCTACCTGCAGGCCGGCATCAACCAGATCGACACCCGCAATTTCCCGTTCGGCAACTACCTGGTGCGCATGCGCATCTACGAGGACGGTGTGCTGGTGCGCACCGAGGAGGCGCCCTTCGACAAGGGCGGCGACTGGACCAACAGCCAGTGGCAATGGTTCGTGCAGGGTGGCCACCGCAACGAACGCCGCAGCGATGCTTTCGATGGCGAGCGCATCGCGATGGCCGGCGTGCGCGTGCCGCTGGGCCGCGACGCGGCCATGACCGCCGGTGCCCCCACGTTCGGCGGGCACCGCTACGGCGAGCTGCGCCTGGACCTGCGCCGGGTGATGGCCACGCAGGAAGTACGCGCCACCTTCAGCGGCATGCGCGGCAGCGACGGCAGCAACGGGCAGCAGCACCAGCTGTCGTACCGGCGCACGGCGTCGTGGAATCTCTACCAGCAGCGCATGCGTGGCAAGGCCTGCCAGTTCGAGGCCGAGGCGCGCGACCAGCTGGGCTGCACCAACGCGCTCAGTGGTTCGATGTCGCTGCCGCTGGCGGGCGGCAATGTTTACGTGGGCTACACCCGGCGCCAGACCTGGCGCACCGGCTGGCACCGGCCAGAGTTCGAGCAGGATCCGTTGTTCGGGCTTGAGCCGCTGTTGCCGCCGGGGCCGTTGGAACCGCGCCGCGAGCCGCTGCTCAGCCGCACCTGGCAGGCCAGCTTCAGCCGCAGCCATCGCTGGCAGGATTTCAGCGTCTCCACGCGCGTGGGTGTGTGGCGGCAGCACAGCACCGACAGCGTGCGTGGCAGTACCGAGCGCGACCGTGGCATCTACGTCAACCTCAGCCTGAGCCGTCGGCACCGCAGCGCTGCCGGTGATGGGCAGCGCCGCTATGCCGTGGATGTGCGCCAGCCGCAGCATCAGCGCCCGGCGATCGACTACAGCGTTGGCCAGAGCCTGCGCCAGGAACTGGATACACAGTATCGCGAGCTGTCGGGCGAGCTGCGCGCCAACAACAACGAGCGCTACAGCGCTTCACTGGGTGGCCAGCTGCAGAATGGCGTCGGCCACACCAGCGCCAGCGTGGCGCGCTACCAGCAGCGTGGCCGCAGCGAAACCGGCTACAGCGGCGCACACAGTTCCGGCTTCGCGCTCGGCCGTCGCGGTTTCTACTGGAGCGGTGCCAACGGCGCCGATGCCGGCCTTGCCGTGCAGGTGGCCGATACCGATGACGCCGACCTGCGCGGCGTGGCCGCCGAACTGCAGGTGGGCGGGCTGCGCAGGCAACGCCTGCAGATCGGCGAGCGCCGGCTGCTGCCGCTGCCGGCCTATCAATCGCAACGTGCCGAAGTGCAGGACGCCAGCACGCTGGACAGCGTCGCCGCCATCCGCGTGACCGGCGTGGGCGGGGCACGGCCGATGTTCCTGACGCCCGGCAAGCTGATGCGCATGCCGGTGCCGATCGAAGTGACCTACACCTTCATCGGCCATGCCCGTGACCTGGCCGGTGCGCCGCTGGGCGGCGCCCGCATTCTCAACGCGCCGGTGCCCGGCACCAGCGCCAACGGCGGCTTCGTCGCCGATTTCCCGCGTCGCGAAACGACGCTGTACCTGCTGCAGGACGACCGCCTGCTGCACTGCCCGCTGCAGGTGCGCGAGCGCCGCCAGGTGGTGCTGCTGGTCGGTGCCGTGCACTGCGAGCCGCTGGCCGTGGCCCAGCTGCCGGCCGAGATCCGCCAGCAGGCCCGCGTGACCCGGCTGCTGCAGGAACGCGCGTTGATCGCCGCCACGCCCCGGACCGCTGCTGTAGGAGGTACGCCATGAACCGGCGTTGGATGTTCGTGTTGATGCTGGTGTGTGCGCTGGCGCTGGTGATGCCGCGGGCGTGGGCGCAGTGGCCGCCGGAAACGCATCCGGCCGACCAGAGCCGGGACATCGTGATGAGCTGGGATCGCTCGGCGGTACCCGGTGATGTGGAGTTGTGGGCGCCGCGGACGGTGTTGGGATTCAGTCACGACCTGGCGCTGAAGTATGGGCAGATCCATGTGGTTTGTGAGTCTGCTTCAGATAGTGAATTCGGTCGGTGCCCGACGGAGGGTGCGCCGCTCATCTCGGGGGGGGAAACAAAGATTGCGTTGCGTCTCGTTGATCTGAGGACTGGTCTGCGTACGGATATCAGTGCTGTGGGAAGTCTGCGGCGGGTTATGTCGGGCATCCGCTGTAGTTTCGACTACTGGGACGGCGAGCAGCGCACGCTGAATGCAGCATTCTGGTACGAATGTGGTCTAGGAAGCGGGGCAGATAAGCCGATTGGAACTGGCGTCCAGTTGATCCTGCCTCAACGCGAAATCTCGCGGCTCGTCGCAGGCCACTGGAAGGCCACGATGCGCCTGAACATCAAGGCCGATCCCGCCGCAGCACCCGTCGCCACAGCCACCTTCAACTTCGATTTCACCGTCACCGACTACGACGCGATCTCGATCTACTTCCCGACCTTCGACACCGTCGCGCCGCTGGTCAATCTCGATCTGCGCTACGACCCCATCCAGAAGGTGGTGGGTGGCAGGAAACAGCTGGATATGTGCCTGTACGACGGCCTGGGTTCGCAGAGCGAATACCTCGACGTCACGGTTCGCGACAGCGGTCCACGCCCACCTGCAGGGTCGGACTTCTCGCTCTGGCACCGCGATGGCGGCAGCGATGCCAGCCAGCGCCTGGACTACCGCGTCCACCTGGACTACGGCGGCCACCGCCTGGCGATGAAGCACAACGTCAAGCAGCAGCTGCGCGGCATCGACAGCGCACAGCTGCGGCTGGTGATGCTGCCGGGCATCAGCCAGCCGGTGTACTGCGTGCCGACGCCGCTGACCCTGGAAACACCGCCCACCCCGATCGCCAGCCAGCGCCCCGGCCTGTACGAGGGCGAGCTGACCGTGGTGCTCGACGTCCCCACCGCCAAACCCTGATCCCGAGGAGCCTGCCATGAAGAAGCTGCTGTTCTGCCTGCTGCCGGTGAGCGCCCTGCTTGCACTGCCGGCATACGCCAATCTATCCATCCACCCGATGCGCGCAGCGGTGGATGCCAAGCGCGGCACCCATATCCGTGTGTACTCGCAGTCGACCATTCCGCAGTACGTGCAGACCCGCCTGCGGCGCATCGTCAATCCTGCCACGCCTGCCGAAGAAGAACAGGAGATGGAAGCCTCGGATGCGGCGATTGCCATCACCCCCGGCAAGTTCGCACTTTCCGGCGGCGGCAACCGGCTGATCCGGGTGATTCCGCTGCAGCAGGTCCAGAAGGAAACGGCCTACCGCCTCTACTTCGAAGGCGTGCGCGGGCCGGATGACGCTCCCCTCGAAGACGGCGAAGGCGCACAGGCAAACATCGGCGTCAGCCTGGTCTGGGGGGCGCTGGTCAACGTCACCCCCGACGACGGTGTGGTGGACCTGCGCCTCCAGGACAACACGCTGCACAACACCGGCACGCTGCGCGTGGGAATCATCGGTGCCGAGGAGTGCACGGCCGCGGGCACCTGCACGCCACACCCCGTGTCGCACAGCCTCTATCCCGATGCCGCACTGACGCTGCCGTTCCAGCTTCAGCCGGGCAACTCGCTGCAACTGCGTTACCGGCTCACCCGCGATGGCTATCGCGAACACGTGCGGACGATCGCGCCGACAACGACTTGAGCCCGCACTTTGCCCGCCCCGTGCCCGGCACGGGGCCTCACTTTCCTTGTCCTGTTAAGGAGAAACACATGAATCGAATCTATCGTCGTATCTGGAATCACGCCAAAGGCTGCTGGGACGTAGCCAGCGAACTGGCCAAGCCCTGTGGGAAGAGAGCGTCAGGAACTCATGGAATCTGCAGTTTGCCGGTGCTGTTGCTTGCTGCGTTGGGCGCGGATGCAGCCGCGAAGGAGCGACGGATCCCGGGTTGCGATCCTTTCAATGTAGGAAATGGAACGATCATCAACTGCATCCCGATGTCGGGGCATTTTGATGACACAAAATTCTCTCCTGTTGCACTGGCAGGGGGCTGGAATACCCTGACCTTCGGTGCGGGCTCCGTGGTCAATGGCGATAACACTGCCGCATTCGGTGTTGGCGCCAGTATCAACGGTCAGAACAGCGCTGCCTTTGGATTCAAGGCAAGCACCTATGCCGTGGATAGCGTGTCGGTAGGCTACAACGCCAGGACCTCCGCTGATGGTGGCCACAACGTGGCCGTTGGTGCCAATGCCTATGCCGCCTACATTGGTGCCACTGCCTTGGGGAACAAAGCAGAGGCCAGGGCACAAAATGCCATCGCACTCGGCAGCGGCTCGTCGTCGCGTGGCGTGGATGCCCTTGCGCTCGGTGCCAACTCCAGCACTTCGGCTGCGGGTTCGATGGCGGTTGGTGCAAAGGCGTCTGCCAGCCGTACAAATGCCATCGCCCTGGGGTTGAGTTCCGTGGCGCAGCAGGAGGACGCAGTTGCCCTGGGCGCGAGCACGATCGCAAACGGTGCCGGTGGGGTGGCGCTTGGTGCCAAGGCAATGGTCGACACCGGTGCAGGCACGGGGGGGGTCGCCATCGGTGGCGGTGCCCGTGCGGGAAGCCTGGGCTACACCGGTGCCATCGCCATCGGCGGCGATACGCGCGCGTACATCGACGGCGTCGCGCTGGGCTATGCGGCGTCTGCTTCCGCGCAGGGCGCCGTGGCCCTGGGTGTCCGCTCGGTGGCCACGGAAGCCAATACGGTGTCGGTAGGCAGCGCCTCGGTGCGCCGTCGCATCGTGAACGTGGCCGATGGTAGTGTCACCGCCTCCAGCACCGATGCGGTCACCGGCAAGCAGCTGCATGCCATGAATGAGCGGGTTGATGGCCTGATCAAGCAGGATTCCGCAAGCGGCGTCGTACGCATCGCCAACAGCAATACCGGTACGGAAGTCAGCATGCGCAATGCGGTGCTGGCCACGCGCAAGGTAAGTGGCGTTTCCGACGGCGCGCTGACGACGACCAGCACCGAAGCCGTGAACGGACGCCAGCTCAACACGACCAATGGCAATGTCACCAGGGCGCAAACCGCTGCGGATGCGGCCAAGGCTGATGCCAGCAAGGCGCTGGCCCAGGTCACCACGGTGACCGGCCTGATCGGCCAGACTTCGTCCACCAGCAGTGTCCGCCTGGGCGAGAAGAACAGCGGTACCTCGCTGGATGTCCGCAACAGTGCCAATGCCAACCGCAAGGTGACCGGTGTGGCCGATGCCACGCTGAGCACCTCCAGCGCGGAAGCGGTGACCGGCAGGCAGTTGAACACGACCAATGAGAATGTTGCCAAGGCACAGACCGCTGCGGGAGAGGCCAAATCTGATGCGAGCAAGGCGCTGACTCAGGTGGTGACGCTGGGCGGCCTGGTGGGGCAGGTGTCGGCAACCGGTAATGTCC
Source organism: Stenotrophomonas sp. YJH_SMC_27 (assembly GCF_059369815.1). Taxonomy (NCBI): domain Bacteria; kingdom Pseudomonadati; phylum Pseudomonadota; class Gammaproteobacteria; order Lysobacterales; family Lysobacteraceae; genus Stenotrophomonas; species Stenotrophomonas sp. YJH_SMC_27. Next base: position 5,076 of record NZ_JCAFTA010000025.1, on the reverse strand, counting down.
GCTTGGGTGAGAAGAACAGCGGAACGGTGTTGGATGTGCGCAATAGCGCCAATGCGAACCGGAAACTGACCGGCGTGGCCGAAGGCGTGGTCAGCGACAGCAGCTTTGAGGCCGTCAACGGCAGGCAGCTCAATGCCACCAATGACAAGGTGGCGGCGGTGGAGAGTGTTGCCAGAACTGCGGGCACAGAGGCGGCGGCGGCAAAGACGGATGCAGCCAAGGCGTTGGTCGAGACCGCAGCGCTTGGCGGGCTGGTGGCACAAGTGTCTACGACTGGCAATGTGCGTCTGGGTGAGAAGAACGGCGGTACAACGTTGGACGTGCGCAACAGCGCCAATGCCAACCGGAGGATCAGTGGTGTGGCGGATGGATTGTTGAACGCCAGCAGCGCTGAAGCTGTGTCTGGGAGACAGCTTTATTCAACAAATTCGCGGATCTCTGAGCTGGAGGAGGTCGCAAAGTTTGTGAGTATCGGATCAGCACCCATCAGTGAACGCGCAGAAGCGGGTGTTGCAGGCGTTGCGATCGGGAACTCTGCAAAGACTTGGCTGGAGGGAGGAACTGCAGTGGGTACGCTTGCGGAGGCCATGGGAAAGAACTCCACCGCAATTGGTAGAGGGGCAGCTGTCTCGGTGGATTCCGAGAACGGATTCGCATTGGGGACCGGTGCACAGGTCGGCGGACACGCGGGCGGTGCAAGTGGAGGTGTCGCGATTGGTGCTGGAGCAAGAGTTGAAAGTGGGGCGCGCGGCTCGCTAGCACTCGGCAATAGCTCCCAAGCAGATGAAGATGGAGTTGCGTCGTTTGGGAATTCAGGCATGCAGCGCCGCCTGGTAAACGTCGCCCGAGGCACCGTCGACCACAACGCTTCCACCGTCTCTCAGCTCAAGGACTCCCTCGCTACCCTTGGCGGCGGGGCAGGCATGGACGCCAGCGGAAATATCATCGCCCCAACCTACTTGGTGCAGGGCGGAACGCGGAGCACGGTCGAAGACGCACTAATGGCGCTTGATGGCGCCGTCATCACTGCAGGTCGTCGCGCGGGCAAGGTGGAAGATCAGCTCAGCTCGATTTTCCAGGACTCGCCGTCGGCCCGTACCGATGGCATGAACCAGATCGCGCTCAGTGGCGCGAACGGCATGGTGCTGACCAACTTGGCTGACGGTCGGGTAGCGCCAGGAAGCCGTGATGCCGTGAACGGCAGCCAGTTGTACGCCGCAGAGCAGAAGATCTCGCAGAATCGGAATGATCTGGAGGCGATGCGCAAGGAGCGGGAGATGGGGCAGCAGGCGATGCGTGGATTGGATGCAAATGGCCCAATCGACTTCGGCGGTGTGCGTTTGACTGGTGTGGCCGAGGCGAAGTTGTCGGCTGACAGCTCGGATGTTGTACGCGGCAGCCAGCTCTATGCAACGAATGAGGAGCTACAGAAGCTATCTTCCGCGTCGCGATTTGTTGCTGTCGGTGATCAAGGGCCCGGGAAGGCAGCGAAGGCAGGGGCAGTCGGGGTTGCGATTGGTGACTCCGCTCAGGCTTCTTTGCAAAGTGAAGGGGCCGTTGCCATTGGAAGCTTCGCGAGGGCCGACGGAAAGAACTCAGTGGCGCTCGGTAGAGCAGCTTACGTTGATGCTACGGCTGAGCATGGCTTTGCTGTCGGCGTCTATTCCTCTGTCCATGAAGCAAACGGTATTGCAATCGGTGTTGGCAGTACGGTCGAGCAGGGGGCAAGCTCTAGCGTAGCTATTGGCGTCCACTCAGTTGCGGATGAAGCAGGAACCGTTTCATTCGGCAATATCGAGATGAAGCGCCGTCTCACCAACATCGCCAGCGGCACCGCCAACCACAATGCCGCCACCGTCGGCCAGCTGCGCGGTGCGCTGTCCGCGCTCGGCGGTGAAGTCGATGCCAACGGCAACATCGTCGGCCCCAGCTTCACCGTGCAGGGCCAGTCCCAGTCCACGCTCAATGGTGCGCTTGAGGCGCTCGACGGTGCAGTAGTCAGCAACCGCTCGAGGGTGAACCAGGTCGAGTCGCAGCTGCGCAGCGTGTTCCAGGACACGCCCTCCGTCCGCGCCGACGGTCTCAACCAGCTCACCCTGGCCGGAACCCACGGCATGGTCATTTCCAACGTGGCCAATGGCCTGATCGCCGCCGGCAGCCGCGATGCGGTCAATGGTGGTCAGCTGCATTCGATGCAGCAGCAGCTCAACGGCCGCATGGACGGGCTGGAGCAGCGCATCGATGCGCCGCAGCCGCAGGCAATGGCGGTGGCTTCAGTGCCCGAACCGGAAGCGCCGGTGCCGCAGGCCGAAGGCGGCCAGCAGGTGGCGTCGGCAGGCGAGGGTGAGAAGCCCACGCCGCAGCCGAAGACGAAGAAGGAGGACACCCCGAAGCCGCAGGTCGATACCGCTGAACTGGAGAAGATGCTGGCCCGCGCCAACGAGTATACCGATGGCGCGATCAGCAACTTCGAGCGTCGCCTGGACAAGATGGACAAGCGCTTCAACCGCATGGCGGCGATGAGCAGCGCGCAGACCGCGATGGCGATGAACACCGCCGGCCTGGCCACCTACAACCGCCTGGGTGCGGGCGTGGGATACAGCGAGGGTGAGTCGGCGATGGCGGTGGGCTACCAGCGTGTGCTCAACGAGAAGGGCTCGGCCACCTTCAGCCTCAATGGCGCGTTCACCAACAGCGGTGAACGCAGCATGGGCGTCGGCGTGGGCATCGGCTGGTAAGCCATGCGGCCCCGGCGTGGTGCGCGTAATGAACCCCGTCGCGCCGGGGTCCTTGCCGAGGAGAAGGCAATGTACAGATGGGTAAGTGGAATCGTCAGCTATCGCACGTTCTATATCTGGCGGGCGCGCTTTCGCTACTACACCCGGAACCTGGACCTGTGGACGCTGATGAGCGGGCTATGCATCGCCGGTCTGCTGCTGGTGCTGTGGTATCTGTGGCAGATGCTGGGCGTGCCGCCGCCGCGCGTGCGTCCTCAGGCAGCGGCGCTGCGGATCGAGGGCGTCACCAGCGAGGCGATCCATCGCATCGTGCTGGTGCGCCACGCGGGCCGCACGCCGGGTGCACCGTTCACCACGCCGGAGGAGGTAAGGGCGAGCACGTTGCGCACGATGCGGGTGCGGCAGGTGATGGACAGCGAAGTGGTGTGGCGGCTGAAAGCCGACATGCTGGCGGACATCGCCGACTACATCACCGCCACGGGTGGGTGCGTCCCGTACGACTGCCGACGGATTCGCGCTCGATTGGAGGATGTGCGCAGGGCGGGTGTTGAGAATGCGCAGATCAACACAGCACTGTTGACGATCCTGGAGGTGTCGCTGGACCAGATGCCGTCGTTGGAGGCGGTCGAGCATGAGCGGGTGAAGAGTGGGTGGTCGGATGGGTTCAACGACATCTATGATCAGATCTGGTTGCTGCGGGGCCTGCAGGTCATGCATGCACAGATGATGCGGGAGTATCCGCAGCGAGCCGCCGCGCCGTGGTTGCCGCGGTTGCTCAGCGACCCGCTGCGCGATACCCGTTTTGTCTGGTAGTGGGAGCATGATGGGCATCATCTGCCAGCGCAGGTAGCGCAGCTTTTGTAGAGTCGAGCCGTGCTCCACTGCTCTCCGGCCAGCAATCGAAATGCCTGAAGCACAGTGCGGACCAACGGTCCGCACCTACCGAACACGGGTGCAACGCTCCCGTAGAGTCGAGCCGTGCTCCACTGCTCTCCGGCCAGCAATCGAAATGCCTGAAGCACAGTGCGGACCAACGGTCCGCACCTACCGAACACGGGTGCAGCGCTTCTGTAGAGTCGAGCCGTGCTCCACTGCTCTCCGGCCAGCAATCGAAATGCCTGAAGCACAGTGCGGACCAACGGTCCGCACCTACCGAACACGGGTGCAGCGCTTCTGTAGAGTCGAGCCGTGCTCGACTGCTCTCCGGCCAGCAATCGAAATGCCTGAAGCACAGTGCGGGCCAACGGTCCGCACCTACCGAACACGGGTGCAGAGCTTCTGTAGAGTCGAGCCGTGCTCGACTGCTCTCCGGCCAGCAATCGAAATGCCTGAAGCACGGTGCGGACCAACGGTCCGCACCCATCACTGGCAGGTACCGCTGCGCTTGCCGGCCATGGGCCGGCGCTACCGTCATCCGCCGATGTACGCGCTGATCTCCGCTTCGGCCAGCACCTGCCGCAACTGCGCCACGGACGCACGTCGCATCGGCTTCTCATCCACCGGTGACAGTGGGGCCTGGCGCAGGGCGTCGTACGGCAGCACGGCCAGGTCGAAGGTCAGCTCCTCGGCACTGAACACCCACACCGGCACGTCCAGGCAGCGTTCGCGGTCCATGCGCAGGCGGCGCGTCCGCGATTCGGCGGGAATGCCGTGCTCCTCCAGGAAGCGGTGCACGGCTTCCGGGTCGTCGCTGTGCAGGTGCAGCTGCACGGGACTGTTGGCGTCGGCGGTGCCCTCCAACACTGGGCCAGCCAGGCGCGGGGAGAAGCCGTGCAGGAACTCCAGCGCACGCATGGCAGCCTCACGGCGGCGCTGCAGTTCGCTGCCGTGCTGGGGGCCAGCGAACAGCCGCTGGTATTCGCGCAGGGCGTCTTCGATCTCGGTGTTGCGGGGCAGGGAGGCATCGTCGTGGATGCCGAGCCGGCTGGCGGCCTTCAACTTGGCCTGGTGGTAGTCGCGGATGCCGCCTTCGGCCATCAGGCGGGCGGCTTCGTGGGCGAGGCGGTGACGCCGCTCGCGGGTCTGGCTGGCAGCATGCTGACGGGCGCGATGCATGCGATGACTCCCTGTTGCGACCTGGCTACAGAGTAGCGCACGGATGTGACATCCGCGTGGGTATTTCACGGAGGCGAGCAAGCGGGTGCCGTTGATCCTGTAGAGCCGAGCCCATGCTCGGCTGCTCTACCGCCGGCGCATGGAGCCGAGCATGGGCTTGTATGTTCCTCCCGGCTCCTACGCGGTATGTAGGAGCCAGGGTGGAGGGACCGTCAACATGATATCTGCGGATAGCAGCCGACAGACGAGCCGAGCGATCCCCATCCCGCACCTTAACGTCGAT
>NZ_JCAFTA010000024.1:0-35860 GCF_059369815.1 Stenotrophomonas sp. YJH_SMC_27 | reverse complement strand
CCAGCATGGTGGTGCCGATGCGCCGGCCGGACCAGGTGACGATGATCCAGGTCAGTCCTTCGGACGATGAGATTCCGTCGTACCTGTTCAAGCCACGCTTGCTGCCGCAGACCTCGCAGGCGCCGGATGTTCCGGAGCAGCGACCTGCAGCGCCGCGCTACGTTGCGCCGATGTCGATGGACAGGGAAACCGTTGCCGCCGACCGCAAGGCATTGGATGAGCTGCTGCGCGAAGGTGGGCCTGGTGCGGTTGGCAGATAGGCGGGCGCAAGGGCTTGGGCTTTGACTGACCCGGGCTGTCGCATCTTGCCCGTTTTGTAAACAGCGGCTATCGTTGCGCCCTTCACACGCCTGTGCCGCGTCCGGCATGGGGTGGACACAGGACGCAGGTCGATGGCTTCAAGGAAGAGGAGTGCACGCGCCCTGCGCGTGCTGTTGGTGCTGTGCATGGTGGCCTTCACGGGCGCCACCCAGGCGGCAGACAAATCACAGCAGGCCTATTGGGCAGGCTTCGCCTATACCGCTGACGCCGCCGCCGTGCAGGCGACCACGCCGCATGCGCATGCGGTGCTGGAACAGCGCGGCCTGATTCCGTTGAACCAGGCGCTGGCACAGTCGCTCAAGCGCCGCGCCCCGGCCCACCTGCAGCTGATCGACCAGCCGGTGGCGATGCTCGACGGCACCACCAGCGCGACCGTGCTGGCCGCGGCACTGGACCGCGAACTGGTCTCGGTCGAGCCGATCGGTGACCAGTACAAGGTGCTGGTGGAAGTGGCGCTGCAGGCGCTGTTCTTCGACTTCCGCGAGCGCCAGGTGATCGCGTCCTATCCGCTGACCCTGCAGCGCATCGACGTGCAGGATTACCGGCCGGACAACGACGATATCGACGCGATCGTTGCCGATCTCCTGTACGGCAGTGCCGATACCAGCCTGTCGCAGGTGCTGGCCGCCAGCCTCGCCCAGGCCAAGCTGCCCGATGCCGCCGTGCGTCGCCTGCAGGTCGGTGGCGTAACCCTGTCCGACGCGGTCCGCGCCAAGCTGCCCGACCCGAAGTGGGACGCCCCGCTGCGCGCCACGCTGGCCCACGAACTGTCCAAGACGCTGTCATCCAATACCGGCGTCGGCCTGCTGCCGCCGGCCTCGGGCCAGGCGATCGGTGGTGCGATGGCGGCGCGCTTTGCCGACGGCAAGGTCTACCAGCTGAAGATTCCCGAGCCGGACTACGTCATCAACCTGCAGGTGGATGCGTTGAAGAACGGCGTGATCGAAGAAACCCCGGCGATGAAGACGATGCTGTTCGGCGCCTTCTTCACCGCCAAGGTGACCGAGCCGTTCTCGGGGAAGGTCTATTTCGAACAGCCGCTGCGCAAGGGGGCCACCAAGGTGGTGCCGGTCACGCAGTGGCAGGTCGACCAGTGGTCGGCCAGCTACGAAACCCTGCTGGCCGGGCTCGATGCCTTCGCCGGCGCCGCCGCCAAGCGTGCCGATTCGCGCGCCTGGCTGGACGAACAGAAGCCGGGCGGCCGCCCGTTGCAGCAGCAGACCCAAGCCCTTCAGGAGTTGATCAAGTCATGTCGTTGATGCGTACCATCCTGCTCTTCCTCATCGCGCTGGTGGTGGCCTCGCCGGTCGCTGCGCAGACCGCCAGCTCGCGCGGTACCGGTTCGGCCAGCTACGGCCTGCGCCTGAGTGCCGACACCCGTGCCCAGGCCCTGAACAAGGCCAAGGTCAATGCCCTGGAGGCGTACATCGCTGAAACCGGTGCGGCCAAGCTGCGCCTGTTCGAAGCGCGCCGCGCCGAGTTCATCGGCGAGATCGATCGCTACGTGCTCAGCGCCGTGCAGCTGTCGGACACCGAAGACAAGAAGGCCAAGACCTACACCGTCACCGTCCGCGCCGAGATCAACACCACCCTGCTGCAGACCAAGCTGGATGCGGGTTCGGCCGTGGCCGGTGCCACCGCCGCGCAGCGCTCGCTGCTGACCTTCCTGTTCATGGCGCGCTCGCAGGACACCGTGCAGTCGTTCCAGGACAAGGAATACCGCCGCGTCGACGCCAGCAGCAGCTACAGCGAGAACACCCGTGAGGGCGACAGCTTCCGCGGCAACTCGGTCAGCACCAACGGCAGCATCAACCAGAATGGTTCGATGTCGGTCACCAGCGGTGGCAGCACCACCGCACGCGCCGACAACATCACCTGGAAGGTGGCCAACGCCGCCGAAGTGAACACCGCGATGACCGGTGCCTTCAGCGCCGCCGGCTACGAAGTGGTCGAAGCCGAATACGTGGAGGGCGAGTCGCGCGGCCTGCTCAGCATCGAGCGCATCCGCAAGGACTTCAGCACCGGCAACGACCTGGCCCCGGCCACCCTGCGCGATACCGCCAACGGCATCCGTGCGGCCAACATTCCGTACATCGCCGTCGGCACCCTCGACATCGGCATGCGCGACCGCGATCCGGCCAGTGGCAACACCCGCGTGTTCGTCACGGTCACCGGCAAGGTGCTGGACGTGACCGGTCGCTTCCCGCGCACCGTGTCGTCGGTGGGCCCGGTGCAGTTCTCCGGCACCGGCCCGAATGAAACCGTGGCCCGTACCAACGCGCTGCAGCTGGCTGCCGAAAAGGCCGCCCAGCAGATGATCAACGAACTGAACGTCAAGGCGGTCCGCTGATCCGCCACCCCGGTGGGTGCCGAGCCCGCTCGGCATCACCCTGGATTACCGATTCCCACGTGCCGCTTCGCGGCCGTCTCTCCCAAAGGACACTCATATGATCCGCAATACTGCTCTTGTCGTGGCCATCGCTGCCGCCACCCTGTCGATGCCGGCCCACGCTGGCCTGGGCAAGCTGAAGGACCTGGCCGGTGCCGCCACCGGCACCTCCAGCAGCAGCGCTTCCAGCGCCGCCGCCCCGGACGAAGCCGCGCAGGAAGCGCTGGTGCGTCGTTTCGTCAGCTCGCAGTCGCACTCGCTGCAGGCCCAGACCTCGTTTGCCCGTGCCTTCGGCCTGGCCGAGCAGGTGCAGCTGCTGGAAGCCGAGCGCCAGGCGCTGTCGTCGGGTTCGGTAAGCGTCGATGCGATGAAGAAGTCGGTGTCGGTCAGCGAAGCGGCGCAGGCGGCGATCAACGAGCGCCAGGCCGCGCAGCCGGAACTGAACGCTGAATCCAAGCAGCACTACGCCGAAGGCCTGGTCTCGCTGCTGGCGTCGGCCGCCGAAGCACAGAAGCTCGGTGGCGAGGCCAGCAACTTCACCGCCGGCATGAAGAACCTGGGCGCGACCCAGCTGGCGACCGTCGGCCGCAAGCTGGCCGCCGGTGCATGGGTGGCCAAGGAATCGCCGGGCTTCATCCAGGGCCTGTACGGCTCGACCAAGTCGGCCGTGACCTTCGCCAGGAAGAGCAAGGTGAAGGTGCCGTCCAACGCCGATTCGATGCTCGACACGCTCTGATCCGAGGCGAATCTCCATGCGTATGACCTACCGTTTGATCGGCCTGGGCCTGGTTGCCGCGCTGCTTGCAGCCTGTGGCGAGCAGGACGCCCCGGCTGCCGCGCCCGCCAAGGAAAAGGCAACCAGTGCGCTGGCCAGCAATGCGCCAGTGGAAGCGGCGCCCCTGCGTGGCACGCCGGATTTCGGCGGCACCACCCAGGTCGCGCGCGAGGCCGACGGCATCGGCAGCACCCCGGAACTGGCGGTGCTGGCGGCGTTGCAGTCGGCGGTGGCGCAGGTCAACGGCGTACGCGTGGCCAGCCAGATGCAGGGCCTGCGTGCAGGCCTGCATGTGGATGTGGATGACGAACACGTCGGCGACATCCGCGCCGACGCGTTCACCCAGCAGATGATCGCCGGCTCGCAGGGCGCGGTGCTGGGCTATGAAATCCTGTCGCAGGACGAAGTGCGGCAGCTGGACGAGGAGACCATCGCCCGTGTGCGCGCCAGCGACGAAGGCTGGAGCTTCAAGGGCTCGGCGTCGGCCAGTGCGTCCGGCGAAGCCTCGGCCAAGAGCGGTTCGGCTTCGGCCAGTGTCAAGCAGAGCTACGACGAGAAGGTCAACGTCGATGCCAAGCGTGGCGCCAGCTCGTTCGATTCCGACGTGACCCACCGCAGCATGCGCAGCTACTGGAAGGTACGCGTACGTGCCCAGATCGCTCAGTACCGCGCACCGGACGAGCAGGGCAAGCCGAAGATCGTGGTCGCGCTGCCGCGTACCAAGGCCGGCAGCTATGCCGTGGGCGATGGCCGCGTGAGCGCCGATGAAGTGGCCGACGCGATCCGCGCACGCCTGTCCGACACGCTGACCCAGACCCAGCGCTTCATCGTGCTGGACCGTGAGTTCGGCGACGAACTGCAGGCCGAGATCGACCACATCAACAGCGGCAACGTACGTTTGCAGGACACTGCCCGTGTCGGCCAGCAGCTGGCGACCGACCTGATCCTGATCCCGACCATCGAACGCTTCGAGTACCCGCGCAGCGTGCGCAACCTGCGCATGTCCGACCGCCAGGTGACCTCGTACTCCGGTGGTGGCCGCATCACCCTGCGCCTGGTCAACGCCACCACCGGCCAGGTGGTGATGTCCGACAGCTTCGACCACCAGCTGGCCTCGACCGGCCCCAGCACCCTGCCGCGCGTGGTCAACGGCCGCAACATGGCCGCGGCGATGATGGAATCGCTGTCGGGCCAGATCGGCACCAGCATCGTCACCACGCTGTTCCCGGTATCGGTGGTCTCGGTGGACGGTGACCAGGTGGTGCTGAGCCAGGGCGGTGACACCGTGCAGGCCGGCCAGCGCTGGCAGGCCGTGCGCCTGGGCGAAGAACTGAAGGACCCGCAGACCGGCCGCTCGCTGGGCCGCAGCGAACACCCGTGCTGCACCATCCGCATCGACCGCGTCGCTGCACAGACCTCATACGGCACCATCGAAGACGGCGTCGACGCGATGCGCGGCGGTTTCCGTCCGGGCCAGATCGAACTGCGCCAGAAGCTGGGCAGCAGGCCGGCAACGGCCGCCGCAGGCGCGACCGCCTCGGCCGCTCCCGCAGCTGCCGCACGCCCGGCCGCCAAGCCGAAGCCCAAGGCCGCGGCGGCCCCGGCCGAAGACCCGAACTGGTAACAGGCTCAAGCAACACACAGATGGGGTCAGAGCCCTTTCCCGCAGGGAAAGGAACCTGACCCCTTCGTGTTTCCGTCCGTGTCGACCAAGGTCGACACCTACCAACAGCGGCGTGTCGATCAAGGTCGACACCCACCACAGCGGTGTGTCGACCAAGGTCGACTTCCACCAACAGCAGCGGGAACCTGTCGAAGGCGGGGTGGGTCCGGTTGCGGGGGCGTGAGCCGCATGGATGCGGCGACCGAGCTTACATGGATGTACTTGCAGCGTCCCCCGCAACCGGACCCACCCCGCCATCCCACGGAATGCCGCTGTTGCTTTGGCTTTGGCTTTGGCTTTGGCTGTTGCTGTTGCTGTTGCCCTGGCTTCGGCGGGTGCAGGGCGCAGCCCTGCCGAATCCCATTACACTCCAGAGAGATTTCCCTGCTGGAGAGAGCAATGAAGCGAGTAGCACTGGGCGTGCTGGCCCTGTCAGTGTCGAGCGCACTGATGGCGGCCACCCCGAAATTCGACGGCGCGCGGATCTCCGCCGACGTCAAGGAACTGGCCTCCGACGCCTACGAAGGCCGCTCGCCGGCCACCGCCGGCGAAGAGAAGACCATCGCCTTCCTCAGCAAGCAGTTCGCCGATGCCGGCCTGCAGCCGGGCGGTGACCTCAAGGATGGCAAGCGCCTGTGGACCCAGGCCGTTCCGCTGCGCAAGGGCGACATCGTCGGCGCACCGCAGCTGGCGCTGCACCAGGGCGGCAAGACCGTTGCGCTGGAGCAGGGCAAGCAGATCGCCGTGCGCGCCGCCATGAACGGCGCCAGCAACGTCGATATCAGCAAGGCGCCGCTGGTGTTCCTCGGCTACGGCGTGAAGGCCCCGGAGCGCAACTGGGACGACTTCAAGGGCGTGGACCTGAAGGGCAAGATCGCCGTCGTGCTGATCAACGACCCGGACTTCGAGACGGGCCAGGGTGATTTCGACGGCAAGGGCATGACCTACTACGGTCGTTGGACCTACAAGTACGAAGAAGGCGCCCGCCAGGGGGCGCTGGGCGTGCTGATCGTGCACGAGACCGCACCGGCGTCGTACGGCTGGGCCACCGTGGCCGGCTCCAACACCAACACCATGTTCGATGTGGTGCGCGACAACCCGGCGGAAAGCCACCCGCTGCTGGAAGGCTGGATCCAGCGCGACCTGGCCGTGGAGCTGTTCCGCTCGGCCGGGCAGGACTTCGAGGCGCTGAAGAAGAAGGCGCAGCAGCGCGACTTCACCCCGGTGCCGCTGACCGGCGCCAGCCTGGACGCGAAGTACGCGGTGAAGACCGAAGTGATCACCTCGCACAACGTGGCCGCACGCCTGGAAGGCAGCAGCCACCCGGACGAGACGATCATCTACAGCGCGCACTGGGACCACATCGGCGTGGGTGAGCCGGACGCGCGTGGCGACCGCATCTTCAACGGTGCGCTGGACAACGCCAGCGGTACCGCTTCGCTGATCGAGCTTGCCCGTGGCTTCGCCAAGCAGAAGCGCCCGCAGCGTTCGGTGCTGTTCCTGGCAGTCACCGCCGAGGAAAAGGGCCTGCTGGGTTCGGAGTACTACGCCACCCATCCGCTGTACCCGCTGGAAAAGACCGTGGCGGTGATCAACATGGATGGCATGGCGCCGTTCGGTCCGTCGCGCGATTTCGGCATCTACGGCGCCGCGCGCTTCGAGCTGCTGGACCAGCTGAAGGACGTGGCCAAGGGCTGGGATATCCGCTACACGCCGGACCCGAAGCCGGAAGCGGGCCTGTTCTTCCGCTCCGATCACTTCCCGTTCGCCAAGCGTGGCGTGCCGGCACTGTCGTGGTCGGCCGGCCAGGACTGGGTGGACGGTGGCGTGGCTGCGGGCAAGAAGGCCTCGGAAGACTACACCGCCAAGCGCTACCACCAGCAGGGCGACGAATGGCAGCCGGACTGGGTGTTCGCCGGTGCCGCCCGCGACCTGGAAGTGCTGTACACGCTGGGCAACCAGCTGGCCAACTCCCGTGCCTGGCCGAACTGGAGCAAGGACGAGTCGTTCCGCGCCGTACGCGACGCCAGCGCCGACCAGCGCGAATAAGAAGCACCGGTAGTGCCGGCCGCTGGCCGGCATTGCTGCGAGGCTTGCGGCGATGACGGGGTGCCGGCCAGCGGCCGGCACTGCCAGAGCCGCTTCCATCCCCGCTTTCCCGCCCTTCGTCGCAGCCCGCTTGCTTGCCCGGCGGGCCGCCCTATGCTCGGCTCACCCCCTTCCTCCAAGGCGCCGCCGTGTTCGCCAGCCTTTCTCTCCTGTTACGTCATCTGCTGGCCTGGGCTGCGGCGCTGTTCGTCGCAGGCATGGTCTGGAGCGGCATCTTCAGTGGCATGAACGATGGCCCGGGCTGGATTTTCGGCCTGCTGGCGATGTTCCTGATCATTTCCGCGCTGGGCAGTGCCATCACCCATATCCGCCGGGTCTGGCTGGTGGCCGGTCGCCTGGATGCCACCACCTTGTCCGGGCGCCAGCGCCGCCAGATCGAACTGCCGATGGACGCCGGCCACGCGTTCTCGGTAGTGGAAGCGGCGATCGCCGAACTTCCCCGCGTTGAGGATGTGGAAAGCTCGGCCGGCAGCCTGCAGGTGCGCGCCTATGTTCGCCGCGTGGATCTCTGGAATGGGCGTCAGCCCTCGCGCTGGAACCTGCCGGCGCGGCTGGCGATCAAGCGCAACAGCGTGCTGGCCACGGTCACGCCGGGGCAGGGCACCAGCACCGTCACCCTACTGTTTGAACCGGATGCGGGCTGGTGGGCCGACCTGCTGGCGCTGGACGAGGGCAGCAACTTCGAGAACGCCGAAGCGGTCACCCGTGCGATCAGCCGCCGCGTGGCCGACCAGCGTCGCGATGAGCAGGCCGCCGCCGAACAGACCCAGGTGGAAAAGGAACTGTCGGTGGCGCGCTTGAATCTGCTGCACGCGCAGGTGGAACCGCACTTCCTGTACAACACGCTGGCCAACGCGCAGGTGCTGACCCGCACCGATCCGGCACGTGCCGACCAGATGCTGGGCCACCTGATCCAGTACCTGCGCAGCTCGTTGCCGCAGGTGGACGAATCGGTGTCCACGCTGGGCGTGGAGCTGGAGCGCACCCGCGCCTACCTGGAGATTCTGCGTATCCGCATGGGCGCGCGGCTGGCGGTGGAAGTGCAGGTACCCAACGAACTGCATGGCGTGCACCTGCCGGCGATGGCGTTGCAGACACTGGTGGAAAACGCGATCAAGCACGGCCTGGAACCCAAGCCCGGCGGTGGCACGATCTGGATCCTCGCGCGTGGCTTCGATGACCATGTGACGGTGACGGTGGCCGATGATGGCCTCGGCTTCGGCCAGGGCACCAGCGGTACCGGCATCGGCCTGAAGAACCTGCGCGAGCGCCTGCGCCTGACCTGCGGTGAGCAGGCCGGCGTGGCGATCGTCGCCAACTTCCCCAGCGGCGTGGCCGCAACCATGACCCTGCCGCAGTCGAACAAGGAGCGCAGCCATGCCGCTTGAGGCACTGATCGCTGAAGACGAAGAACTGCTGCGGCAGTCGCTGGTGGAGCAACTTCGCCGGCTGTGGCCGGACCTGAAGCTGGTGGCCGAGTGCGAGGACGGCGCCAGCGCGCTGGAGCAGCTGGCCGAGAAGCAGCCGGACATCGCTTTCCTCGATATCCGCATGCCCGGTATCAGCGGCATCGAGGTCGCGCGCTCGCTGTCCGAGCTGAGTCCGCGCACCCAGGTGGTGTTCGTTACTGCCTACGACCAGTACGCCATCGATGCATTCGAGCAGGGCGCGATGGATTACCTGCTCAAGCCGGTAAGCGACGAGCGCCTGCTTGCCACCCGCGAACGCATCCTGTCGCGGCTGCCATCGACGCGGCAGGACGATGCCGTGCTGGAGCGCCTGCTGCAGCGGTTGGGCCCATCGCAGGGCACTGCAGAGCGACCGCCGCTGGCCTGGATCACCGCCAGCAACGGCCGCGAGACGCAGCTGATCATGCTGGAGGAGGTGGCCTACTTCCGCGCCGACAACAAGTACACCACCGTGGTCACTGCCGCCGGCGAGAGCCTGCTGCGCACGCCGTTGCGCGAACTGCTGGAAGTGCTCGACCCGCAGCATTTCCGCCAGATCCACCGCTCGACCATCGTCAACATGAAGGCCGTGGCGGCGGTCAGCCGCGACGATACCGGGCGGGGCGTGCTGCGCCTGCGTGGCCGAACGGAAACGCTGGTGGTCAGCCAACCGTTCATGAGCCTGTTCCGCGGCATGTAGCCGCAGCCGCATCCCCCCTGCACCGAGGAATGAACATGTCCCGTCTGCTCATTGCGTGCGTTGCCGTGCTGGCACTGGCCGGCTGCGAAAAATCCCGCAACACCTCGATCACCCGCACCCATGCCAACGGCGTGGACACGCTGTACAGCAAGAGTACGGTGGTCGACGGCGAGGCGCGCTTTCAGTGCATTGCCAGCAGCAGTGGCCACTGCCATTACCTGGTGCTGGACCCAGCGTGCAGCACCGATGCCGCGTGCACCACGCCGCCGCTGCGCCGGTTTGCGGTTGCGGCAGGCAAGACCGAGGCCATGCGTGGCCTGCCCGACGGCTTCCGCCAGTGCGTCAGCCAGGACCCGATAGAACACTGCCACCGCGAGTGATCACGGTGGCAGTGTGGATCCCCCCGCTTCGCTGAAGGGTCAGTAGGCAGGCTGCAGCGTCAGCTCGTGATGGTGTTCGGTTTCGCCGACGTGGTTCAGGCGTCCGACCAGCTCCGAGTGCTGCTTCATCCGCCCGATCTCGGTCATGATGCGGATGTCCTCGTGGCGCAGTTCGCGCTTGGTGGTGACCGCCTGCTTGTAGTCCAGCACTTCCGGGTAGTGCTCGGCCAGGTCCAGTGCCTCGGCCACGTGCTCCACGCTGTCGGCCTTGGAACTGATGCGGGCGCGGCTGTTGAAGGCCTTCATCCAGCGCTCGAAGCCGGCCTGCTGATCGAACATGTTGGCCATGAACCAGATCACGAACAGGATCGAGACCCATGAGCCGAACACGATCACCACGCGGGTGAAGGTGATATGGAAGTCATCGCGCCACAGGTAGTTGGCGATCAGGCCCAGGATCAGCAGAGAGGCTGCCTGCCAGCCGATGATCGATGCGATCAGCCACTGGCACTTGGCCTGGGCCAGCACCGCCACTTCATCGCGGATCTGCTGCTCGCTGAGGTTGCGCCAGTGCGCCACCTGTTTGTCGAACGGGCTGCTGTAGAGCTCGTTGTCGCGAAGCAGAATTCCCAAACCCTTGAACAAGGCAATCATGGCTGGCTCCTTGTGGAACGTGCGTCGATCAGCATTGGACGGTGTGGCGGGTCCAGTTCTAGCACTTCCAGCGGGCGGTGCAACGGGGGCAATGCCAAGCGGCGCAAGGGTTTGCCCGGCGGGAGTGAAAATTGATGCATTGCATCATCGCGGTCACAGCCTGCGACAGGATGTCGCAGGGTGAAACGTGCTGCGGCCGCACATGAAACGGTCGCTGAGCGTGGAGGCTCGCCGCCTGCGCCGTGATCGCCGAGAATCGGGGCCGACCGCGCAAGATGCGACCGTTCTTCCGACTTTCCTGGACCCGTGATGCCGGCTTTGCTGCAGCGACTCTACCGCCCCGTCACCGCGCCGATCCGGCGCTGGGTACTGGACGCCTTCCCGCGCGGCCAGAGTGGCATCGACTACGACCATCCGCAGGGCGACCCGGGCTGGTTCGGCCTGGACAGCGTCACCTGGCGGCTGCACGCCGAATTTCCCTCGATGCTCGCCGGTGGCCTGTGCGCGCTGATGCTGCAGACACTGCACCCACGCGCGCTGGCCGGGGTCTACGACCACTCCAATTTCCGCCAGGACCTGGTGGGACGCCTGCGCCGCACCACCGCCTTCGTTGCCGGCACCAGCTACGCGCCCACTGGCGAAGTGGAGGCGCTGGTGGCCAAGGTGCGCCGTATTCATGCACGGATCCGCGGCCAGACCGCGCAGGGCGAGCCCTACGCCGCCGACGATCCGCAGTTGCTGACCTGGGTGCACGTGACCGAAGCCTTCGGGTTCCTGCAGGGTTTCCGCCGCTATGGGCGCGAGGTGCCGGGGGACATCGCCGACCGCTACTACGATGAGTACCGCCGTGTGGCCGAGGCGCTGGGTGCAGTGGATGTGCCGTGCAGCGAAGCCGAGGTGGCGGCGTACTTCTGCGCGCGGCAACCGGAGCTGCGTGTGGACGAGCGCTCGCGTGAAGTGCTGGAGGTGTTGTCCGGCGTGCGCCTGCCGGTACCGGTGCCGGGGCTGTCGCGCGAGGTGTTCCTCGGTGCGGGCGCGGCGCTGCTGCCGGACTGGGCCGAAGGCATGCTTGCACGCAGTGGCCGTCAGCGCGCCCAGGCTGCGGCGTCTGCGAAGCTGATGCAGGGCATGGCGCCGCTGTTCCGCCGTGCGCTGCCCGACGGCCTCGCCAGCCGCGCCTGTGCACGCATGGGCGCGCCGGTGGAGATCCTGCGCGAGTGGCCCGCGGTTGCCTGGTAGGTGCCAACCTTGGTTGGCACGCTTTTCGCGGTGCCGCGGAAGCGCCAACCAAGGTTGGCAGCTACCCGCAAGTGAAACGGGCGCCTTGCGGCGCCCGTTCCGGTTACATCACCACACCTTGACCCGCTTGTCCGGGGCCAGGTACAGCTTCTGGCCTTCCTTCACGTCGAACGCCGGGTACCACGCGTCGATGTTGCGCACGGTGAGTGCGCGGAACTGGCCCGGTGCATGCACATCGGTCAGCAGCGAGTTGCGCAGCGCCTGCTCGCGGCTCTTGCTGCGCCAGGCCTGGGCAAAGCCGAGGAAGAAGCGCTGGTCCGGGGTGAAGCCTTCCAGGGTCTGGCCCGGCTTGCCCTGCAGCGACAGCTGGTAGGCGTCGTAGGCGGTACCCAGGCCGGCCACGTCGGCGATGTTCTCGCCCAGGGTCAGCTTGCCATTCACATGCACGCCCGGGAACGGCTCGTAGCTGCTGAACTGCGCGGCCAGCGCATCGCCGGCGGCGTTGAACTGCTTCAGGTCCTCGGCGGTCCACCAGTTGTGCAGCTTGCCGGTTTCATCGAACAGTGCGCCCGCGTTGTCGAAACCGTGGCTGATCTCGTGGCCGATCACGGCGCCGATCGCACCATAGTTCACGGCGTCGTCGGCGGCGCCGTCGAAGAACGGCGGCTGCAGGATCGCGGCCGGGAACACCAGGCGGTTTTCCAGCGGCACATTCATCGCGTTGATGGTCTGCGGCAGCATCGCCCACTCGCCGTGGTCGACCGGCTTGCCCAGCTTGGCGATGTTGCGCTGGTACTCGAACAGCTCGGCGCGCTGTGCATTGCCCAGCGGGTCATCACGGCGGATCTCAAGGCCGGTGTAGTCGCGCCACTTTTCCGGATAGCCCATGCCCACGGTCAGGCCGGCCACCTTCGCCTTGGCGCTCGCCTTGGTCTGCGGCGACATCCACGCCAGCGCGTCGATGCGCTTGGCGAAGGCGGCAATGATGTTCTTGGCCATCTCGTCCGCGCGTTCCTTGGTCTTCGCGTCGAAGTGCTTTTCGACGTAACGCTTGCCGATCGCTTCGCCCACTGCGTGGTTGGCATCGTCCACCGCGCGCTTCCAGCGATCGCTCTGCTGCGGGGTGCCGCTCAGCGCGGTGCCGTGGAAGGCGAAGCGGGCATCGGCGAATTTCTTCGGCAGGTAGGCGGCGGCACGGTCCAGCGCGTGGAAGGCCAGGTAGTCCTTCCACACCTCCAGTGGCTCGGTGGCGACCAGCCTGGACAGGCCGGCCACGGCCTTGGGCTGCCACACGATGAAGTCCTGCTGCTTGCCCAGCGCGGCCGCGTCGAGGAAGGCGTTCCAGTCCATGCCCGGCGCCTTGGCGTTGAAGTCGGCCTGGGTCCACGGATTGGCACCCTTGGTCACATCATTGGTTTCTTCCTGGGTGGCATGCGCCTGCGCGATCTTCGTCTCCAGCGCCAGGATGCGTTGTGCCTTGCCGGCCGGATCGGCGACGCCGGCCAGCTGCAGCATCTGTGCGATGTAGGCCTGGTACTGCTTGCGCAGTTCGGCCATGCGGCCGCCGCCCAGGTAGAAATCGCGGTCGGGCATGCCCAGGCCGCCCTGCACCAGGTACGGCGCATTGCGGTCGGGCTGCAGCAGGTCCACCGACACCCACAGGCCGAACAGGCGGTCGGTGTAGAAGTTGGTCGCATTGAGCAGGTCGACGTCGGCGCGCACATCGCCGCCCAGGGCGCGTGCCAGGCCGGCCTTGTCGGTGATGGCATCGATCGCCTTCAGCTGCGGCTCCACGGGTGCAACGCCGCGCTGCTCGATGCCGGCCTCGTCCATGTAAGCGGCGTAGTAATCGCCGATCAGCTTGTCGTCACCGCTGGCCTGGGTGTTGCCGGCGGCCCCTTCGAGAATGGCGCGGGTGTCGGCCAGGGTCTTCTCGGCAATGACGTTGAAGCTGCCGAAGCGCGACCGGTCGGCCGGAATCTCGGTGTTCTTGACCCAGGTGCCGTTGGCGAAGCCAAAGAAGTCATCGCCGGCGGCAATGCTGCGGTCCATGCCGCTGGCATCGAAGCCGAAGCTGCCCAGCATCGGCTTGGCCGCAGCGGGGGTGGCATCGGCCGGCGCGGTGGCCGTGGCGGCCGGCTCGGCCGGGCGGTCACAGGCGGCCAGGGACAGGCTGGCAACGATGGCCAGCGCCAGGGTGGGACGGCGCAGCTTGGACATGGACTTCTCTTGCGGCGGAAAACGCCAAGTCTAATCTGCGCCGGCCCGCC
Organism: Stenotrophomonas sp. YJH_SMC_27; assembly: GCF_059369815.1. Lineage (NCBI taxonomy): Bacteria > Pseudomonadati > Pseudomonadota > Gammaproteobacteria > Lysobacterales > Lysobacteraceae > Stenotrophomonas > Stenotrophomonas sp. YJH_SMC_27. Next base: position 21,912 of record NZ_JCAFTA010000024.1, on the reverse strand, counting down.
TGGCGGCCCTGTGCTGCGTCCTGTGCTGTGCAGGATCTGGCTGAACACGTGGAACCGACCTTCACGCCGTGAGCGACGTGGTGCATGCTGGACCCTGGAACCCTGCGCGGACACGGGGAGGTGGCCATGCGGGGGCGGGTCAGGCGTCAAGAATGGCGTCCACCGGCCGTTGAGGTCGGGGACGTGGAGGATTCGTTCGCGCATGAAGCCAGCCGACTGCACAAGGAACACCCGCCGATGCCCGCGCTGAAACGCGCGTTGGCCCGGCCGCTGCGCGCCATTACCTGGGGCGGAGTGCTGCTGGGCGTGCTGCTGGTCACCGGGCTGACCCTCATGCTGGTCAATGACTACCACCGCCGTCTGGAAGCGGCGCAGCGCCAGAGCCGCGCGCTGGCGGTGGGCAGCGAGCGCCTGCTGGCGCTGGAACTGCGCAACCTGGAGCGGGCCATGTCCGGCATCGCCGCCGACGCCGCCGAGCTGTTCCGCAGCGTGCCGGCGCAGGCGCCGGCCCTGCTGGATGCATCCATCGGCGGGGTGCTGGGCCGGCATGCCGAACTGCACAGCATCGCCGTGCTCGACCGCCATGGCCGACCGCTGACGGCCGGCGAGGGCGACCTGCAGCTGCCGCTGTGGACCGACCCGCAGCGTCGTGGCCAGGGCAGCGCGCTGTACATCGGCCCGCCGCAGCGGGCCAGCGATGGCGGTTGGGTGGTCCCGCTGGCGCTGCCGATGGCCGGCGAACGCTGGCTGCTGGCACGGCTGCGCTGCGGCGAACTGCAGCGCATCGTCGGTGGCCTCGACGTCGGCCCCAAGGGACTGGTCTCGATCAGCGATGCCGAAGGCTACATGCTGGCCCGCGTGCCTGACCCGCATGGCACGGTGGGCCACCGCTATGACCTGCCACGCCGTGACCTGCTCGGCACGCAGGCAGTGGTCGAGCTGGGCAGCATGCCGGGCGTGGTGGATGGCGTACCGCGCATCCTCACCATCAGCACGCTCGAACACAGTCCGCTGGCGGTGCAGGTGGGCCTGGCCGACGAAGACGTGCTGGCACCGTGGTGGCCCTACCTGCAGGCATCGGTGGCAATCGTACTGGCCTACATCGTGGTGCTGCTGGTGCTGCTGTATGCGGTGCGCCGAACCACCCGCAGCCAGCAGTCGATGGCCGAAGAGCTGAAGGCCGGCCACGCCGAGTTGCGCCTTGCGCACCAGGTCGGGCGTGTCTGCACCTGGTACGTGGACGAGGATGCCGCGCTGCTGCGCTGGTCACCCCTGGCGCGCGAGATCTTCGGCGTGCAGACCGATGCCCTGCCGGTGGCCGATTTCTTCGCACGCGTGCATCGCGACGACGCCGCACGCCTGCAGCAGGCCTTCGACCAGGCCTTCGCCGGCGGCGCGGTGCTCGACCAGGTATTCCGCCTGGTGCTGCCCGGAGGCGAGGTGCGCTGGGTCGGGGCACGTGGGCAGCGGGTGGAAGTGGCCGACAGCGAGCGGCGCATGATCGGTGCGCTGACCGACTTGAGCGAACGCTATCAGGCGCGCGAGCAGATGAGCGAAGTGGAACGCCGCTTCCGCCTGCTGTTTGACCGCAATCCGGCGCCGTTCTGGGTATTCGACCCGGACACGCTGCGCTTCATCGAGGTCAACGATGCCGCCGTGCGCCAGTACGGCTACAGCCGCGACGAGTTCCTGGCGATGAGCATCCTCGACATCCGCCCGCGCGAGGGCTGGGACGAGGTGCGTGGTGCCATCCAGCGCGCACAGGTGGGCGATCCTCCGGACGCGACCGTGCGCCTGCATCGGCGCAAGGACGGCAGCGTGTTCGAGGTGCGCGCACACCTGTCCAAACTCGATTTCGACGGACAGCCCGCGTGCCTGGTGCTGGCCGAGGATGTGAGCGAACGGTTGGCCTACGAGCGCGACCTGGCTTACCAGGCACGGCACAACCCGGCCACCGGCCTGCTCAATGTACGCGCGTTGACCGAACAGCTGGATGGGCAGGGCGAGGGCTATACCATCGCCTTCGTGCAGCTGCGCGGCCTGCAGCTGGTGGCCGATACGCTGGGCCGCGAGATCGGCGATGCGGTACTGCAGTCGATGGCGACCCGGCTCGGGGGCCTGGGCGCGCGCTATGGCACGCTGGCGTTCCAGCCGGCCGAAGATTTTGTCTTGGCCATCGGTGCCGGGCACGATACCCAGCGCGTGCTGGACGACCTGCTGCAGATCGTGTCGGCGCCGATGCGCGGCAAGGACTCGCTGCACCAGTTCGAGCCGCGTATCGGCGTGGCCGTGCATGTCGCCGGTGACGGCCATGGCGCCGAACAGGTGATCGGCATGGCCGCGCAGGCCGCGCACGCGGCGCGTGCCGAGGGCAACGTGGTGGTCTGGTTCGATGCGGCGGTGACCACGCGGCTGGCCGATCGGTTGCGCCTGGCCGGGCGCATCCATGCCGCCATCGACAGCGAGTTCCAGCTGTACTTCCAGCCGATCCGGCATGCCGGTGATGGCAGCCCGGCCGCGCTGGAGGCCCTGCTGCGCTGGCCGCAGGCCGATGGCAGCTTCATCCCGCCCAACGAGTTCATCCAGCTGTGCGAGGACACCGGGTTGATCCTGGCGCTGGGCCGCTGGGTGATCCGCGCCGCGGCGAAGGCGCAGCGCCGTCTGGTCGACGCCGGGTGGGGCGAGCTGCCGATCGCGGTCAACGTGTCTGCGGTGCAGTTCTTCAACAGCGACCTGGTGGCCGAGTTCACCCGCGCCCAGCAGGAATTCGGCCTGGCCCGCGGTGCGCTGCACGTGGAGCTGACCGAGAGCAGCCTAATGCGCAAGCCGGCGCAGGCGATGCAGACCATGCAGCGCCTGCATGAGCAGGGCATCAGCGTGTCGCTGGATGATTTCGGCACCGGCTATTCCAGCATGTCCTACCTGCAGCACCTGCCGCTGGACATCCTGAAGATCGACCGCAGCTTCGTGGCGGACGTGGAAACCAATCCACGCAACGCCTCGATCTGTCGCGCGCTGCTGTCGCTGGGCCACAGCATGGGCCTGACCATCATTGCCGAAGGCGTGGAAACACCGGGGCAGCTGGACTGGCTGGCCGCGCACGGCTGTGACCAGGTGCAGGGTTACCTGCTGGGGCGGCCGGCACCGCTGGAGCGGATCATCGACGCGTTGGATGAAGTCCCCGCCTGATCGGGTTCGTATTGGCCGGCCAGCGGCCGGCACTACCCGGCCGAAGCATGACGGTAGTGCCGGCCGCGGGCCGGCAGGCACCAGGTTCGGCTACACCCCGGCTTCGACCAGATGGTCGATGAAACTGCGCACCTTCGGTGCCAGGTGGCTGCGGCTGGTATAGACCGCGAAGATGCCGATCGGGGCGGCCTCCCATTCGGGCAGCACGCGCACCAGCCGGCCATCGGCCAGCGCGTCTTCCAGCAGGAAATCCGGCTGCAGGATCACGCCCATGCCGGCAATCGCCGCTTCGCGCAGCACGTCGCCGTTGTTGGCGTGCAGCAGGCTGTTCACCGCGACCTTTACTTCGCCTGCGGGCCCCTGCAACGGCCAGTGGTCGCCAGCGGCCCAGTAGCTGTAGCCCAGGCACGCGTGCGCCTGCAGGTCCTGCGGGGTCTGCGGGGCGCCGCGTGCGGCCAGGTAGGCCGGCGCGGCGCACAGGCTCACCCGCGATTCGCCCAGGCGGCGGGCGATCAGGGTGGGGCCCGGCTCGCGGGTGATGCGGATGGCCACGTCGTAGCCTTCCTCGACCATGTCCACCAGGCGGTCGGACAGGGCCAGGTCCAGTTCCACCTGCGGAAAGCGTTCGCGGTAACTGGCCAGCAGTGGGCCGAGGCGGGCGATGCCCCAACTGACCGGTGCATTGATGCGCAGCGTGCCGGAGGGCTCCAGCGCCTGCGCGCCGATGCTGGCCTCCAGCGCGTCGAACTCGGCCAGCAGGCGCACGCATTGGGCGTAGTAGGCGGCGCCGGTGCTGGTGGGGCTGACCCGCCGCGTGGTGCGATGGAGCAGGCGGGTGGACAAGCGCTTTTCCAGTGCGGCGACCTGGCGGGTAACGCCGGCGGTGGACATGTCCAGGGCCTGGGCGGCGGCGCTGAAGCCGTTGCGCTCGACCACCGCCACGAACACGCGCATCGCCTCGAGGGTGTCCATTGTTGCGCCTTCTGAAATAAATACGGTCAATCGATCGTATTTATCGGCCCGTGAAGGCGCAATAACCTGAGCCCACTCCCTTCAAGGTGCTTTCCGATGCACGCCACGACCGCTCCTGATTCGCCGCTGGCCCCGTATGGCGCCGCCCTGCTGCGCCTGGCCCTGGGCGTGCTGTTCCTGGTCCATGCGCTGACCAAGCTGCTGGTATTCACCCCGGCCGGCACGGCAGCGTTCTTCGAGTCGCTGGGCCTGCCCGGCGTGCTCGGCTACCTCACCATCGGCGTCGAGCTGGTGATCACTGTCGCGCTGCTGCTGGGCATCTATGCGCGCTGGGTGGGCCTGGTCGGCGTGCCGCTGCTGCTGGGCACCATCGTCACCGTGCACGGCGCCAACGGCTTCGGTTTCGCCAATGCCGGCGGCGGCTGGGAATACCCGGCGTTCTGGGCGCTGGCGCTGGTGGTGCTGTTCCTGGTCGGCGACGGCAAGTGGACCCTGCGTTCGCGCTGATCGCCGCCTGATCCTGCAACTGGAGAATTCCATGTCCCGCCTGCCTTCGCTGTACATCTCCCATGGTTCGCCGATGACTGCCCTGCATCCGGGCCAGGTTGGTGTGCGCCTGGCCGAGCTGGCGCGCGACCTGCCCACGCCGCGCGCCATCGTGATGGCCTCGGCGCACTGGCTGGGCCGGCAGCCGCTGGTCGGGGCGCATCCGCAGCCGCCAACCATCCACGATTTCGGCGGCTTCCCGCGCGCGCTGTTCGAACTGCAGTATCCGGCGCCGGGTGACCCGGCACTGGCCGAAGAAGTGGCCGGCCGCATCGCCGCCGCAGGACTGCCAGTGGCCATCGATCCGCAGCGTGGCCTCGACCACGGCGCGTGGGTACCGCTGCGGCTGTTGCGCCCGCAGGCCGACATCCCGGTGGTGCCGGTGTCGATCCAGCCGCTGCTCGGCCCCGAGCATCAGTTCGCGCTGGGCCGCGCGCTGGCACCACTGCGCGAACAAGGCGTGCTGCTGGTCGGCTCGGGCAGCATCACCCACAACCTGCACGACTGGGGCGACTACCAGGACGGCAAGGAAGCGCCATACGTGCGGCCCTTCATCGAGTGGGTGGAGCAGCGGCTGGCCGCTGATGACCGCCAGGCGCTGTTCGACTATCGCCGGCAGGCGCCGTTCGCCGAGCGCGCGCACCCGACCGACGAGCACCTGCTGCCGCTGTTCTTTGCGATGGGCGCAGCCGGCGAGGACAGCTTCGGTGCGCGGCGCATCGACGCCGGCATCGACGCCGGTTTCCTGGCCATGGACCTGTACCGCTTCGATGGGGCGGCATGAGCCGGGGCTGACGCGCGGCGGCTCCCGTCGTCGCGGTCATGGCCGCATGTGGTAGTTTTTTCCGGGTTTCCGGCGCTGGCCTTCAAGCCGCCCCACGCGCCGCTTCCTGGAAGAAGCATGCATACCATTGAAGTCGTCCTGGCGATGCTGGTGGCCGTTGTCGCCAGCGGCTACCTGGTTCGCGTCCTGCCGTTCTCGTTGCCGCTGCCGCTGGTGCAGATCGGCCTGGGCGCGGTCATCGCCGGGGTGTTCAACCGCGGCCACGCGCTGGAGCCGGAAGTGTTCTTCCTGCTGTTCCTGCCGCCGCTGCTGTTCCTTGATGGCTGGCGCATCCCCAAGCAGGGCCTGTTCCGCGACAAGGGCGCGATCCTCGAACTGGCGTTCGGCCTGGTGGTGTTCACCGTCATCGGCGCAGGCTTCCTGATCCACTGGCTGATTCCGGTGATGCCGCTGGCGGTGTGCTTCGCGCTGGCGGCCATCGTGTCGCCGACCGATCCTGTGGCAGTGGGTGCGATCGCCTCCAAGGCGCCGATTCCCAAGCGCCTGATGCACATCCTGGAAGGCGAGTCGCTGCTCAACGATGCATCGGGCCTGGTCTGCTTCCGCTTCGCGGTGGCTGCGGTGATGACCGGCACGTTCTCGCTGGCCACGGCCTCGCTGACCTTCGTGTGGGTGGCGGTGGCGGGATTGGCGGTGGGCGTGGCGGTGACGCTGGGTGTGTCCACCTTCCAGCGCTGGCTGTGGCGCCGCTTCGGCGAGGAGCCGGGCGCGGCGATGCTGGTCAACTTGCTCATTCCGTTCGCGGCCTACCTGCTGGCCGAAGAGATCCACGCCTCCGGCATCCTCGCCGCGGTCGCCGCCGGTATCGCGATGAGCTACGTCGAGCTGACCGGCCGCGTCTCCGGCAGCATGCGCGTGCAGCGTGCCGGGGTCTGGAACATGCTGCAGTTCAGCTTCAACGGCATCATGTTCGTGCTGCTGGGCGAGCAGCTGCCCGGTATTGTCGAACGTGCCACCACCACCATGAACGAGACCGGCCACCAGAGCGCGTGGTGGCTGCTGGTGTACGTAGTGGTGATCAACCTGGCGCTGGTCGTGCTGCGCCTGCTGTGGGTGTGGCTGTCGCTGCGCTGGAACCTGCTGCGCGCGCGTCGCCGCGGACTGGAGCGGGGCGAAGCGCCGAACTGGCGCATCGTGGTGGCGACCTCGGTGGCCGGCGTGCGTGGTGCGATCACCCTGGCCGGCGTGTTGACCCTGCCGCTGTTCCTGCCTGATGGCAGTGCGTTCCCGGCACGTGACCTGGTGATCTTCCTGGCCGCCTCGGTGATCCTGTTCTCGCTGCTCGGCGCCAGCATCGCGCTGCCGCAGCTGCTGAAGGGCCTGCAGCTGCCGGCCGATTCGGGTGAACGCAAGGAAGAGGACCTGGCGCGCCGGCTGTCGTCGAAGGCGGCGCTGGCCGGGGTCGAGCGCATGCGCCAGCAGCTGGTGATGAACCAGAACACCGAGAACGTGCAGCTGTACAACGATGCCGCCTCGCGGGTGAGCCTGCTGTACCAGCGGCACCTGGAGAAGGACAACGACGGGCCCGACGTAGACCCGGAGAAGGTGCGGCGCATGGAGCTGGGCTACCGCCAGCTGCGCAGCGCCGGCCTCAACGCCGAGCGCGAGGAACTGTTCCGGCTGACCCGGCGCGGGGTGATCTCCGATGAGATCTCGCGGCGCCTGATCCGCAACCTGGACCTGCTGGAATCGCGCAAGCGCGAATGATGCCTGGGACCGGGCGTTGCTGACGCTGACGCGGATTCCGCCCTGGCATGTAGAGCCGAGCCCATGCTCGGCTACGCTTGCTTCAGGCGTCATGAACCCGGAACGAAAAGCAGCCGAGCACAGGCTCGGCTCTACATGCCGGTGCCGGTTATTCCGGTTTCTGGTCCAGGAAATACACCTCGACCTTGCCCTTGACCTTGATCGTCATCGGGTTGCCGCGGCGGTCACGGGCCTTGCCGGCCTGCACGCGGATCCAGCCTTCGCTGACCGAGTATTCCTCGACGTTGTCGCGCTCGATGTCGTTGAAACGCACGCCAACGCCGCGCTCCAGCGCCTGCGCATCATGGAAGGGGCTGGCCGGGTTGATCGCCAGGTGGTCGGGAGGGGTATCGCTCATCGCTTCATTCACAGTGACGGCCACCAAGGCCGGCTTCAGCGGCACAGGATAAACCGTAGAATGCCGACCTGCCCCAGAGGACGTTCCGCCATGCCCGACAACAGCGACTATTTCGACTTCGAGGAAGACATCCACGACTTCGACGAGGAGGGCTTCGAGGCGCGGGTCTGGAACCTGCTGGTGCTGATCAACCCGGGTGACGAAGAGTTGGCCCTGCAGCAGTTCAACCGCTGGCGCGAGCACCTGGCCGAGGACGGTCAGCCGCTGGAAGCGGACAGCGACTGGCTGCCGGCGCTGTTCACCGCCATCGCCTGGCAGTCCGGTTTCGATGTGGAGCGTGAGGACCTGGAGTCGCTGCAGTCGGCGGTGAACGAGCTTTCGGCGCGCTTCAACCTGCAGCTGGACTGGGGTGGCGACCTGGACGACGAGGACTTTGCCGAAGGCCTGGACGGCGTGCAGCTGATGGCCACCGCCTTCGACCGCCTGCGCGAGCACAACTACACGCTGTGGAGCGTGGATGCCGGCAGTGATGGCTTTACCGGGGTGATGGCGCTGACCCGCGACGATGACGCGATGCTTGCGCTGTGCTCGCTGCTGAACGTGGAAATCCGGCTGGGCAGCGACCCGTTCTGAGCGATGGGCCGATCCGCCGGGCACGACCCGGCGGCTTGATCCGCTGAGGACGACCCGACGGGGGTAGAGTCGACTGTCAGTCGACTATCGCGCGCAGCGCGGGGGTCTCGCGGCCGGATGGGAGAGCAGTCGACTAACAGTCGACTCTACCCCGTCGGTGCCGGTTGGTGTCCGGCGAACCCGCGGCGTGGCCTACGGCCGGTACTGCGCCCGGGCGTTGGCAATCACCGTTTTGACCAGTTCACGGTCGGTGTGCCGTGAGATCGCCCGGGCGCCGAGCGCGATGGCCTGTGCGCGCAGCCCGGCAGTGACATCGTAGTGGGCGCCGCTGGCCTTGTTCTGGAAGGCGCGCGGGGGAATGCCGAGCTGCGCGGCCATTGCGTGCAGCTCGGCCAGGGTGTCGGCCATCAGGTGCGCCCAGCGCTGTCCGCGCCAGGGATGCACTGCGTCATCGACGTAGACCGTCACCGCCGCGGCCGGTTCAGGCCTGCGGCTTGCTGTCGCTGTCAGCGGCCGGGGCGGCCTCGGCAGCGGCTTCTTCGGCCGCGTCGCCCTCGACGGTTTCGCCTTCTTCGCCTTCAGCAGCGTCGACGCCTTCGAACTCGGACACCAGCTTGTCCAGGTATTCGTCGGCGGTCTGCTCGGATTCGGCCGCCAGGGTGTCCAGCAGCTTCTGCAGCAGTTCGGAGTACTCCAGGTTGACCTTGCGGCCTTCCTTCTCCTGCACGTTGGCCAGGTGCTTGAGCATGGCCAGCATCGGCACCGGGTTCTCGGCGTTGCCCATGGTCTGGCCGCCGATGGCCAGCAGCCACTCACGGCCCTGCAGGCCGATGGCCGCCACCACCTGGCCGTCTTCGTTGGTCAGCACGGCATGGTTCTGCACCTGCTGCTGCGCGTTCAGGCGGAGGAACGGGCGCTTGCCCTGCTGCTTCTTGCGCTTGTCGCGCTTGGCCTTGGAGTTCTGGGACATGGGGGTGAGATCACCTGGAAACGGAAAGACCGCCATTGTAGCGGGTGCGGCGTGGTGCGCTCGCCTGGCATGGCCCTGTGGATTCGGACCAAGGCGCGCACCCACAGCTTATTCCGCTTGCCCCTGCGCGGCCTGCACGTCCGGGTCGGCGGTGGGCGCCGACAGCCCCACCTGGGGGCCGGCACCCGCCAGCGCTGCCTCCTCGGCGGCCTTGGTCATCACCACGATGCTGATGCGGCGGTTGATCGGGTTCTGCGGGTCGGCTTTATCGAACAGCACCGATGAAGACAGGCCGACCACGCGGGTGATCTTGCTGTCCTCCAGGCCGCCGTCCACCAGTGCACGGCGTGCAGCGTTGGCGCGGTCGGCGCTCAGTTCCCAGTTGCCGTAGCCGCGTGCGGCCGAATAGGCGGTGATGTCGGTGTGGCCGGTCAGGCTGATCCGGTTCGGCACGTGGTTCAGGTAGTTGGCCAGCTCGTGCAGGATCTGTTGCGTGTACGGCTTCAGCGTAGCGCTGCCGAGGTCGAACATCGGCCGGTTCTGCTTGTCCACGATCTGGATGCGCAGGCCTTCCGGAGTCAGGTCCAGCAGCAGCTGGTCCTTGAAGGGTTCCAGTGCCTGGCTCCGGCTGATCGCTTCCTGCAGCTCCTTCATCAGTGCTTCCAGCTGCTGCTTGTCGCGCTGCTGCTGGTCCACCGGTTGCGGCACTGCTTCCTTCTGGTTCTGGAAGGGATCGTTGCTGCTGCCCCGCGAGATGTCGGTGGCGCCGCCCAGCTTGATCATCGATGTGCTGGCGCCGCCCGGGCCGGCCATGCCGGGTGCCGGCGTGGCACTCTGCCCGCTCAGCGGGCTCGGGTTGCGGAAGTACTCGGAAATGGCCGCACGGTCGTTCTTGTTGGTGGTGGCCATCAGCCACAGCACCAGGAAGAAGGCCATCATCGCGGTCACGAAGTCGGCATAGGCCACCTTCCACGACCCTCCGTGGTGAGCGGCGTGGCCGGCCTTCCTGACCCGGCGGACGATGACGGTGGGCTTGTTCTCGGCCATGGCTTACTTGACCGTCTTCAGGTGCTGCTCGAAATCGGAGAAGGCCGGGCGCACGTTCGACGGTAGCGTCTTGCGGGCGAATTCCAGCGCGATCTTCGGGTTGTAACCGCGCAGGCAGGCCAGCAGGGCAGTCTTGACCGATTCGTAGATGCGGCTGTCCTGTTCGGCGCGGGCTTCCATCGCCGCCGCCATCGGGCCGACGAAGCCGTAGCCCAGCAGGATGCCGAGGAAGGTGCCGACCAGCGCACCGGCCACGTGGCCACCGACCTCGACGATGTCGCCGCCGATCGAACCCATGGTGATGACGATGCCCAGCACCGCAGCCACGATGCCGAAACCGGGCAGTCCGTCGGCGACCTTGGTCAGCACCTGCGACGGTGCCATGGCTTCAGCGTGGTGTTTTTCCAGCTCCAGTTCCAGCAGCGGTTCCAGCTCGTGCGGCTCGATGTTGCTGCCGATCATCAGGCGCAGGCAGTCGGTGATGAAGTCGATCAGGTGGTGGTCGGCCTGCACCTTGGGGTAGTTGGCGAACAGGGCGCTCTCGGCCGGGCGTTCGACATGGTCTTCCAGTGCCATGAAGCCTTCGCGGCGCGCCTTGTTGAGCAGTTCATAGAGCAGGCTGAGGACATCGATGTAATCCTGCTGCTTGTAGCGCGGGCCCTTGAACACGCCGACCATGGCCTGCAGGGTCTGCTTGACCGTCTTGGCCGGGGTACCGACCAGGAACGCGCCGAGCGCGGCGCCGCCGATGATGACCAGCTCGTAGGGCTGCCAGAGGGCACCCAGGCGGCCGTGGGCACCGAGGTAGCCCCCGATCACGCTGATGATGACGACCAGGAATCCGACGATGATGAGCATGGGGCGACGCAGGGAGAGGGGATATCTCCTTGTCGGCCCGTCGCCCGGGTTTCTGAAGAGGGAATTCTGTGAAATCGGTCAGCGGGGTGTTTCAGCCGGCCACACCGGCTTCGGCGCCGCCACGCTGCAGCGGATCGGGCCAGGGCTCGCCATTGCCGACGAAGGAAAGTGAGACGGAGTTCAGGCAGTGGCGCTCGTAGGTGGGCGGCGGACCGTCCGGGAACACGTGGCCCAGATGGCTGCCGCAGCGCGCGCAGGTGATCTCGGTGCGGACCATGCCGTGGCTGGTATCGCGGATCTCGCGCACATGCGCCGGGTCGAACGGGGCGAAGAAGCTGGGCCAGCCGGTGCCGGAATCGAACTTGGTGCTGGAGCGGAACAGGGGCAGCGCGCACAGCCGGCAGCAGTAGACGCCCTCGCGCTTGTTGTCGAGGAACACGCCGCAGAACGGCGCTTCGGTGCCGTGCTGCAACAGCACGCGGCGTTCCTCGCTGCTGAGGCCGGCGACCAGGGCCTCGGTCTGGGTGGCGGTGGGGGGCGTCAGGTCGAAGGCGGTCATGGCGGCGCTCCGTGGGTCGATGGCCTGGGGATGCCGGAAAACGTGGGGGTGCCGGCGCGCGCTTGCAAGTGTGATGGCCGTTCATGGGTGGCACACGGGTGCGGGAGCAAGGTGGGTGTCATAGACGCCGGAGCGTGCCATGAAGCCGACCCTTCCCCTGCTGTTGATCGCCCTGTTGCCGGCACTGGCGCTGGCCCAGGTGCCCACCCCCGACCCCACGGCCACCCGCAGCGCGACCACCGTGGCGCCGCAGCCGGTGGCGCCACCGCCACAGGCGGCCCGGCCGCAGCCGCAGTTGCTGCCTACGCCGCAACCGGCGCAGCCGATCAAGTCCACCGGTCCGGCCCAGATCACGCCGCCGCCAGCACCGAGGCCGGCCGACAAGGTCTACGACCGCAACGGCCGCATCGTGCCCGGCGTGCGCCCGGCCGGCCCGAACCGCGTGTTCGACTCGCGCACCGGCCGCTACTACGACAGCGTGCCGGCCGGCGATGGCCAGCAGATCAAGCGCTGAACCCTGGTGCCACCAAGGTTGGCTGCTGGCTGGCGCTGAGCGGGCTGAACGCGCGAAAACAGCGTCCAGCCGATCACTGTTTTTTCGCCTGCGATTAACCGTTCCGGGGCCACCGTGGCCCTGCGCCGGCATCCCGCCGCCGCATGTCCTTCGTCCACTGGATCGCGACCATGAAAAACCAGCAGAACCGTCATCCCGGCAAGGAACCGCAGGGCCGCAACCCGCAGCAGCAACAGCAGATGGAGCCGCAGCAGCACAAGGGCGGCAGGCAGCAGGAACAGCGCCCGCAGAAGCATCCGCAGCAGCGCTGACTGTCGCCATGATCGGGGCCAGAGCCCGCTGTACGGGATCTGGCCCCACCCAGCAGCAGCCTCAGTCCGGAATCGGCAGGCTCAGTGTTTCCTTCACTTCTTCCATCACGATGTAGCTCTTCGACTCACGTACATGCGGCAGTGTCAGCAGCGTGCTGCCGAGCAGCTTGCGGTAGGAGGCCATCTCGCTGATCCGCGCCTTCAGCAGGTAATCGAAGTCGCCCGATACAAGATGGCATTCCAGTACGTTGGGCAGCTTCAGCGCGGCGCGCCGGAACTCCTCGAAGATGTCGCCGGATTTGTACGCCAGGCTGATCTCCACGAACACCAGCAGGCTCGCTTTAACTGCGGCCGGGTCGAGGTGGGCGTGGTAGCCGGTGATCACCCCTTCGCGCTCCAGCCGGCGCACGCGCTCGGTGCACGGGGTGGTCGATAGGCCCACCCGCTCGCCCAGTTCGGTGAAGGAGATGCGGCCCTCGGCCTGCAGGATGCGCAGGATCTTGCGGTCGATCTTGTCCAGTTCGCGGATCCGGGTGGCCATGACCGTCAACCTTCGGGAGTGAATTGAAGTGGAACATCCTGCCGGTTGATTTCAAAACAGGCAAATCAACTGGGAATGGCTGTCTATACTTCCCCAATTATGGTCCCTGTGCGCTCCAGTGCAGGGAATGATCGGGTTGGAGAAGTCCCATGCGAGTCCTAGTTCTCGGCAGCGGCGTGATCGGTACCACCAGTGCCTGGTATCTGCGACAGGCCGGGTTTGAAGTCACGGTCATCGACCGCCAACCCGGCCCGGCGCTGGAAACCAGCTTCGCCAATGCCGGCCAGCTGTCGTTCGGCTACACCTCGCCGTGGGCGGCCCCGGGCGTGCCGAAGAAGGCTATCGGCTGGCTGTTCGAGAAGCACGCGCCGCTGGCGATCCGCCCGGGCATGGACCTGGCCCAGTACCGCTGGCTGTGGCAGATGCTGCGCAACTGCACCCACGAGCGTTATGCGATCAACAAGGCGCGCATGGTGCGCATGTCCGAGTACAGCCGCGACTGCCTGAACGAGCTGCGCGCGCAGATCGGCATCGAATTCGAAGGCCGCGACCTTGGCACCACCCAGCTGTTCCGCACCCAGCAGCAGCTGGATGCTTCGGCGCAGGACATCGAGATCCTGGCCCAGTACGGCGTGCCGTACGAGGTGCTGGACCGCGCCGGCATCATCCAGGCCGAACCGGCCCTGGCCCATGTCGATGGCCTGGTCGGCGCGCTGCGCCTGCCGCGTGACCAGACCGGCGACTGCCAGTTGTTCACCCGCCGGCTGTCGCAGTTGTGCATGGATGCCGGCGTTGAATTCCGCTTCGACCAGGACATCACCGGCCTGGAGTTCGATGGCGACCGCATCACCGGCGTGCGCATCGACGGCAAGCTGGAAACCGCCGACCGCTTCGTGGTCGCGCTTGGCAGCTACTCGCCAGCGCTGGTCGCACCGCTGGGGATGCGCCTGCCGGTGTACCCGCTGAAGGGCTATTCGCTGACCCTGCCGATCACCGACCCGGCGATGGCACCGACCTCGACCATCCTCGATGAGAGCTACAAGGTGGCGGTGACCCGCTTCGACGACCGCATCCGTGTCGGTGGCATGGCCGAAGTGGCCGGCTTCGACCTGTCGCTGTCGCAGCGCCGCCGCGAGACCCTGGAACTGGTGGTCAGGGATCTCTATCCGAAGGGCGGCGACCTGTCGCGCGCGCAGTTCTGGACCGGCCTGCGCCCGGCTACGCCGGACGGTACGCCGGTGATCGGCGCCACGCCGTTCCGCAACCTGTACCTCAACACCGGACACGGCACGCTGGGCTGGACCATGGCCTGCGGCTCGGGCCGCTACCTGGCCGACCTGATGAGCGCGCGACAGCCGCAGATCAGCACCGAAGGCCTGGATATTTTCCGCTACGGCCAGTACGGTCACGCGCCGCAACACGAGAACCGCACATGCGTCCTGCCCGCGCGCTGATCGATCTGGGCGCCCTGCGCAGCAATTACCGCCTCGCCCGTGAACTGGGCGGTGGCAAGGCGCTGGCGATCATCAAGGCCGATGCCTATGGGCATGGCGCGGTGCGCTGTGCGCAGGCGCTGGAAGGCGAGGCCGATGGCTTCGGCGTGGCCACCATCGAAGAGGCATTGGAGCTGCGCCAGGCCGGCATCCGTGCGCCGATCCTGCTGCTGGAAGGCATCTTCGAGCCGAGCGACATGACGCTGGTGGCCGAGCATGACTTCTGGTTCGCCGTCGGTTCACCGTGGCAAGTGGAGGCACTGGCGGCGTTCGACAGCCCGCGCCCGTTGACGGTGTGGCTGAAGCTGGACAGCGGCATGCACCGCCTCGGCCTGGACGTGGACAGCTTCCGCGCGGCGCACGCGCGCCTGTCGGCGCTGCCACACGTCGAACGCGTCGTGCTGATGACCCACCTGGCGCGTGCCGACGAGCTGGACAGCGAACGCACCCACGAACAGGCGGCGACCTTCGCCCGCGCCATTGATGGACTGGCAGGCGAGACCAGCGTGTGCAACTCGCCTGCGCTGCTGGGCTGGCCGGATGTGCGCAGTGATTGGGTGCGCCCGGGCCTGATGCTGTACGGCGCCAACCCGCTGCCGGACAACACCGTGTTGACCGAGCGGCTGCGCCCGGTGATGACGATGCAGTCGAAGGTGATCGCCGAGCGCTGGATCGAAGCCGGTGAACCGGTGGGGTATGGCGCGCGTTTCGTGGCCAAGGCGCGCACCCGCGTGGGCGTGGTCGCGCTTGGCTATGCCGACGGTTATCCGCAGTTCGCCCCCAATGGCACGCCGGTACTGATCGATGGCCAGCCCGGCGTACTGATCGGGCGCGTGTCGATGGACATGCTGACGGTGGACCTGACCGCGCATGCGCAGGCCGGCATCGGCAGCGTGGTGGAACTGTGGGGTTCTGCGCCGACCCTGTCGGAGCTGGCGCCGCGCTGTGGCGTGAGCGCCTACCAGCTGCCGTGCGCGGTCAAGCGCGTGGCGAAGGTGTACGTGTAGCGCCGAGCCCGCGCTCGGCACCGGTAGCGGCCGACCTCGATCGGCGCCGTGAATGCGTATCGACCAAGGTCGACACCTGCCGGGGGACCTAACGCGCGGCGGTCGCCTGACTGGCCAGCTGGCGCTTCACCCAGTCATCGATCAGGCGCTTCTCGTAGCGCAGTGGATCGCTGTCGCTCTTCAGTCCCACGTTGTGCAGGTAGCCGGTATCGCTGAGTCGCGCATCGCCCTCGCTGACAATACGGCCGCTGGCGTCCTTCAGCGTGTACTGCAGGGTGATCCGTGGCGGGTAGATGTCGCGCATGATCCGGATGTCGCGGCCACGCGGGCCGTGCCAAGGCTCGTAGTCACCGGCACGCTTGATGTCGACGAGGGTCACATCGAGGGTCTGCCCAGGCTGCAGCGGCTTGGCTGCGGTGGTCTGCAGGTAGCGGGCCAGCTGCTGCACCCAGTCACCGCGTTCGGCCTCGAAGCGGTTGCTGCTCTGGCGTATTTCGGTGAACTTGGCCGGATCTTCCCATTTCACGCTGACCGGTCCATCGGCCTGCAACGCACGCGGCGCGTCTGCATCGGTCACGGTGCGTGGCGCAGCATTGGCGCCACCGGCCGCCAGGGCGCCTGCCAGCAGGGCAATCGCGAGTGAGCGTTTCATGACGGTCTCCTGCGTCCCCGCGCTGGGGGGGTGTTGATCACGGATCGAGTGTGAGCCTGCTGCCGGACGACCGCAATGGCCGATTGCGTCGTGGGCAAGAGCGGTTGCCGCCAATTCATCGACGTCAACCATGACTGACGGCGCTTGACGCTGTGAATACGCCCTTTGGAAGATGCTGTGCTCCCAACCTGGCCTGCAAAGACCCCCTTGTCCACACTGCCGCCCCTCGTGGAGCGCCCACCGATGCTGGTGCCGGCGCCAGAACCCGACCTGCATCGTGGCGTGCTTGAGCGCATCAACGCCGGCTTCTGCGTGATCCAGGTGCTGTTCGAGGGTGATCGTGCGGTCGACTATTGTTTCATCGAAGTCAACGACGCGTTCGAGCGCCACACTGGGCTGAAGGACGCGCGTGGCAAGTGCATGACTGCGCTGGAACCCAACCACGAGCAGGACTGGTTCCGTATCTATGGCGAAGTCGCACGCAGCGGCCGCCCCGCTCAGTTCGAGATGGAAGCCCGTGCGCTGGGCCGCTCGTTCGCGGTCGACGCGGTGCGGGTGGGGCGGCCGGGAGAAGACAAGGTCGGCATCCTGTTCTTCGACATCACCGCGCGCAAGCAGATGGAAGTGGAGTTGGGGGAAAGCGAAGCCCGTTTCAGCGCGCTGGCAGACGGCCTGCCGATGCCGGTGTGGGTGCTCGATGAGCGCGGCCATGCGCGTTTCGTCAACAGTGCCTTCAGCGAGTTCTTCGGTGGTGATGAAACGCGTGTGCCGGAAGATGTCTGGCGGGGTCTCGTGCATCCGGATGACGCGTCCGTGTTCGAATACGAACTGCAGGAAGCGCTGAAGGCGCAGCGTTCGATGCACGCGCTGGTGCGTGCGCGGCGCGCGGATGGCCAGTGGCGCTGGCTGGAGATGAACGCCCGCCCGCGTTTTTCGCGGATGGGCCGCTTCATCGGCTTGGCCGGCAGCAGTCCGGATGTCACCGAACGACGCGAAATTGAACTGGCCCGCGAGGAGCTGCTGCAGTCCGAGCGCGCCGCGCGCAGCGCTGCGGAGAACATGGCGCGGCTGAAGGACGAGTTCCTGGCCACGCTGTCGCATGAACTGCGTACGCCGCTGACCACCATCCTGGGCTGGAGCGAACTGCTGCTGCAGCGCGTGGACAACACCAGTCCGCTGTACAAGGGCCTGAACGTGATCGCCAACAGCGCCGGTGCGCAGAAGCGGCTGATCTCGGACATGCTCGACCTGAGCAGCATGCTGCTGGGCAAGGTGCAGCTGGAGGTAGAGATACTGGACCTGCGCGACCTGCTGAGCGAAGCCATCGGCGCGCAGGAGCTGGTCGCCGAAGGCAAGGCGCTGGATGTGAGCCTGCTGCTGCCGGAACAGCCGTGCCTGGTGCTGGGCGATGCCACCCGCCTGCAGCAGGTGTTGTGGAACCTGCTGTCCAATGCGATCAAGTTCACCCCGGCCGAAGGCCGCGTCGACCTGCAGCTGCAGGCCGATGGCAATCACTGGGTGATCACCGTGCGCGACACCGGCGACGGCATCGCGCCCGAATTCCTCAACCATCTGTTCAGCCGCTTCCGGCAGGCTGATGGCACCACCACGCGCCGTCATGGCGGTCTCGGCCTGGGCCTGGCGATCGTGCAGCAGCTGGTCGAACTGCATGGCGGCACGGTCACTGCCGCCAGCGAAGGGCATGGCCATGGCGCCACCTTCACCGTGCGCCTGCCCCAGCACCTGCCGGATGCAGAGCGCCGACCGCTGCGCGAAGTGATCAGTGGGCCGATCCTGGAGCCGGTGGTCGTCGAACCCTATCCGCTGCGCGGCATGCACGTGCTGGCGGTGGAGGATCAGCCGGAAGTGCTGGAATACCTGCGCCGCATGCTGGAAGAGCAGGGCGCCACCGTAGCGGCGGCCAGCTCGGCCGGCGAAGCGCTGGCACTGCTGGCCGACACCGGCCACCTGCAGTACCACGTGCTGCTGACCGACATCGGCATGCCGGGCATGGATGGCTATGGGCTGGTGCGCACCTTGCGCGAGGACATGGGCGTGGACGCGGCGACCTTGCCTGCGGTGGCGGTGACTGCACTGGCGCGTGCCGACGACCGCCGCCGCGCGCTGGCCTCGGGCTTCCAGGAGCACGTCGCCAAGCCGTACTCGGTAGCGCAGCTGGTGGCTGCCGTGCGCAAGGTGCAGGTGGCGCGCGCGGACAGCGCGCTGCACTGAGCATTCACGGCCGATCGGCGACCCTGCAGTCAGGAGGTCGCCGATGTCCCGCATAGCTCCACGTATCCACACCGATCCGGCGCAGATCGCGCGCCTGGAAGCCCTGCTGCCGCAGCTGGATGGCGAAACGCAGGTGGAACTGATTCTGCACGATGGCCGCCGCCTGCTCGGCACGGTGGCGGTGAGGCCAACTGTGCAGCAATACCGCAACGCCGCGGGTGATGAAGGCAGCAACGGCCAGTTGCGCCTGGATGACTACGACACGCCGGTGCAGCAGCACCATGTGTGGCTGGATGAAATCGCCAGTATCAACCGCCTGCCACCCAAGGCGCCTTGATCCGAGGTAGAGCCGAGCCCACGCTCGGCTCTGCCGCCACCCGAGCGTGGGCTCGGGCGCTACAGATGTGTCAGTGCTCGAACAGGGTCGGCGTCGCCTCGAACCGGCGTGCGTACGCCCGCTCCTCTGCAACCCTCGCCACCTCGTCATCAGCCAGGTCCGGCGCGCCGTACACCGCATAGGCCACGCTGCCGTCGGCGCCATGGCCGACCTGGTGCAGCCGGTAGCGCGAGTGGCCGCCGCCGGTGTCCTCGGGGTAGTGCACGGGCGGATGGCTGCCTTCCAGGTCCATTTCACTGTTGTCGACCACGCCACCGACGAACAAGGCTCGCATGCAGGTTCTCCTGGGTTTCCGGGGGAGCCTCTACCCTGAACGTTTCAATGTTTCTGGCGGATCAAGGCCCCGTTCGGGTTTCG
Organism: Stenotrophomonas sp. YJH_SMC_27; assembly: GCF_059369815.1. Lineage (NCBI taxonomy): Bacteria > Pseudomonadati > Pseudomonadota > Gammaproteobacteria > Lysobacterales > Lysobacteraceae > Stenotrophomonas > Stenotrophomonas sp. YJH_SMC_27. Next base: position 2,686 of record NZ_JCAFTA010000024.1, on the reverse strand, counting down.
CAAAGCGGGCCGCCGGGGCCGGCCCGGCCAAGCCGGTACAATGGACGGCCCTCACGCTTGAAGTACCCGCGCCGATGGCCTCCAGCGACGACGCCCCCCTGCAGACCCTGCTCCTGCCGTTCTCCCAAGGCGCCCTGCGCTGGCCGGAGGGCCCGGTGGCCTTCCTGCGTGCCCGCGATGGCTGGCCATTGCGCGAAGTGGCCGGCGATCGCGAGGTGCACTGCGAACAGAGCTTCGCCCCGTTCGCGCAACCGCTGCAGCAGGCTGCCGGCTGGACCGTCAGCGGGCAGCTGGATGACGCGGCCGGCAAGGGCCGCTACCCGTTGGTGCTGGTGCTGCCGCCGCGCCAGCGTGAAGAAGCCCGTGCGCTGTTCGCCCGTGCGCTGGCGCTGGTCGCCGACGGCGGCCGCATCGTTGCCTGCCAGTCCAACAACGAAGGCGCGCGCTCCGGCGAGGGCGACCTCAAGCAGTTGGCCGGCCTCGGCGGCAGCCTGACCAAGAACCATTGCCGCGTGTACTGGACCGCCCCACTGCAGGGCCAGCACGACGCTGACCTGGCCAAGCGCTGGTCGGCACTGGACGCGGTGCGCCCGATCGTCGGCGGCCGTTTCCTCAGTCGTCCGGGCGTGTTCGCCTGGGATCGCATCGACCCGGCCTCGGCACTGTTGGCCGAGCATCTGCCGGCCGAGCTGGCCGGGCGTGCTGCCGACCTGGGCGCTGGCTACGGTTACCTGTCACGCGAACTGCTGGAGCGTTGCCCGAAGATCACCGCGCTGGACCTGTACGAAGCCGAGCAGCGCGCACTGGCGCTGGCCGAGCTGAACCTGGCGCCGCCGCCGCGCCCGCTGCCGCTGCGCTTCCTGTGGCGCGACGTCACCGCCGGCATCGAGCCGGGCTACGACGTCATCATCAGCAACCCGCCGTTCCACACCCCATCGCGTGCCGACCGCCCGGACATCGGCCAGCGCTTCATTGCCGTGGCTGCGCAGGCGCTGCGCCCGGGCGGGCGCCTGTACGTGGTGGCCAATCGCCACCTGCCGTACGAGCACACCCTCAACGACAGCTTCGGCGCGGTGCGCGTGGTCGCCGAGCGCGACGGCTTCAAGCTGGTTGAAGCGGTGAAGGGGAAAGGCAAGTGAAACTGGTCAAGCACATTGCCAATCTGGGCTATGGCAGCCGCAAGCAGGTGCAGTGGATGTTCCGCGAAGGCCGCATCACCGACGCCGACGGCGAGGTACTGTACGCCGACGACCAGGTGCCGCACGAGGTGATCCGGGTTGATGGCGAGCCGCTGGACCCGCCGGTGGGCCTGTCGATCGCGCTGCACAAGCCGGCTGGCTACACCTGTTCGACCAAGGATACCGGCCGCCTGATCTACGACCTGTTGCCGCCGCGCTTCCGCGACCGCAATCCGGTGCTGTCCACGGTGGGCCGCCTCGACCGCGAGACCAGCGGCCTGCTGCTGCTGACCGACGATGGCAGCCTGCTGCACCGCATCATCTCGCCGAAGTCGAAGCTGCCGAAAGTCTATGAGGTCGAATTGAGCGAGGACCTGCGCGGCGACGAGGTGGCGCTGTTCGCCAGCGGCACGCTGATGCTGGAGTCCGAGAAGACGCCCCTGCTGCCGGCTGAACTGGAAGTGCTGGATGCGCGTCGCGCGCGCCTGGTGCTGCACGAAGGCCGCTACCATCAGGTACGCCGCATGTTCGCCGCCACCGGCAACCACGTGCAGGCCCTGCACCGCAGTCGTGTTGGCGGGCTGGACCTGCAGGGACTGGACGAGGGGCAATGGCGGCAGCTCACTTCCACCGACCTGGATACGCTGTTCGCTCCATGACCACCATTGCTGCGCTGCCGTTCCTCCCCGACGCCGTCATCTTCGACATGGACGGCCTGATGATCGACAGCGAGCGCGTCTCGCTGGCCTGCTGGAGCGAGGCCGCCGACGAATTCGCACTGGGCCTGGACGAGGCAGTGTTCCTGCGCATGGTCGGCCTCGGCGACCGGGATTCGCACGCGCTGCTGCGTGCGCAGGGTATCGAGGACAGCGTGATCGAGGCGGTCGCTGCACGCTGCCACGAACTGTACGAAGGACGCACACAGACCGGCCTGCCGTTGCGTCCGGGCATCCTGGAACTGCTGGAGCTGCTGAAGGCGCACGCGGTACCGCGCGCGGTGGCCACCACCACGCGGCAGCCGCGTGCCAACCGCAAGCTGGCGGCGGCCGGACTGCTGCCGTATTTCGACGCGGTGATCACCAGTGGCGACGTGGCGCGGCCGAAACCGGCGCCGGACATCTACCTGCTGGCCGCGCAGCGACTGGGCCAGGTGCCTGGGCGCTGCCTGGCGCTGGAAGACTCACCCGCTGGCACGCGCGCGGCATTGGCCGCTGGCATGACCGTGATCCAGGTACCGGACCTGGTGCATCCTGACGAAGAGCTGCGCGCGCTTGGCCATCGCATTGTCGGTTCGCTGGTGGATGCGCACGCGTTGCTGCTGCCGCTGCTGCCGAAATAAGCGGTAGGTGCCGACCGTTAGCCGGCACTGAGCCGAGCATGGCTTGTATGTTCCTCCCGGCTCCTACGCGGTATGTAGGAGCCAGGGTGGAGGGACCGTCAACATGATATCTGCGGATAGCAGCCGACAGACGAGCCGAGCGATCCCCATCCCGCACCTTAACGTCGAT
>NZ_JCAFTA010000023.1:0-59539 GCF_059369815.1 Stenotrophomonas sp. YJH_SMC_27 | reverse complement strand
GCCACGGCCCTGTTCGCCGGCACGGGCGGCTTCCACCGCGGCGTTCAGTGCCAGGATGTTGGTCTGGAACGCGATGCCGTCGATGACGCTGATGATCTCGGCGATTTTCTTCGACGAGGCTTCGATGGCCGACATGGTGGTAACCACCTGGCCGACCACCTCACCGCCCTGCGAGGCGACGCCATGGGCGCCGATGGCGAGCTGGTTGGCCTGGCGGGCGTGTTCGGCGTTCTGGCGCACGGTGGAGGTCAGTTCCTCCATCGAGGCGGCGGTTTCCTCCAGGTTGGCGGCCTGCTGCTCGGTACGGCGCGACAGGTCGCTGTTGCCGGACGCGATCTCGCCAGCGGCGAGGGTGATGCTGGAGGCACTGGCCTGGATCTGGCTGACGATCTGGGTCAGCTGTGCGACGGTGGTGTTGGCGTCGTCACGCATGCGCGCGAACACGCCGTTGAACTGGCCGTCCATGCGTGCGGTCAGGTCGCCGGCGGCGATCGACTGCAGCAGCTGCGAGAGCTGGCCGAGGTTGCCGTCGGCGACCTGCATCATGCTGTTGAGCTGCTCGATCATCACGCGGAAATCGTGATCGAAGCGCTGCGCGTCACCGCGCTGGCTGAAGTCGCCCGCAGCGGCGGCCGAGGCCAGATGCTGGATCTGCGTATTGATGGCCAGCAGGCTGGCCTTGGCGGCGTCCATCGATTCGTGCAGGATCGCGCGGCTGCCTGGCAGGCGGCGGGCGTCCGGAGCAAGGTTGCCGATGGCGTACTGGTTGAGCACTTCAATGGCATCGACGATCGCATCGAGGTGTTCGAAGATCACCGTGTTGATGCCGCTGGCCAGCTGGCCGTAGACACCCGGGAAGTCTTCCGGAATACGGTGGCTGATGTCCGGGCCGGCATGCATCTGTGCCATCAGCTGCGTCTGCTCGCTGAAACGGCGCAGCATTGCGGTCATTTCGGCCGTGGCCGTAAGCATCCTGCCGGCTTCGTCCCTGCTGGTGGCCTGGGTGCTGACGCTGAGATCGCCGCGGGCGACCGCTTGGATGGCATGCACGGCCTTGCCCAGCGGGCCGGTGACCGCGCGCGAGATGACGATGGCCAGCGCGGCGGCCACCAGCGACAGCAGGATGATGCAGCCGATGATGGCGATCATGCTGTTGCGATGGGTGGCGTTGGCGTCGGCGATCTTGCCGTCCATCTGCCCGGCGATATGGGCGCCCAGTGCCTTCATCGCAGCGAACAGGTCGCGGCGCGCCGGGCGTGACTGCTCGTCGGAGATCTGCCGCGCCAGGACGCCGTCACCGGCGGTCACGGCGTCGCGCATCGCCTTGTTGGCGGCGAAGTAGCGATCCAGTTGCGCGCTGGCTGCGCGATACAGTTCACGCTCCTTGTCCAGCGCCGGCAGCGCCGCGTACGCCGCCAGTTCGTCATGTACGGCCTTGGCGGTGTCGTCCATGCGCTTGTTGTAGTCGGCCACCTTTTCCGGCTGGTCGAGCATGCTCAGCTGGGCCAGTTCGTAGGTGCGGAACTCCCCGAGCTGCGAGCGCGCCTCGCCCAGGTGCTGGACCGAGGGGATATCGTTGCCAGCCATGTCGCGTAGCTGCGCGTTGGCTTCGCTCAGTCGCAGCAGGGCGAACGCGCCGAGGATCAGGGTCATCAACGTGGTGAGGGTGAACCCCACAGCCAGCTTGCGGGCGATGGGCAGATCTTGGAACCACTTCATGCAGGGTGCTCCAGGTGGGCAGAGTGCCGGCGTCTGTGCGCCGGTTTGGGGGTGGTTGCAGAGCGAACGGTGGTTCCCGGTGGGGTTCGGTGACGGCCGTCAATGCGAAATAGCGGCGCAGTCTCGATGGACTTTATGGACGCAGATCACATTCGGATGCGTAGGGAGGGCAGCATGGAAGCGTTGCAGCGACGCGGTTTTCGATTGGATGAAGTGGTTGCGACAGCAACTAGCGCGCCGACGGAGTTCACGATTTGGTTTCGGGGTGCCGTCCCGCAGTCAGATTCCGTTCCTGCGGAAGGGAATCTGACCCCCCCTGGCAGACCGAACACAAACGAAAACCGCCGCCCCGAGGGGCGGCGGTCCATGGTTCGCATGCAGCGTGGATCAGGCCGCCTGCGGCATCCGCAGCGAGCGCACCAACCCACCGATGTCGACGATCAGCGCGACCCGGCCGTCGCCGAGGATGGTGGCGCCGGATACTCCGCCGATGCGGCGGTAGTTGTTCTCGATGTTCTTCACCACGACCTGCTGCTGGCCGACCAGTTCGTCCACCTCCAGCGCGATCTTCTGGCCATCACCTTCGACCACCACCACCAGCGATTCGCTGCCGGGTGCGCGGTTGCCGTAGCCGTAGTACTCGCTCAGCGAGAGGATCGGCAGGTACTCGCCACGCACGCGCAGCACGCGGCCCTCGCCGGCCATGCTGCGGATGTCCTCGGCCTGCGGCTGCAGCGCCTCCAGCACGTACGCCAGGGGCAGGATCAGGGTTTCGCCGGCCACCGCTACGGTCATGCCGTCGAGGATGGCCAGGGTCAGCGGCAGGCGGATCAGCGTGCGGGTGCCGGTACCGAGGCTGCTTTCGATCTGCACCTCGCCGCCCAGTGCCTGGATGTTGCGGCGGACCACGTCCATGCCGACACCACGCCCGGACAGGTCGGTGACCGCATCGGCCGTGGAGAAGCCTGGCTGGAAGATCAGGTCCCAGACCTGCGAATCGGTCGGGTTGTCCGGCACGGCCAGGCCGCGTTCGTGAGCCTTGGCCAGGATCTTGGCGCGGTCCAGGCCACGGCCATCGTCGCTGACTTCGATGACGATATGGCCGCCCTGATGCGAGGCCGCCAGGGTGATCGTGCCGGTCTCGTCCTTGCCTGCACCGCGGCGCACGTCGGGCATTTCCAGGCCGTGGTCGATCGAGTTGCGCACCAGGTGCACCAGCGGATCGGCGATCTTCTCGATCAGGCCCTTGTCCAGCTCGGTACCTTCGCCGACGGTGCGCAGGCGCACCTGCTTGCCGAGGCGGCTGGACAGGTCGCGGACCAGGCGCGGGAAGCGACGGAACACCGCATCGACCGGCAGCATGCGCACGCCGATCACCGCTTCCTGCAGGTCGCGTGTGTTGCGTTCAAGCTGGTCCAGGCCGGCGAACAGGCTCTCGGCGTGGACCGGGTCCAGCGCGTGCGAGACCTGCTTGAGCATGGCCTGGGTGATGACCAGTTCGCCGACCAGGTTGATCAGCGCATCGACCTTGTCGACGCTGACGCGGATCGAGGTTTCCGCTTCCTGGCTGGCACCACCGCTGGCGGCAGGCGCGGCAGGTGCCGACGGCGCCGCTGCCACCGGAGCGGGGGCCGCTGCGGCCGGGGCCTGGGTGGCCAGGCTTGGCGGAGCGGCCGGACGGATGTCCAGTTCGCAGTCGTCCAGCACCCAGGCGAAGGTGTCTTCGATCTTGCTGCGCGGCACCTTGCCGACCAGGCCCAGATCCCACGCCAGGTGGGCCTCCAGCGGGTCGAGCTGGGCGAAGCCGGGCAGGCGTTCCATGCGCGCGGCGACCTGCAGCGAGCCGAGGTGTTCCAGCTCGCGGATAATGCGCAGCGGGTCGTTGCCGCTCATGAACAGCGACGGCGCCGGAGTGAAGCCGATCTGCCAGGCTTCGGGGGTATCGTCCACCTTGGCCGCTGCCGCGACCGGAGCGCTCGATGCGGCCTGGCCGGAGAGAACGGCTTCCAGGCGCGCCTTCACTGCGGCGACAGCGGCGGGGTCGGCAGCCTGGCCGTGTTCGGCTTCGCGCAGCAGGGCGCGAAGCACGTCCACCGAAGACAGCATGGCGTCGACGGCATGGCCTTCCAGCGCCCGCTTGCCGGCACGCAGCTCATCGAGCAGCGTTTCCAGCACGTGGGTCAGGCCGGCGATGGCATCGAAGCCGAAGGTGCCGGCGCCGCCCTTGATCGAATGGGCGGCGCGGAACACCGAATTGATGATCTCCGCGTCCTGCTGCCCCGATTCCAGGGCCAGCAGGCCAGCCTCCATCGCGTCGAGGCCTTCGCGGCTCTCCTCGAAGAAGGTGGCGTGGAAGCGTTGCAGGTCCATGCTCATGGCAGTGGCGGTCCGGAAGCGAAGAAGGGGAGCGGTGCGGGGCGATCAGCCCAGCACTTTCTGCACGGTGGCGACCAGCTGTTCCGGATTGAACGGCTTGACCAGCCAGCCGGTGGCACCGGCGGCCTTGCCTTCGGACTTCTTGTCGGCGGCCGATTCGGTGGTCAGCATCAGCAGCGGGGTGAACTTGTAGTCCGGCAGCTGGCGCAGTTCGCGGATCAGCGCGATGCCGTCCATGTTCGGCATGTTGACGTCGGTGACCACCGCGTTGAAGCGCTGGCCCTTGGCGCGACCGAGCGCGACCGCGCCGTCTTCGGCTTCTTCGACGGCAAAACCGGCCGAGGTGAGGGCGAAGGAAACCATCTGGCGCATCGACGCCGAATCGTCCACCACCAAGATACGTGCGCTCATGCAGCGTTCTCCACAGATTTCAGGTTGTCATGGGTTGCGTCCAGGCCCAGGGCCTGGGTGACGCCCAGCAGGCGCGCGGCGTCACGGAAGGTTGCGGTGCAACCGTGGAAGCCGGTGCCCAGGCCTGCCTCGCGGCGGGCCTGCACGAATGCACACAGCACCTGCACGGCGGCCGTGTGGATGCGGGCGACCTGGCTTGCATCCAGGGTCAGCTCGCCTGCCTGCGCCACCAGCGGGGCGAGGCGGTTCTTGAGCTCGGTGCTGCTCTCGATGCCGAGATCCCCACCCAGTTCGACAGTGCTCATCGTTGCTCCGGACAAACGGTTCCGTGATCCATAACGGCACCCCGGCAGGGTTCTTTAGGGGAATCGACGCGGTGCGCCGATGCGGTGTTGTTCGGGGACGGGAGATGCCAATGCTGCGCATCGGCACCTGCAGTCCCCGACAGGCACCGCGTCGGCGCAAAGCGCCGACTCAACTCAACAGCCGTGTGGCGTCGAGCAGGATCATCGGACGCTGGCTGACCCGGGCGACGCCACGGAACAGGTCGTTGGAAATCTGGCAGATGCGCGCGGTATCAGGCGGCTCGATCTGCGAGTCGGTAAGGTTGGCGACATCTTCCACCGCCGACACGCGCAGGCCGATGGTTTCGCCGTCTTCCTCCAGCACCACGATGCGGGTCTGCGAATCGTCTTCGGCAGCGGCCGCACCCAGGTGCAGGCCGAGATCCATCACCGGTACCACCTGGCCCCGAAGGTTCATGATGCCGAGCATCGCTGGTGCGGTGCCGCGCAATGGCAGCAGGGGAACTGGCAGCACCACTTCCTGCACCTTCAGCAGTTCCAGCGCATAAGCCTGGGTGCCGCAACGCAGGCGCAGCCAGCGCGAGGTGCGCTCGCCGGCGCGGCGGTTCTGCGGATGCGGGCTGCTGGCGGGCTGGAGAGCCTGTGCCTGCAGTTCCTGCCAGGTGCCGGGACGGTTGGTGGCCGGGGCATCCACGGCAACGCGGGGCGGCGGCGCGACGGCAGCGGGCGCAGCCGGGGCAGGCGCGGGTGCAGGGCGCGGCGCCGGGGGCGCTACCACGGCCGGGGGCGGCGTGGGGACATCCGCGCCGCCGGCAGCGGCCTCGAACGCAGCCTGCAGGCCGGGGCTGTCAGTGTGGGCGAGGTGATGGCTGTCGGCCGCGTCGGTCTCGTAGATCACTTCGTCGGGCAGGTCGTCCCAGGTGGGCTCCGGGCCGGCCTTGGCCGGGGCCGTCTCGTGGATCACCTCGTCAGGCAGATCATCCCAGGTCGGTTCCCGCTCGGGAGCGGCGACCGGCATTGCGGCGGCCTCGAAGGCGGCTTCGAGCGCGGCGTTGTCCGCGGCAGGCGCCGCGGCGACGGTGTCGGTCTCGTAGATCACCTCGGCCGGCAGGTCATCCCAGGTCGGCTCATGTTCCGGTTGCGATATGCTGGCCGGGGCCGGGGCCGGGGCGACGCTGTCCGGCGTTGGAAGCACGACGGCCGGAGCGATCGCTTCGCCCAGCAGTTCGTCCAGATAGTCGTCCAGTACGCCGGTGCTGTTCATGCGGCCTGCTCCAGGGCGCGGGCATCCTCACCGAGGATCCAGTTCAGTGCGCGGCGATAGGCGGCCAGGCCGCGGCCCGGGTACTCCTCACCAACGCTGGGCAGGGTCAGGCCTGCGGCATTGCTGATGCGGGTGTCGATCGGAATGGCGTCTTCCCACACGCGGGTGCCATGACGATCCTGCATGGTGCGCAGCGACTCGTTGCCGGCGCGGGTGCGGCGGTCGAACAGGGTCGGCAGGATCGAGATCGGCAGCGGGCGGCGGCGCGAGCGCTCGACCATCTCGCCGGTGCGGACCATGCCGTCCAGGCCATGCAGGGCCAGCGGCTCGGCCTGGGTGGGGATGATCAGGCGGTCGGCAGCGGCCAGCGCGTTGATCATCAACAGGCCAAGGGTGGGGGCACAGTCCAGCAGGATGTAGTCGTGCTGGCCCTGGTGGCGCGCCAGTGCGTTCTGCAGGGCCAGGCCGAGGCCGGGCTGGTTGGCGCTGCGGCGCTCCAGCGTGGCCAGCGCCGACTGCGCGCAGACATAGTCCAGGCCTTGGATGCTGCTGGCATGGCACAGGCTGGAAAGATCGGCCGGCGGAGCGCCGAACAGTTCCAGCACGCCGGCCGGCGGCGGATCCACCGGTACGCCGAAGGCGCGGCTGAGCGAGGCGTGCGGATCGAGATCGATCAGCAGCACGCGATGGCCCAGCGCGGCCAGGCCGCGGCCGAGGGCGAGGGTGGTGGTGGTCTTGCCGACTCCGCCCTTCTGGTTGGCGATTGCCCAGATGCGCATCGGTTTACTCCTTCATTGCCGGGGGAACGGCGGCGCCGACGCGGCTGCCAGCCGGCACCGGCGGCAACTTCACCGGTGCGATGGGGGAGGTGGGGGCGCTGGCCGGAGTTGCGGCGGCTTGTTCGGTGGTGCTGTTGTCGACGGCGCCGGTGGCCGCATTGAGGCGCTGGCCGAGCGGATCCACCGAATGCGAGGTGTCGGCCAGGATGATGACCATCACCCGGCGGTTGCGGTTGCGCCCCTGCGCGCTGTCGTTCTCTTCGCGCGGACGGAACTGGCCATAGCCGACCATCGCCAGCCGCGACGGCTGCAGGCCCTGGTCGGCGAACAGATGCACCACGCTGGCGGCGCGTCCGGCCGACAGTTCCCAGTTCGAAGGGAAGGTGGCGGTGGCGATCGGCACGTTGTCGGTGTGGCCTTCCACGCGCACGCTGTTGGGCACGTCACGCAGCACCTCGGCGAGGCTGGCCAGCGTCTGACGTGCATGCACGTCCAGCGCGGCCGAGCCGGTGGGGAACAGGATGTCGCTGTTGATCTCCACTTCAATCCACAACTCGGTGCGGCGCACGCTGATCATGCCGCGGTCGATCAGCGGCGCCAATGCAGCGGTGAGGCGGTCGGCGATGCTGTTGAGCTGGCGCTCGGCACGGGCGATCTGTTCCTGGTTGTGCACGGAGACCGGCATGCGCATCTGCGAGGCCATCGACGGCAGCAGGGTCGGGTCGTGCGACGGCGCCGGCGCGGAGGGGCCGATCTTGGTGCCGGACTTGATCACCGAAGGGCTGTCCCAGCCGCCACCCTGCACCTGCTTGTTCCCCACCTGCACCGGGTTGATCGTGCGCGGTGCGCCACCGAAGGCATCGGTGAGCGCGTCGGCCATGATCCGGTACTTGCCCTCGTTGACCGAGGAGATCGCGTACATGACCACGAAAAAGGCGAGCAGCAGCGTCATCAGGTCGGCATAGGGGATCGCCCATGCTTCATGGTTGGCGTGCTCTTCGTGGTGCTTGCGGCGGGCCATGTCAGTGCAGGAAGCCGGAAAGGTTGGTTTCGATGTTGCGCGGGTTCTCGCCCTGGGCGATCGAAATCAGGCCTTCAATGACCATTTCGCGGTCGCGGGTGTTGTGCGAGATCACACTCTTGAGCTTGGCAGCCACCGGCAGGAACAGCAGGTTGGCCGAGGCGATGCCGTAGATGGTGGCGGTGAATGCTGCGGCGATGCCGTGGCCGAGCTTGCTCGGGTCGGCCAGGTTCTTCATCACCGCGATCAGGCCGAGCACGGCTCCGATGATGCCGAGGGTCGGGGCGTAGATGCCCATCGCTTCGAAGACCTTGGCGCCGGCCTGGTCCTGGTGTTCCTGGCTGCCCAGTTCGATTTCCAGCATGTGCCGCATCGATTCGGGCTCGACGCCGTCCACCAGCAGCTGCAGGCCCTTGCGCAGGAACGGGTCCTGCTGCGCTTCCACCTGCGATTCCAGACCCAGCAGGCCCTGGCGGCGGGCGATGTTGCTCCACTCAACGATCTGCTGGATCAGTTCGCGGCGATCACTGTGTGGCGGGCGTACGACCCAGCGCACGATCTTGAACGCATGCTTGAACACCGCCGGCGAGGTATGCAGCAGGATCGCGGCGACGGTGCCGACGATGACGATCACGAACGCCGCAGGCGACCACAACGACGCCAGGCCGGCGCCCTTGAGGATGCTGCCGCCGACCAGCGAGGCCAGGGCGAGAAAGAGTCCAATGAGGCTGAGTCTATCCATGGTTCCGGTATCGGCGTGTATGAATGGGACTTGAGACACCGGTAGATCGCGTACAGACGGTAGTCACAGTTTTTCGGGTTGCCGGGCATGGCCCTGGCGGGGTTCAACGCAGCCCGTCCACGTCCAGGATCAGGGCCATGCGACCATCGCCGATCAAGGTTGCACCGGCATAACCGCGCAGGCCGCGCAGGGCCTTCGGCAGTGGCTTGATGACCACTTCCTCACGCCCGCGCACCTGGTCCACGACCAGCCCGAAGCGGGCTTCGCCGGCCTGCAGCACCACGATGGTCAGCAGGGTTGACGCGGCCGGCGTCACATCCAGCCACTGGCGCAGGTCGACCAGCGGCAGGGTGTGCGAGCGGCGATCAAGCACGGCGCGGCCATCGAACCAGCCCAGCGAGGTGCGCGGCGCGTGCAGCACTTCCATCACGCGTGCCAGCGGTAGCGCGTAGACGTCCTCGCCGGCCTGCACCAGCAGGGTCGGCAGGATCGCCAGGGTGAGCGGCACGCGGATCAGGAAGCGGCTGCCACGACCCAGTTCCGACTGGATCTGGATCTGGCCGCTCAGTTCGCGGATGCGCGACTGCACCACGTCCATGCCGACGCCACGGCCGGAGATATCGGTGACCTGCTGTTTGGTCGAGAAGCCCGGCAGGAACACCAGGTGCAGGCACTCCTCGCTGCTCAGGCGGGCGGCGGCTTCCGGATCGATCAGGCCCTTCTCGCGCGCCTTGGCGCGCAGCTTCTCCGGGTCGATGCCGGCACCATCGTCCTGCACCTCGATGCTGACGTAATCGCCTTCCTGCTGGGCCGACAGGCGCACATGGCCCATCCGCGGCTTGCCCTGCGCCTCGCGCAGGTCGGGCATTTCCACACCGTGGTCGATGGCGTTGCGGACCAGGTGCACCAGCGGGTCGGCCAGGGCCTCGACCAGGTTGCGGTCGAGCTCGGTCTCGGCACCGATCAGCTCCAGGTCCACTTCCTTCTTCAGCGAGCGGGCAACGTCGCGGGCGACCTTGGGGAACCGCGAGAAGACCTTGCCCACCGGCTGCATGCGGGTGCGCATCACCGCCGATTGCAGGCGCGCGGTGGCGATATCCAGCGTCGACACGGCGCGGTCCAGCTCTTCATCGCGCAGGCGTGCACGCAGGGTCTTGAGCCGATTGCGCGACAGCACCAGTTCGCCGATCAGGTTGACGATCGCGTCCAGGCGTTTGGTATCAACGCGCACCGTGTGTTCGGCCTCGGCCAGCGGCTTGGCCGCCGGCTTGGCCACGGGTGTCGGTGCAGCGACCGGGCGCGGCGCGGGCGCCGGCGCCGGTGCCAGGACTGCAGCAGGCTTGGCACCCGGTGCGGCGCCACCGTGCAACTGGTCGAGCAGGGCTTCGAACTCGTCCTCGCTGATCAGGCCGTCGTCGGCTTTTTTTGCCGGCGCGATCGCAGTCGGAGCATTGCCACCGTGCAGCTGGTCGAGCAGCGCCTCGAATTCGTCGTCGGTGATCAGGTCGCTGCCCCCCGCAGCGGGTGCTGCGGCGGCGGCGGGCGCAGCCACGGCAGCCCCTTGCACGTCGAACTGGGCGATCAGGTCCGGCGGCGCATAGCCCGGCTCGGTGCCGGACGACACGGCGTCCAGCATCGACTGCAGGTAATCCAGTGATTGCTGGGCCGCGTCGAAGTGGTGGGCCTGCAGCACGGCCTGGCCGGCGCGCGCCGCGCCCAGCGCCTCCTCAGCGGCGTGGCACAGCTCGACCATGGCAGTGACGCCGAGGAAGCCGGCGCCGCCCTTGAGCGTGTGGTAGCCGCGGAACACCGCATTGAGCTGGTCGCTGTCCTGCGGTGCCTGCTCCAGCGACACCAGCTGTTCGCCGAGGCGGTCCAGGATCTCCTGCGCCTCGATGATGAAATCGGCAGTGATGTCGTCGGATACCGCGCTCATGCTTACAGCCCCAGATCCGACAACAGGTCGTCGGCGTCGTTCTGCGAGACCGCGTGGCGGTCCAGTCCCTTCAGTGCCGGCCCGGCCAGTGCCGGGTCGGTGCGATGCTGTTCCGGCGGCAGGCCGAGTGCGCCGAAGCCCTCGTGCACGCGGCGGACGATGCCGACCACGCGACGGATGATCTGCCCGGTCAGGTCCTGGTAGCTCTGGGTCAGGGCGATCTCGGTCAGGTTGTGGCGGATGCGCTCGAGCTGCGCGTCCTGGCCCGGCTGCAGGCCTTCGGCACGCAGCAGTTCGGTCAGGCTGCGGCATTCCTCGGCCAGGTCCAGGGTGCGGTGGGTGGCCTGTTCGGTCATCGCCACCACGTGGTCCAGGCGCGCGCAGGCGTCATCCAGCTCACCGGCCTCGCTGGGCACGGTCGGCAGTTCACCCAGCGCCTGTCCCAGCTCGCGGGCCAGCCGCGACAGGCCGCTCATCATCGGCTGCGTGCGCAGCGCGACCAGTCCGTCGATGCGTTGCCGCCAGGCAGCTTCGTCACCGGACTCCAGTGCGTCCAGGGCTTCCTGCAGGCGCAGGGCCAGGGCGTTCTTGTCGACCGTGGTATCCATCAGGCGCTGGCCGCCAGGCGTTCGAAGATCTTGCCGAGCTTCTCTTCCAGCGTCTGCGCGGTGAAGGGCTTGATGATGTAGCCGTTCACGCCGTTCTGGGCGGCTTCGATGATCTGTTCGCGCTTGGCTTCGGCAGTGACCATCAGCACTGGCAGGGTCTTCAGCTTGGCATCGGCGCGGATCGCCTTGAGCAGCTCGATGCCGGTCATCACCGGCATGTTCCAGTCGGTGACGACGAAATCGAACGACTGGCTCTGCAGCAGCGACAGCGCGGCATGCCCGTCCTCGGCTTCGGCGGTATTGGTGAAGCCAAGATCGCCCAGCAGGTTCTTGACGATGCGACGCATGGTCGAGAAGTCGTCGACGATCAGGATGCGCATGTTCTTGTTCAAAGCAGAGTTCCTTTGTTGTTCATTCCGGGTGGCCGGGGGCAGCCGCCTCGGGCATGTTCACTCTTCCAGGCCGGCGTCGGCCGCCTCGAAAATCTTCAATCGTCCACGCAGGCGCAGCACGGCCTGGCCGTGGATCTGGCAGACCCGCGACTCGCTCACGCCGAGCACCGCGCCGATCTCCTTCAGGTTCAGTTCCTGCTCGTAATAGAGCGAGAGCACCAGCTGTTCGCGCTCGGGCAGGTGGCCGATGGCCTTGCCCAGCTCGCGGCCGAACTCGCCGCGCTCCAGCACCTGCTGCGGGGTCGGGCCGCCCTGGGCGACGGTGTCCAGCTCGCCCTGGTCCTCGATGCGTGACTCCAGGCTCAGCACCTGGCCACGCGCGGCGTCTTCCATCAGCCGCAGGTATTCGGGCAGCGGCATCTCCATCGCGGCGGCCACTTCGGTGGCGCTGGCGGCACGGCCGGTGCTCTGTTCCAGGCGGCGGATGGTGGCAGCGGCGTCGCGTGCGCGGCGATGCACCGAGCGCGGCACCCAGTCGCCACGGCGGATCTCGTCGATCATCGAACCGCGGATGCGGATCGAGGCGTAGGTCTCGAACGAGGCGCCCTGGTCGGCGTCGTAGCTGCGCGACGCTTCGATCAGCCCCATCATGCCGGCCTGGATCAGGTCGTCCACCTCCACGCTCGCCGGCAGGCGTGCGGCCAGGTGGTGGGCGATGCGCCGCACCAGGTCCGAGTGCTGGGAGATGACCTCGTTGGCCGCCGAGCGCTGGACCTCCCGGTACTGGGCTGCGCCTTTCATGCGGCCACCCCGCGCTGCTTGAGAATGCGCTCGAGGAAGAACTCGACGCCGCCACGCGGTTCGGTCGGCGCCTGCCAGCGTGCGGTGCGGCGCGCGATCTCGGTGATCGCCAGCGCGGCCGGGCTGGACGGGTAGGCCTTCACCACCGGTTGCTGGCGCTGCACCGACAGGCGCAGCCAATCATCCTGCGGCACGCAGCCCAGGTAGTTCAGCGAGACATCGGCGAGGAACTTCTCGCACACGCGGGTCAGCTTTTCGTACAGCACGCGGCCCTCGTTGGGGTCGCGCACCATGTTGGCCACCACCTGGATGCGGTCCACGCCGCGCTCGCGCGACAGCACCTTGATCAGTGCGTAGGCGTCGGTGATCGAGGCCGGTTCGTCACAGACCACCACCACGGTGTCCTGCGCGGCCTGGCAGAAGGTCAGCACGCCGTCGGTGATGCCGGCGGCGGTATCGACCACCATGATGTCCAGCTCGCGTTCCAGTTCGGAGAACACGTTGACCAGGCCGACATGCTCGGCCGGGGCCAGCTCGGCCATGTGCCGGCGGCCGGAAGCGGCCGGGACGACCAGCACGCCGTTCGGGCCTTCGACGATGACGTCGTCCAGCGAGCAGCGGCCGGCCACCAGGTCGGCCAGCGTAAAGGTGGGGTTCAAGCCCAGGATAACGTCGATGTTGGCCAGGCCCAGGTCGGCGTCCAGCAGCAGCGTGCGCTTGCCCATGCCCGCCAGCGCCACAGCCAGGTTGGCCGAGACGTTGGTCTTGCCCACGCCGCCCTTGCCGCCGGTCACCGCGATGGTGCGCACAGGGCCGAGCGGCTCGCTGCGGGTGGCCGACAGCGGGAAGGTCTTGGTCAGCTTGGCGTACTCACGCGACGGCATGGTTCAACTCCGGGTTGCAGGGCATATCGGCCGCTCGGCGCAAATCTTCAAGGCGAAGTACGAGATTGGCTGCACTGGCCCTATGCAGGTCCTCCGGGACGTCCTGGCCATCGGTCACCCAGGTGATCGGCAGGGCGTGGTCCACCGCCACCGACAGGGCGTTGCCGAAGCGGCCGGTCTCGTCCAGCTTGCTCAGCACCAGGCCCTGCAGGTTTGCCGCACCGAAGCGGCGCACCACCTCGTCCATGTCGCCGAAGCTGGTGTTGGCCGGGAGCACCAGCAGGGTGCGCACCTGGCGCGCGGCGCGCAGCCACTGCAGCTGGGCGGCCAGGGCACGGTCACGCGGGCCCAGGCCGGCGGTATCGATCAGCACCAGCTTGTAGTCCTTCAGGCGTTCCAGCAGCTGGTCCAGGTCGGTGCCGCTGTTGGCCTCGTGCACCGCGATGCCGAGCTGGCGGCCGTAGCCGTAGAGCTGCTCGCGGGCGCCGATGCGGGCGGTATCGGTGGTGACCAGGGCGACGTCACGCGGCGCGTGCTTCTCGGCGAATCGCGAGGCCAGCTTGGCGATGGTGGTGGTCTTGCCGGCGCCGGTCGGGCCGACCAGGGCGATCACGCCGCCTTCTTCCAGCGGGTCGACCGGGGCGATCGGCAGCTTGCGCGAGATCAGCCCCAGCATCAGGCCGCGGCCACGATGGGCTTCGGTCTCCAGCGGGATCTGCATGGCCACGTCGCGGGCCAGGCCGGCATCGAAGCCATATTCGTCCATCAGGTCCAACGCGGTGGCGCGCACCGGGCAGCCGCGCAGGCGCTCGTCGGTGAAGCGGTTCATCTCGCGCTCGATCACCTGGCGCATGCCGGCCACTTCCTGGCGCAACTGGCGGATCTCGGCGTCGTCCTGGGCGACCACCGTCAGCACCGGAGCCGGAGCCAGGGTGGGGGCCGGCGCGGTTTCGACAATGGCATCGGCCAACGCCGGTTCGCTGGCGGCGCTGGCCGGCTGCGCGTCGGCGACGGCAGCGGTCGGCAGCGGCGGCGGCTGCACGGCCGGCGCCACGCTTTCGTGATGCGCCTCGTGCGGCGGATCGATCTGGAAGCGGGCGCGGTTGGCCGGCACGGCGGCGGCCGGTGCAACGATGGCCTCGGCGAACGGCGCGAAGATCTGTTCCGGCAGCGCCGGTTCGTTGACGGCGGCACGCGCGAGGGTGGCCGCAAAGCCTGTGCTGCCGCGGGTCGGCACGATCTCGTCGGCGCTGTCCAGGGTGCGGCCGGTGGCGCCGACCGCGGCGCGGGCGAGGGCGGCCACCGCCGAGGTGGTGGCGGCGACCGGCTCCGGTGCCGGGGTGGCGCTGCGACGGCGGGTGACGGCGGCGATCACCGCATCGGCGGCGGTGCGCGGTTTGGGCGCCGGCGGCGGCGCCACGTCGCGGCGCGAGGCTTCCAGCGCACGCTGCACGGCGCTTTCATCGTAGTTGGCGGCGGCGACGATCTCGATGCCTTCCTCGATCCGGCGGTTGGACAGGATCACGGCATCAGGACCATGTTCCTTGCGCACCAGGTTCATGGCCGAACGCATGTCGGCGGCGACGAATCGTTTGATTTTCATGCTGTGGTCACGAGGCGAAGACGGCGGAGTGGCGGCCGGGGAACTCGGGTGGTCGGTGGTCTGCACGGTGCGGGTTCCCCTTGGTATCTGTCTGTTGCGTTGGTTCGAAGGTGGTGTCTGTTTTCTGGCGCGTCGGCGGGCGGCGTCAGCTGATCGTTCCGACCAGCTTCAGGCGCTTGTCCTCCGGCACCTCGCTGTAGGCCAGGACCGACAGCGACGGAACGCTGTGGCGGACCAGGCGTGCCAGCGCGGCGCGCACCGGGCCAGGTACCAGCACGACCGCGGGCTCGTTGCGGGCTTCCTGCTTGCTGACACATTCGGCCAGACTCTGGTGCAGTCGCTCAGCGAGTCCGGGTTCCAGCGCGGCGCCGTTGCCCTGCGTGGACTCCTGCAAGACACGTTCCAATTGCGGGTTGAGGGTGAACACCGGCAGCTCCGCCGACATTCCGGCGATCTCCTGCACGATGAAGCGGCCCAGGGCGGTGCGCACGGCGGCGGTCAGCACGGCCGGGTCCTGGCTGCTGGGCGCATGTTCGACCAGTGCCTCGGCGATCTTGCGCAGCTGGCGGATCGGAATGCGCTCGACCAGCAGGTTCTGCAGCACGCGCACCACCGCCGACAGCGGCAGCGCCTTCGGCGTCAGATCTTCGACGAGCTTGGGCGCGCTCTTGGCCAGGTTGGCCAGCAGGTGTTGCACTTCCTCATGGCCGAGCAACTCAGGTGCGTGCTCGCGGATCAGGTGCGAAAGGTGGGTGGCGACCACGGTGGCCGGGTCGACCACCGTGTAGCCCAGCGTTTCGGCCTGGGCACGCTGGTGCGGTTGGATCCAGGTGGCATCGAGGCCGAACGCGGGGTCCTTGCCGGCGATGCCTTCCAGCGTGCCCAGCGCGCTGCCCGGGTCCAGCGCGAGCTCGCGGTCGGGGTGGATCTCGGCGGTGGCCACCGGCACGCCGTGCACCAGCACGCGGTAGCCGTTGGCGGGCAGTTCCAGGTTGTCGCGGATGTGTACCGATGGAATCAGGAAGCCGACATCCTGGGTCAGCTTGCGGCGCACGCCCTTGATGCGCGCCATCAGTTCGCCGCCCTGGTTGCTGTCCACCAGCGGAATCAGCCGGTAGCCGACCTCCAGGCCCAGCGGATCGACCGGGCGCAGTTCGTCCCAGCTCAGTTCGGCGGTGGGCGCCGGCGCGGCCGGGCGGCCGAGGGCGCTGAGCGCCGCCGGGTCCTTGCCCGTTGCGGCTGCATCGGCGGCCGGGGCCTGGGTCTTGCGGTACAGCTTCCAGGCAATGAAGCCGAGGATCGACGCCAGCGTCAGGAAAGCGACGTTGGGCATGCCCGGCACCAGGCCCACCAGGCCGATGATGCCGGCGGTGATCGCCAGCGCCCGGTACTGGCCGAACACCTGGCCGGTCATGGCCTGGGCCATGTCCTGCGAGCGCGAGGCGCGGGTGACCAGCATCGCCACCGCACTGGAGACCAGCAGCGCCGGCAGCTGGGCCACCAGGCCGTCACCGATCGACAACAGGGTGTAGGTGGCAGCGGCTTCACCGAAGGGCATGCCATGCTGCAGCACACCCACGGCCAGGCCGCCGAGCATGTTGATGAACAGGATCAGGATGCCGGCGATGGCGTCGCCGCGGATGAACTTGCTGGCACCGTCCATCGCACCGTAGAAGTCGGCTTCCTCGCGGACTTCTTCGCGGCGCAGCTTGGCTTCTTCACGCGTCAGCAAACCGGCGTTGAGGTCGGCGTCGATCGCCATCTGCTTGCCGGGCATCGCGTCGAGGATGAAGCGCGCGGTCACTTCCGAGACCCGGCCGGCGCCCTTGGTGATCACCACGAAGTTGATGATGGTGAGGATCGCGAACACCACGATGCCCACCGCGTAGTTGCCGCCGATCACGAATTCGCCGAAGGCGGCGATGACCTTGCCCGCGGCATCGTGGCCGTTCTGGCCGTTGAGCAGGATCACGCGGGTGGAGGCCACGTTCAGCGCCAGCCGCAGCATGGTGGTGATCAGCAGCACGATCGGGAAGATGGTGAAGTCCAGCGGGCGCTTCACGTAGACCACCGCCAGCAGCACCATCAGCGAGATGGCAATGTTGAAGGTGAACAGCGCATCGAGCACCGGCGCGGCCAGCGGCACCACGACCATGGCCAGCAGGGCCAGCACGATCAGCGGCGCGCCAAGACCCTGGCGGATCATTTCCAGGGCGCGGCGGGTGTTGAAGCCGGTGGAGGGCTGGGCGCTCACGGGCGGCCTCCCTTGCCGAATTCATCCACCTGGATGTGCGGGGCGTCCGGCATCGGGCCAGTGCGCCACGCGCGCAGCTGGTAGACGTAGGACAGGACCTGGGCGACGGCCGAATACAGTCTCACGGGGATTTCCTTTCCGAGTTGGCCCTCCCGATACAAGGCGCGTGCCAAAGGTGGGGCAGAGACGATCGCGACCTTGTTGCCGTCGGCCACTTCACGGATGCGCAGGGCGGTCTCGTCCACGCCCAGGGCGACCACGGTGGGGGCGTTCATGGCGCCGCCCTCGTACTTCAGGGCCACCGCGTAGTGGGTGGGGTTGACCACCACCACGTCGGCGGTGGGTACCGCTTCCATCATCCGGCGGTTGGCCATCTGCTGCTGCAGCTGGCGGATGCGGCCCTTGACCTCGGGGCTGCCCTCGCTTTCCTTCATTTCCCGGCGCAGCTCTTCCCGGGTCATCTTCAGCTTGCGCGTCCAGTTCCAGCGCTGGTACGGCGCGTCGATGGCGGCCAGCACCAGCATCGCGCCGGCGGTGGCCAGCAGCAGGCGCAGGGTGAAGCCGAGGCCGTCGGTGATGGCCGTCTCCAGCGGGTGGTGGATCAGGCCGCGCAGGGTGTCGAAGCCGGTCCAGACCACCAGCCCGGCGGCGACGCCGACGAAGGCCACGCGCAGCAGCGATTTGGTGAACTCGGCAATGGCCTCCGGGCCGTACAGGCGCTTGAACCCGCTCATCGGGTTCATGCGGTTGATGTCGGGCATCAACGCCTTCTGCGACCAGCGCAGGCCGCCCATCACCAGCGGGGCGACGAAGCTGGCCAGCAGGCAGACCAGCACCAGCGGCGCGATCACCAGCATGAACTGCATCAGCAGGTCGCCGAAGTGGCCGAACAGTTCCTTCGGGTTCTGCCGCAGGCTCTGTTCCGGGCTCAGCGCCTGCTTCATCCAGGCCGTGGCGCCGCGGCCGATCGAGCCGCTCATGGCCATCACCGCCAGCACGCCGGCGCCGAACACGGCGGCCGTGCCGAGCTCGCGCGAGCGCGGCAGGTTGCCCTGTTCGCGGGCGTCGCGCAGGCGTTTTTCGGTCGGTTGTTCGGTCTTTTCGCCGGCGGATTCGTTCTCGGACATCACGGGCACTGCGGCAGGGGTTGCCGGAGGGCGTGCAAGAACTGTTCCGTGATGGGGTGTTGCCTATCCACGCGCGGCGCGGATCTATTTGTAGAGCCGAGCCCATGCTCGGCTATGTTTGGATCGGGCGCGAAGAGCAGCCGAGCGCAGGCTCGGCTCTACAGGGGAGAGTTGTCGCTGGACGGTGGGCTCTGCGCCAGCTCCACCCGCGGCCGCGGCAGGTCGTGCAGCTGCATGAAGCGCGCCGCGTCGACCGGGCGGCCGAGCAGGTAGCCCTGCAGGTAGTCGCAGCCCAGGCGCTCCAGGTAGGCGCGCTGGGCGGTGGTTTCCACGCCTTCGGCGACGATGTCCATGTCCAGCGCATGGCCCAGCGCCACGATCGCCGAGACGATCACCACGTCCTCTGCACTGTGTTCCAGGTCGCGCACGAACGCATGGTCGATCTTGATCTCGGTGGCCGGCAGCCGCTTCAGGTACAGCAGGCTGGAATAGCCAGTGCCGAAGTCATCGATGGATATGCCTACGCCCAGCGCCGACAGCGCCTGCAGCAGGCGCAAGCTGGTGTCGGTATCGCGCATCACCGTGCTTTCGGTGATTTCCAGCACCAGGTGGCGCGGAGCGATGTTGTGGCGTTCGATCATCGCGCGCACATCCTGCAGCAGGTGCGGCGAACTGAACTGCACCGGCGACAGGTTCACCGACATCGACCAGCCTTCGTGACCGGCATCGTGCCAGCGCCGCAGTTGCAGGCAGGCCTGGTCCAGCGCCCAGCGCCCGATCTCGTTGATCGCGCCGCTGCGCTCGGCCAGGCGGATGAACCGATCGGGCGGAATCAGGCCATGCTCCGGATGGTGCCAGCGGATCAACGCTTCGGCACCGGCCACCTTCTGCGTGGCCACGCGGATCTTGGGCTGGTAGTGCAGGAACAGCTGCTCGCTGCCAATGGCCCGGCGCAGGTCGGCCAGCAGCCGGAACTGTTGTTCGGCGCTGTCATTCATCCAGTCGGCGAACAGCACGAAGGCGTTGCGTCCGGATTCCTTGGCCTGGTACATCGCCGCATCGGCAAACGCCATCAGCTGCCGTTCGCTGGCAGCGTGGTCGGGGCAGATTGCCACGCCGATGCTGGCGGTTACCTGCAGTTCGTTGTCCGGCAGCAACGGGCCGCTGCCCACCGCCTGCAGGATGCGCCGGGCGAGGGTGGGCAGGTCCTCGTCGTGTTCGATGCGTACCACCAGCACGAACTCGTCACCGCCCAGTCGTGCCAGCATATCGTTGGGCCGCAGCAGCTGGCGGGTGCGCTCGGCCACCGCCACCAGCAGTGCATCGCCGGCCTGGTGGCCGTAGGCATCGTTGACCTGCTTGAAGCCGTCCAGGTCCATGAACATCACGGCGAAACGGCTGCCGCCCTGCTCGGCCTCGGCCAGTGCCTGCACGATGCGACGCTGCAGCAGCAGGCGGTTGGGCAGGCGGGTGAGCGGATCATGCAGTGCGGCCTGGGTCAGTTCCTGCTGCGCATCGGTCAACGAGGTGCTCAGCATGGAGTTGCGCAGTCGCAGCAGCTGCGCCTCCACCCGCTGGTCCAGCCAGGACACCACCAGCACCACCGCGAGGATCGCCACGGACAGCACCACCACCAGCATGGCCAGCCATTCGCTCTGCAAGCCGTCGCCGACGGCTGCGCCGCAGATGCTGCCCTCCGGAAAGCGAGCAGCGGCCATGCCGGTGTAGTGCATGCCGACGATCGCCAGGCCGAGCAGCCCCGCCGCGGCCAAGCGGTCGCCGATACGGGTGCGCTGCCCACGCAGGCGGAACGCAACATACAGGGCTGTCCACGAGGCGGCGACCGCCACCATCAGTGATAGCAGCAGCCAGCCCGGGTCGTAGTCGATGCCTGGCTGCATGCGCATTGCGGCCATGCCGACGTAGTGCATGCCGGCGATGCCGGTGCCCATCAGCAGGGCACCGCCGGCCAGCCGTGGATGCGGCAGAGTACGCAGCGAGACCAGCCACAGTGCGAATACCGACGAAGCGATCGCCAAGGCCAGCGAGAGCAGGGTGATCGGCAGGTCGTAGCCGAGCGGAATGGGCAGATCGAAGGCGAGCATGCCGATGAAGTGCATCGACCAGATGCCCAGGCCCATGGCGAAGCCACCACCGAGGCGCCACCACCAGGCCGCGGCCTTGCCGGGCGCGGTAATCGTGCGCCCGGCCATTGCCAGTGCAGTGTAGGAAGCCATCACGGCTACCAGCAGCGAGATTGCGACCAGCCACGGGTTGTACGTGCCTACCAGCATTCGTCAGTCTCCCGGACCTGCCTGTCGACGGAAACCACGGTGGGGCATGCATGAGGCAGGCCGACGCAGGGCGGCGGCCACGTGCGGCATCCCCCCGGTTGCCGCGCATTCACTCTAACGCGCAGACCCGGGGGAAGGGCAAGCAGTAAAACGTGAAATTGCGCCCCGTAGAGCCGAGCCCATGCTCGGCTGCCGCTCCTGCCGAAGACAGCCGAGCATGGGCTCGGCTCTACAGAAACAAAGGCATGGCAAGCAGTAAAACGTGATGATCAGGTCAGTGTGTGACCGCGTCCGCAGCCTGGAAGGCGGCATCGAACAGGCGCTGTACCGGCGGGCCCATTTCCCCGGCCAGCAGCGCCAGCAGGAACAGACCCAGCAGCAACGAGACCGGCAGGCCCAGCTGGATCGGATTCAGCGCCGGAGCGGCCCGGGCCAGCACGCCGAACGCCAGATTCACTGCCAGCATCGCCACCGTCAGCGGAATCGCCAGGGTCAGCGCGCCGCGTAGCACGGTCAGCAGGAAAGTCGGGGCGATGCTGAAGAACGCGTGCGGGTCCGGCAGCGGAGCGCCGATCGGCAGTGCGCGATAGCTGTCCACCAGCAGCGAGATCAGCGCCAGGTGCCCGTTGGCGGTGAAGAACAGCAGGCCGAACAGCAGATAGAACCACTGGCCGATCACGCCCGAGGTGCCGCCACGCAGTGGGTCACTCATCTGCGCGAAGGCCAGGCCGGTGCCCTGGGCAATCAGTTCGCCGGCCATCGCCCCGGCCTCGAACACCAGCCGTAGCAGGAAGCCGATGGACACGCCGATGGCCAGTTCGCGGGCGATGGTCAGGACCGTGGCGGCATCGAAGCCAGTCCAGTCCGGTACTGGCGGCAGCAGCGGCGCCAGTGCGATGGCCAGGGTGCCAGCCAGCACCACGCGCACCCGTGACGGGACGGCGCGGGTCCCGACCATCGGCATGGCCATGGCCACAGCGCCGATGCGCAGCATGGTCCACAGTACGGTGCCGATCATGCCGAAGGCCTGAAGGCCGTCGGCAGCCATCTGGGTGGCGGCGTCCATCGAAGCGCGTGTCCTAGCCGATCAGGTGCGGAATTCGCTGGAACAGCAGCGTGGTGAATTCAACCAGGTGGCCGATCAGCAGGCTGCCCAGCGCGAACAGCACCGCGGTCAGTGCCGCCGCCTTGGCGACGAAGGCGATGGTCGGTTCGTTGAGCTGGGTCGCGGCCTGCACCACGCCCACCACCACGCCCACCACCAGCACGGTGAGCAGCAGCGGGCCAGCCACCCACAACACGGTGATCAGGCCGCCACGCAGTTCAGTCAGGGCAAGTTCGGGAGACATTCGGGGGTCCATCTGCTCTTGTAGAGTCGAGCCATGCTCGACTGCGCTTTGCGCGGGATATCAAGCCGGATTGAAGCTGGCTGCCAACGTACCCACGGTCAGCACCCAGCCATCCACCAGCACGAACAGCAGGATCTTGAACGGTGCCGACACCAGCATCGGCGACAGCATCATCATGCCCATCGACATCAGCACGCTGGCCACGACCAGGTCGATGATCACGAACGGGATGAAGATCAGGAAGCCGATCTCGAAAGCGGTCTTCAGTTCGCTGGTGACGAACGATGCGACCAGTACCGGGAACGGGATCGCATCGGGGCTGGCGTAGGTGCCGTGCCCGGCGATGCCGGCGAAGGTCATCAGGTCGGTCTCGCGGATCTGCGCCAGCATGAAGGCGCGCAACGGCGTGGTGGTCAGCGTCCAGGCGGTCTGGAAGTCGATCTCGCCATTGAGGTACGGCGCCATGCCGGCGCTCCAGGCCTTGTCCCAGGTCGGCATCATTACCATCGCGGTGAGGAAGAGGGCCAGGCCCAGCAGCACCTGGTTGGACGGGGTCTGCCCGGTACCCAGCGCCTGGCGCAGCAGGCCCAGCACGATGATGATGCGGGTGAACGAGGTCAGCACCAGCAGCATCGACGGGATCAGGGTGATCGCCGTCATCAGCAGCAGGGTCTGCAGCGGCAGGCTGACCGGTGCACCGCCGATCTTGCCGACGTTGATGTCCGGCAGCGGCGTGTTCGGGGCGCCGGGCGCGGCGAACGCCAGTGCCGGCAACAGGCACAGGGCAAGCAACAGCAGCCACGGCATCAGGGTGGCAAGACGGGTACGGGTGACACGCATGTCAGGGATCCTTGCGCAGCCGCTGCTGCAGCAGCTGGGCGAAATTCGGAAGATTCTTGAAGTCCGGCACGCGCACCGGCGCCGGGGGCGGCAACGGTTCGGGCAGGGTATGCAGGGTGTTGATGCCACCGGCGGTGACGCCCAGCAGCAGTTGCTGGCCGTTGACCTCGACCACCACCACGCGCTCCTTGGCGCCCACGCTCAGGCTGGCCACCAGCTTCATGCCTTCGGCCGGGCGGAAGCCGCTGCCGGGCATGCGCTTGAGCAGCCAGCCGAGGCCGATGACCAGCGCGAGCACCGCCAGCAGCGCCAGCACCGCGCCGAACAGGCTGGGTGCGGCGGCCGCATGCTGGCCGACCTGGGGCCCGATGGGCGCGGCGGTCTTGCCGACCGCCAGCAGGGTGGAGGCCAGCAGGCTCAACGCAGTCTCCGGATCCGCTCGCTCGGGCTGACCACGTCGGTCAGGCGCACGCCGAAGCGGTCGTTGATCACCACAACCTCGCCGTGGGCGATCAGGGTACCGTTGACGAACACATCCAGCGATTCGCCGGCGCCGCGTTCCAGTTCCACCACCGAACCCTGGTTGAGCTGCAGCAGGTTGCGGATCGGCAGGCGGGCGCGACCGACTTCCAGCGACAGGGTCACCGGCACGTCCAGGATCACGTCCAGGTTCAGGTCAGGACCGTTCGCCTCATCGGCCTGCAGGCTGCTGAACTGGGCCGGGGTCGGTTCGAGGGCGTCGATATCGTTCATTGCGGGTCTTCCTGGATGACGGGTGCGCGCGGGCGGGTGCCCGGCGGATGGGTAGCGGTGATCTTCACGGCGTTCATGCCGTTGGCGATGCCGAACTCGCCGGTGAACACGGGAATGTTCTCCACGCACAGCGGCACCTGCGGGCTGAGTTCGATCGGCAGGATGTCGCCGACCTTCAGCTGGGTCAGGTCGCGCAGGGTCATGCGCTTGCTGGCCAGTACGCTGGACAGGGTGACTTCGGCGATGTTGAGCTGCTCACGCAGGGTCTGGCCCCAGCTTTCGTCGCGATCGTTGCGGTCGCTCTGGATGCCGGCGTCGAGCAGCTCGCGGATCGGCTCCAGCATCGAATACGGCAGGGTGACGTGGATGTCGCCACCGCCGCCATCGAGTTCGACGTGCAGGCGGCACACCACCACGTATTCGCGTGGCGTCACGATGTTGGCGAAGTGCGGGTTGATCTCCGAGTTGATGTACTCGAAGTCCACGTCCATCACCGGCGCCCAGGCTTCGCGAAGGTCGGCGAAGGTCTGCTTCAGCAGCAGGTGGATCACCCGCATTTCAGTGGCGGTGAACTCGCGGCCTTCGATGCGGGTCGGGTAGCGCCCGTCGCCACCGAAGAAGTTGTCGACGATGGCGAACACCAGGGTCGGCTCGAACACGATCAGGCCGGTGCCGCGCAGCGGCTTGAAGCGGATCAGGTTCAGGTTGGTCGGTACATACAGCGAGTGCATGTAGTCGTTGAACTTGATCAGTTCGATGCCGCGCACCGACAGCTCGGCCGAGCGGCGGATCAGGTTGAACAGGCCGATCCGCCACAGGCGCGCGAAACGCTCGTGGACCATTTCCAGGGTCGGCATGCGACCGCGGATGATGCGGTCCTGGCTGGCGAAGTCGTACGAGCGCGCTTCGCCTGACGGCGGTTCCGGATCGGTTTCGACCGCGCCAGTGTCCACGCCGTGGAGCAGGGCATCGATCTCGTCCTGGGACAACAGATCATTCATCGGTGGGCCCTTACTGGGTCACGAAGCTGGTGAACAGCAGGTCGTCGGCACCATTGCTGCCGGTCTCGGCCTTGAGCACTTTCTGCACTTCGGCCAGCGACGCAGCCTGCAGCTTCTGCTTGCCGGCGACATCGGCGATCTGGTCCGGGCTGACCTGCGAGAACAGCATCAGCAGGCGTGCGCGGATGGCGGGTGCATGGGTCTTGATCGCTTCCAGCGCAGCCGGGTCACGGGTCATCAGCTGCACTTCCAGCTGCAGGTAGCGCGGACCATCGACCGGGCCATTGAGATTGACCACGAACGCCGGGTCCAGCGCGAAGTACTGCGCGGGGGCCGGGGTGGCGCTCTTCTTCGGCGCCTGCGCAGTCTTGTCTTCGTGCTTGGACTGGGTGAAGAACCATACGCCGCCACCGGCTGCAGCGGCGGCCAGCACGGCCACCAGTGCGGTGATCAGGATCGGACTGCGCGGCTTGGCGGCCTTGTCCTTCTCGGCGGTCTTCTTGGTTTTGTCAGCGGCTGCGGCCACGGGGTGAAGCTCCTGAGGGTTGCTTCACCGGGATATGCAAGGGGTGTGCCGGAGCCGGGGCAGAGGGGTGCGACGGAATTCCGTCGGGGTGCCAGCGGCATCGCTCTGGTGGCTGCCAACCTTGGTTGGCACGCCTGTCAGGCGTAAGCGTCCAGCAATCCGCGCTGGCGGATCAGCTGCGCCGACGACACGCTGCCATCGCCCGGCGTCGGTTCTCCGTCGCCGGGAAGACCGCCGCCACCGGGCCGCCCCGACGCATTGCCGTCACCCCCCGGGGCCTGCTGGCCGACATCGGCGTGGGCCAGCTGGAAGCCCTGTTCGCCCAGCAGTTCGCGCAGGCGCGGCAGGCTGCTTTCCAGTGCCTGGCGCACGTCCACATGCGGGCTGCTGAAACTGGCGTGCACCTTGTCGCCGTTCAGTTGCAGGCGCACATCCACCGGGCCCATGTCGTCCGGGCTCAGGCGGATGTGGGCGTGGCCGATCTTCTGGTCGGCCAGCCAGCCCAGGCGCGCGCCAATGGCCTGGTCGAAACCATCGTCACCGAGCACCGGTTTCGGTGTCGGTTCACCATTGAAGATCGCATTGCCTGTGGCCAACGCGGCCTTCAGATCCTGCACAGCCGCGTTGCCCGGGGCATGCAGCAGCGGCGCCGTGGCGCGGTCGCCGATGAGGGTTGCGTCGCTGCCTTCACCGCGCTCGCCGCGCTTGCCGGGCAGCACCAGCTCAGGTAACGGCAGAGTGGTCGCCTGGTCGGCCCCATTGGGGGCGTCGCCTTCGGCGGTGGCCGTAGCGGTCGCCGCTGCTGTGGAGGGCAGGGCTGCTGCGACCGGCAGTGCAGCGGGCGAGGGCAGTGCGTTGCCGTCTGCATCGGTGGCCGTCGCCACTGCTGGCAGAGCGGCGGCAGGATCGGCAGGCGTGGGTACCGCCAGTACCAGTCCTGCCAGGCCGAGCGGCGGCCATGGGGCTTCCTCGGTCGTCGCCGAGGCGTCCTTTTCGGCAGCGGGCCTGGCTTGCACCCGAGGCACCGTCGCCGCGGTCTCTTCGGGTACGACAGCGCTGTCCGGCCTGCGCTCGGCGCTGGACTGGCCATTGCTGTCGGATGCCGGCCCCTGTGCAGGCGACGTGGGCATGTTCGAGGGCCTGGAGGATCCATCGGCGCCCGGCGCACCACCCTGCAGCAGCTGGCTGAAATCCTTGCTGCCCTCACCGCGTGGCGCGCGCGTTGCGCTGCTGCCGGAATTCTGCGGCTGCGCGTTGGCGCTGCTGGCCAATGGCGCGGGCATCACGGGCGGCCTCCCTGCTCGGTGCCATCCTGGTCTTCGGCCTGCACCAGACGCGCACGGCGCGCACCGATGTCGTCCATCTCGCGCTGGTCGCGGCGGTCGGTGACCACTTTCTCCTGCGCCCGGTAGCTGGCCGCCAGCTGTTCCAGCACGGCCTTGTCACGGCTGGCCAGGATCAGGCGGGCGCGCTCGGCCTCCACCTTCTCGCGGTTGCCGTTGACCGTGGCCTGCTGCTGCTCGACCGCACTGTCGAGGCGGTCGAGAAATGCACGCCGGTTGAGCAGCTGCGCCGGGCTGGTCGCCGCCATCTGCGCGTTGGCGTACTCCTCGGCATAACGGCGCAGTTCGTCCAGTCGCGATAGATGGGTGTCGAGCACGCGCTGGCGTTCGGCCAGGTCGCGGGCGACCGCGTCCTCGTGTTCCTGGGCCCGCTTGAGCAGGGGATCGATGCGCTTGGACTGGTTCATGGCTTAACTCTCTTGTTCCACCAGGCGCTGCAGCGCCGCCTGGCTGTGCGGGAGATCTGCGGCCTTGGCAACGTCCTGGCCGAGGAACTCCATGATTTCCGGCCAGCGTTCCAGGGCTTCGTCGGTGGCCGCGTCGTTGCCGCGCTGGTAAGCGCCGATGGCGATCAGGTCACGGTTGGCCGAATACGCCGAGACCAGTCGTTTCAGTTTGCGGATGCGCAGGCGCCACGGTTCGTCGGCGATTTCCGTGACCACGCGGCTGACCGACGATTCGACGTCGATGGCCGGGTAGAGGCCACTGTCGGCCACGCGCCGCGACAGCAGGATGTGGCCGTCGAGGATCGCGCGCGCTGCATCGGCAATCGGATCCTGCGGATCATCGCCTTCGGTCAGCACCGTGTAGAACGCGGTGATCGAGCCACGTCCCTTGGCGCCGTTGCCGGCGCGTTCGACCAGTGCCGGCAG
This sequence comes from Stenotrophomonas sp. YJH_SMC_27, assembly GCF_059369815.1. Classification (NCBI taxonomy): domain Bacteria; kingdom Pseudomonadati; phylum Pseudomonadota; class Gammaproteobacteria; order Lysobacterales; family Lysobacteraceae; genus Stenotrophomonas; species Stenotrophomonas sp. YJH_SMC_27. The sequence goes on along the minus strand of NZ_JCAFTA010000023.1, from coordinate 32,339 downwards.
CTTGGCGAACACCGACGGCGGGTAGCCGCGGGTGGTCGGCGGCTCGCCGACCGACAGGCCGATTTCTCGCTGCGCCTGAGCGAAGCGGGTCAGCGAGTCCATCAGCAGCAGCACGTTCAGTCCCTGGTCGCGGAACCATTCGGCGATGGCGGTAGCGCGGTAGGCACCGTGCAGGCGCGCCAGCGGCGGCCGGTCGGCGGGACTGGCCACCACCACGGCGCGGCGCAGGCCTTCCTCGCCCAGCGTGGTCTCGACGAAATCGCGGACTTCGCGGCCACGTTCACCGATCAGGCCGACCACGATCACGTCGGCGGCGGTGTAGCGGGTCATCATGCCCAGCAGCGTCGACTTGCCGACGCCAGAACCAGCGAACAGGCCGACACGCTGGCCGCGGCCGATCGGCAGCAGCGCGTTGATCGCACGCACGCCCACGTCCAGCGGCTGGGTGATCGGTTCACGTGCCAGCGGATTGATCGACACGCCGGCCATGCCGACATGGCCCTCGGCGCGGATCGGGCCCTTGCCGTCCAGCGGCACGCCGTCGCTGTCGATGACGCGGCCGAGCAGGCCTTCGCCCACTTCAACGCCGCCGCGGCGTGCGGACGGCACCACCCGCGCATTGGGCAGCAGGCCGTGCAGTTCCGCGCTCGGCATCAGGTACGTGCGCTCGCCGGCGAAGCCGACCACTTCGGCATCGACCCAGCCACCATCGACCACTTCCACCTTGCAGCTGGCACCCAGCGGCGCTTCGCAGCCGACCGCTTCCAGGGTCAGTCCGACCGCGCGGCGCAGCACGCCTTCGCGGATCAGGCCACGGCCATGGGCGGTATCCACGCGCAGGCCATCGAGCCGACGCGCCAGGCGCAGGTTGCGGGCGATGGCCCAGTCGGCCGGTGGCAGCGTCGGCTGCGGATCGGGGGTCATGCATTGGCTCCGGTCTGGCGGATCACCGCGTCCAGCGCGCCGCGCAGGCGCGCTTCCAGGGTGCCGTCGATGCGCACCGCTTCGGCGTGCACGCGAAGATCGCCGCGGCTGAGACTGGTATCCGGCACCAGGCGTTGCTGTGGCGGCAGGCTCAACAGCGGGGCGAGCGCGGCGATGTCGTCCGGGTGCAGCCGCACTTCGACCTCGCGGGTGCTGCCACCCACCGCGTCGATCGCCTCACCGACCAGCTGTGCCAGCAGTGCCGGCTCAGCTTCGTAGGCACGGCCGACCAGCGCACCGGCGATGCGTACGGCCAGCTCGCCGAGCGCGCCGACCACTTCGTTTTCCAGCCGCACCAGCGGCCGGCTGAAGTTGTCGAGGATCCCTTCGATCTGCGCGGCGAGGCGGCGCACTTCGGCCTGCCCCTGGCCGTAGCCTTCGGCATGGCCGTGCTGGAAGCCTTCCTTCTCGGCGCTGTCCTGTATTGCCTGGATTTCCTCCAGCGTCGGCAGCTGCAGCGGTGGCTCGGGTTCATGCTCCGGGTCCGGCTCGGTGAGTTCGAATGCATCCTCCTGCTCCAGCACCGGTTCGGGCTGGGCCAGCAGGTCCGGGGCAAGCCAGCGCACGACGTTGCTCACAGCATGGCCTCCGCGCTGCCGCCGATGGTGACGGTGCCTTCATCGGCCATGCGCTTGACGATGGCCAGGATCTCGCGCTGTGCGCCTTCCACGTCGGACAGGCGCACCGGGCCACGAGCTTCCATGTCTTCCAGCAGGATTTCGGCCGCGCGCTGCGACATGTTGCGGGTGATCTTGTCGCGCACCTTGATGTCGGCACCGCGCAGGGCCAGGCCCAGGCGCTCGCCGCTCACTTCGCGCAGCACCAGCTGCATCTCGCGGTCATCCAGGTCGACCAGATCGTCGAACACGAACATCAGGTCCTGGATGCGGTTGCTCAACGGCGCATCGATGCGGGCGATTTCGCCCAGGATCGCCTGGTCCTGGCCGCTGTCCATGAAGTTCAGGATGTTGGCCGCGCACTGCACGCCGCCGATGTTGGACGATTTCAGGTTCTGGTTGCCGGCGAACTGGCGCTCCATGATCTCGTTGAGTTCATTGAGCGCGTTCGGCGGAATGCCGTCGAGGGTGGCGATGCGCAGCAGCACGTCCACGCGGGTACGGTCCGGCAGCAGCTTCAGCGCGTCGGCGGCCTGGTCGGTTTCAAGGTGCGCCATCACGATGGCGATGATCTGCGGGTGCTCGTTGCGCACCAGGTCGGCCACCGCACGCGGGTCCATCCATTTCAGCGCGTCCAGGCCGGTGGTGTTGCGGCCCAGCAGGATGCGGTCGATCAGGTTGCCGGCCTTCTCGCTGCCCAGCGCCTGCACCAGCATGTTGCGGATGTAGTCGTCCGAACCCACGCCCAGCGAGGTCTTCGAGCCCAGCTCCTGGCCGAACTGGTCCATTACCCGTTCCACCTGCTCGCGGGTGATGTCGGTCATGGTGGCCATGGCGATGCCGATCTTCTGCACTTCCTTGGGTTCCATGTGGCGCAGCACTTCGGCCGCGTCCAGCTCACCCAGGGACAGCAGCAGCACGGCCGCGCGCTGTACGCCGGTCAGTTGTGCCTCAGTCATTGGCCACCCATCCCTTGACCACCTGGGCCACGCGCTTGGAGTCGGTCTTTACGGCTTCACGCGCCATCCGCAGTCGTTCCTCATATGAATCCACCGGCAGGGCCAGGGCCTCCGGCCCGGCCAGGCTCGCCCGGTCGGCGCCCAGCGCCGGCAGCGGCATGCCATCGTCATCCACCAGCTGCACGTCCGCGGTGTGCGGCTCCAGTGCCTGCGGGTCGTCCTTCCTGTTCTGGCCGGTGATCGCGCGCAGCGCCGGGCGCAGTACGCCGAACAACAACGCCAGCACCACCACCGCGCCGAGCAGCATGCGGCCGGCATCGTGCACCCATGGCAGTTCCCACCAGGCCGGCCCTTCGACCGGCGTGGTGTCACGCACGAACGGGGCATTCATCACCGACACGGTGTCGCCACGCTCGGCGTTGAAGCCGACGGCCTGCTTCACCAGCGCCTCGACGCGGGTCAGTTCCGCGGCCGACAGCGGCTGCGGGCTGACCTTGCCGTTGGCACCGGCGCGCGGCACGTTGTCCACCAGTACCGCCACCGACACGCGCTTGATGCGGCCGGCCGGCTGGCGGGTGTGCTGCAGGGTGCGGTCCAGCTCGTAGTTGCGGGTGGCGTTCTTGCTGCTTTCGGTCGGGGCCTGCGCGGTGGCCGGCGTGGCCTGCTGGCCCGGCGGACTGTTGCTGGTGGCACCCGGCACGCCCTGCGGGCCCGGGGTGCTGGTGGTGTTCTCGCTCATCTGCTCGCTGCGCAGCTTCTGCGGTTCACCGTTGTAGAGCTCACGGGCTTCCTCGGTCACCGAGAAATCCATGTCCACGCTCACTTCCGGGTTGACGCGGCCGGGGCCGGTCATCGGTTCCAGCAGTTCGCGGATGCGCTGGTTGAACGAGGTTTCCTGGCGGCGCACCTGTTCGAACTGGGCAGCGTTGACCGCCGCCTCACTGTTCGGGTCGCTGACGCTGAGCATGCGCCCGCTCTGGTCAACCACGGTCACCCGTTCCGGGGCGAGATCCGGGATGCTGGCCGCGACCATGTGCACGATGGCGTCCACCTGGCTGCGTTCCAGCTGCTGGCCGCCACGCAGTTCCAGGGTCACCGAGGCGCTGGCCACGTCACGTTGGCGGGTGAAGGCGCTGGGCTTGGGAATGGCCAGGTGCACGCGCGAATCGCGCACCGGGCGCAGCGTGTTGATGGTGCGCGACAGCTCGGTTTCCAGCGCATGCTGGTAGCGCGCGCTTTCCACGAACTGGCTGACGCCGAAGCCCGGGTCGCGCTCCATCAGCTCGAAGCCGAGCTTGCCGCTGTCGGTCAGGCCGGAGCCGGCCAGCTTCAGGCGCGCGTCGTGCAGGTTCTTTTCCGGCACGGTGATGCCACCCGTGGCCGGGTCGAGTGCGAACGGAATCTGTGCGGCGCGCAGCAGGTCGGTCGCTTCAGCGGTCGCCTTCTGGTCCAGGCCGGTGTACAGCGGGACCATGCCCGGCTTCTGCGACCAGAAGAACACGGACAGGCCTGCCGCCACCGCCACCGCGATCATCGCCATAAGGCCCAGCCGACGGGTGATCTGCAGACTCTGCAGGCGGTCGAACCATTGCCCGGCCTTTTCGGCGTTCAGGCTGTCCTTGGAGAGCGTCAGTGCCATGCGTCTCTATTCCTTACAGCGGCATGTTCATCACGTCCTGGTAAGCCTGGACGAGACGGTTGCGAACTTCCACGGTGGCGCGGAAGGCGATCTGGGACTGCTGCGAGGCGACCATCACCTTGGCCAGGTCGGCGCTGGGGTCGCCCATTTCGAAGGCCTTGGCGAGGGCGCCGGATTTCTGTTGCGCATCGTTGACGCCGGCAATCGCACCACGCAGGGTTTCGGTGAAGCTGGCCGGCTGGGCCTGCGGTGCATCGAGCACCGTGCCCGGCAGGGCGTTGCTGCGCGGCGTTTCGCCCAGCGGGTTGAGCGCCGGCTGTCCCATCTGGGTCTGATAGGAGCGGATCTGCGAAAGGATCGAAGTGACGGAGTGGGACATCTGCAACGGTTCCAGAAACAGGGATGGGGTTGTCTGCTGGAGCCAGTGCAAGTGCCGTGCCGAAACCGGTTTTCGATTCAGTGACGTGAGGGTGGGGGGTGTTTGGTGGCAGGGCTGCGCCCTGCACCCGCCGACGCGACGTCAACATCAACGTCAAAATCGGGCTATCCGTGGGGTGGCGGGGTGGGTCCGGTTGCGGGGGACGCCGTGAATACGTCCCTGTAGGCTCGGTCGCGCCATCCATGGCGCTCACGCCCCCGCAACCGGACCCACCCCGCCTTCGACAGTTGGCCGCGATCTGTTGGAACCTGCTGCTGATGGTGCTTCTGACGGTGCTTCTGATGGTGGTGGGTGCCGACCGTTGGTCGGCACGGGGTCAGATCCCGTTGCAACGCAACGGGCTCTGCCCCCGGTCGTGGCGCCATTTAACCGGCGTCGGTTTTCTGGCCTAGGGCTGCAGGGTCCATCGGCCGGAATTCTGGCGCTGGCGCGGGGCGATGGGGCCGTCGTGCTGGGTGTAGATGAAAGGGCCCTGGCGGTCTGTCTGGCAGGTCAGCAGGAGGGTGTAGTGGGCGGGACCGGCTGGGTGGCTTTCAGTCATCTGGATTGGGCAGGGTGCAGCCGGTGGCGGCGGCAATGCCGGGGCAGAGCAGGGCGGCGAGCAGGGTGAGACGATGCATGGTGGAGCCTCGTTGGGAGGTCTCACTCCATCCTCCGGAACGCGGCAACGTTGTCTGTAGGAACTTGTGCAAATGCGCGGCGTTGTCAGCGCGCGGCCACGGTCTCTATCCACACACGGCGTGGATCTACTGATGTCATGCAGCGGCGCCAGAAACACCAACGCCCGGGCAAGCCCAGGCGTTCGTGCCCCCTTCATGCTGGCGATGCGTTTCAGCCGGCCAGTTCGGCCTGCTCGCGTTCGATGCCGTACTTGCGCAGCTTTTCCACCAGGGTGGTGCGGCGCAGGCCGAGCAGCTGGGCGGCGTGGGCAACCACGCCCTGGGTGCGTTCCAGTGCTTCGTTGATCAGGCCCAGTTCGATGTTGGCCATGTGGTTGCGCAGGTCCATGCCTCCGTCGGGCAGGGCGGCCGGTGCCGCCGGGCGATTGACGGCGATGCCGTGCTCCAGCGCCGGCTGGTTGCCGCTGCCGGGGGTGTGGAACGAGAAGCTGCGCAGGTCCAGGCGTTCTTCGTTGGCAACCGTAGCTGCCGGTGCCGGTGCAGCCACCGCTGCCAGTGCGGCATCGCCACGGTAGCGGGCCGGCAGGTCCTGCACGCGCACCGAACCGCCCGGATGCAGCACCGCCAGGCGCTCGACCAGGTTGGTCAGCTCGCGCACGTTGCCCGGCCATTCGTAGCTGGACAGCGCCTGCAGCGCTTCGGGAGTGAAGCGCACTTCGCCACGGCCGGTGCGGGCCAGCTGCGCGGCGATGGTTTCCACCAGCGCCGGCAGGTCCTCACGGCGCTCGCGCAACGCGGGCACTTCGATCGGGAACACGTTGAGGCGGTAGAACAGATCCTCGCGGAACTTGCCCTCGGCGATGCGGGTCTCCAGGTCGCGGTGGGTCGCGGCCACCACGCGCACGTTGCAGCGGATGGTCTGGTTGCCACCGACGCGCTCGAAGCTGCGTTCCTGCAGCACGCGCAGCAGCTTCACCTGCATCGGCAGGCTCATGTCGCCGATCTCGTCGAGCAGCAGGGTGCCGCCTTCGGCCATTTCGAAACGGCCCTTGCGCGCGGTCAGTGCGCCAGTGAAGGCACCCTTTTCGTGGCCGAACAGCTCGCTTTCCAGCAGGTCAGGCGGAATGGCGCCGCAATTGATCGCCACGAACGGGCCATCACGGCGCGGCGAACGCTGGTGGATCGCGCGCGACACCACTTCCTTGCCGGTGCCGGATTCGCCCAGCACCAGCACGGTGGTGTCGAACGCGGCCACCTGTTCGATCATGGTGCGCAGCGCGGTGACCGCCGGGCCGTTGCCGGTCGGTCCCTGCTCCTGCGCGGCACCGGCCTGGTGCTCGGCATCCAGGCGCTTGAGGCTGGCGCGGCGCAGCAGCGCTTCCATCTGCGCATGGCGCAGCGGGGTTTCCAGCGGCCAGATGTTGGCTTCGTGCAGGCCATGCTGCTGCGCGAACGCAGCGGCATCACCGTCGGCCAGCAGTACCGGCGGCGGCAGGCCGCTGCCGCCCAGCCAGTGATACAGCGCGGTGCTGGCGGGGCTGTCGTCCAGGCTGCCGACGATCACCGCCATCCAGTCGTTCTGGCGCTGTCGGCCCAGGTCGAAGTCGGCTGCGTCGGACACCCAGCGCGGGTTGAAGTCCATGAATTCCAGCAGGGCAACGGTGCGCTCCGCGCGCACGGCGTCGTTGTCCAGCACCAGGATGCGCGATTCGCTCACGACTGTTCCTCCCTGAGGCCTTCCAGGATCGGCATGACTTCCTGGATGTAGGACAGCTTGCTGACAAAGTTGTCGGCGCCGGCGCGCAGCGCGTGTTCGCGGTGCTCGGCGTCGTCGAAGTGGCTGGCGATCACGATGTACGGCGCATCGTCCTGCGACTTGATCAGGCGGGTGGCCTGCAGCCCCCCCATTTCCGGCATGGCCAGATCCATCAGCACCACCTGCGGGCGCAGCGTTTCCGAGCGCTCGATCGCTTCCAGGCCGTTGCCGGCGCTGCCGACGATCTGCAGCCAGTCGATCTTGCGGAAATGGCGCATCGCCGCGTTGATGAAGCCCTCGTGGTCATCGACCAGCAGGACCGTGAGCTTGTTCATGTCCAACATCCTTTTCAGCCCACCCGGGCCAGCTGGGGTTGCCTGGCGCTGAGCCGGCGCCGTTCGCGGGCCGGGGCGATATCCAGTTGTTCTCGGTATTTTGCGACGGTTCGGCGGGCAATGTTCACCCCCTGGCGCGACAGCAGGCCGGCAATGGCCTCGTCGGCCAGCGGGCGGCCGGCCGGTTCGGCGTCGATCAGGCGGCGGACCATGGCCTTCACCGCCTGGCCGGAGACGCTGGCGCCCTCCAGGCGCACGGCGAAGAAGTGCTTCAGCTCGAAGGTGCCGCGCGGGGTCTGCAGGAACTTGCCGGTGGTGATGCGCGAGACGGTGGACTCATGCATGCCGATTTCCTCGGCCACTTCCTTCAGGGTCAACGGCGCCATGGCCTCTTCGCCCCGCACCAGGAAGGCGGCCTGGCGCTCGACGATCACCCGCGCCGTACGCAGCAGGGTGTCGTAGCGCATCGACAGGCCACGGCTGAACCAGCGCGCCTCCTGCAGCATCTCGCGCAGCGCCGGGGCGGCGTCGCTGGTTTCGGCCAGCACCTGTTCGTACTGGCTGTTGATCGACACGCGGCGGCTGGTGGCCGGGTTCAGGGCGACCTTCCACTGCCCGTCGGCGTGCCAGGCGACGACGTCCGGCACCACCACCGCGTTGCGCTCGGGCAGCAGGCTGTCGCCGGGGCGCGGCTGCAGCGAAAGGATCAGGCGCACCGCCTCGCGCACGTCGTCGATCTCGGCGTCGTGCTGGCGGGCGAGGGCGGGGTAGTCGTGGGCAGCCAGTGCGTCGAGCGCGCCGTCCAGGATGCGCGCAGCCAGATGGCGGGCCGGCACCACGCCGTGCAGGCTGCGCAGCTGCGCCTGCAGGCCTTCGCGCAGGTCCTGTGCGGCCATGCCGGCCGGCTCGCCGTGCAGCAGCTGCTGGCGGATGGTTTCCACGCCAGCGGCGGCGATGTCGAACTGGGCGCTGGCCAGCAGCTGCAGCTGTGCCAGCGGCGCCTGCAGGTAGCCGGCCTCATCGCAGTGGTCGAGCCAGAACGCGGCCACCGCCAGTTCGCGGTCATCCATGTCCAGCGACAGGCGCTGCAGCACGCGCAATTGCGGGTCGGTCGATTCGCCGGCGGCGATGCGCGCCATGCGATCGTCGTCGCCGTCCTGCCAGCTGGCGCCGGCCACGTCCCACATCGAAGACTCGGGCAACTCGTCGAACGCGGCGGTTTCCAGCGTGGTCGCGCTGGCCTCGGTGGCGTCGGCGGCAGGCGCTTCGGCCTCTTCGATTTCGAGCAGCGGGTTGGAGTCCAGCAGGCGCTGGATTTCCTGTTCCAGGTGCAGGCCGTCGAGTTGCAGCAGCCGGATCGACTGCAGCAACTGCGGGGTGAGGTGAAGTTGTTGGCCCAGCTGGGTCGAGAGTGCAGCCTTCATCGTGGTTCCCCGGCGCCGCTCCCCGGCGCCTTGTGGAACGCATCTTGCTTTTGATCCGGCGGGGGCGGAATCAGGGGGTTCCTGAGGGGCTTGGTGAATGTCCTGACAGGATGTAGGGGTATTCCCTACATCGACGCGGATTGTTGACGATGATAGCTGCTAAGTTGCTGATTTCCGGTGCAAGGCCCAGATTGATCGGGCTGCGCCGTGTACGGATTCCTGTCGGGGAGTGTCAGGGCGACGGGAATTCGTCGCTGGGTGCGGGTTGGCTGCGTCGGCTGTCGATAGAGACGATCACCGGTAGAGTCGACTGTCAGTCGACTGCTCTCCGATCAGACCAAGGAAAAGTCCCGCGCTCCGCGCGCAAGTCGACTGGCAGTCGACTCTACCAACAGCCCACTCTACCCAGCCATCGTTTCGCGCCGCCGAGGCTCGCGCTTACTCCAGCTCGTGCTGGTGGCGCGCGGCCAGCAGCAGCAGATCGTTGGCGCGGCGGCAGCCGAGCGATTCCATCATGCGTGCGCGGTGGGTTTCCACCGTCTTGACGCTGATGCCGAGGTCGGCGGCGATTTCCTTGTTGCTCTCACCCTTGCCGATGCGGCGCAGGATCTCGCGCTGGCGCGGCGACAGCGCGGCGATGCCGGTGGGCTTCTCGCGGCCCAGCATCGGTGCCAGCATCTTGGCGGAGATCTGCGGGCTCAGGAACACCTGGCCGGCGTGCGCGGCGCGCAGCGCCAGTTCCAACTCCTGCGGTGCCGCATCCTTGACCACGAACCCGACCGCGCCCCGATCCAGCGCATCGCGCACGTGAGCGGCATCGTCGTGCATGGTCATCATCACCACCCGGGTACCGGGCGCGCGCAGGCGGATGTCGCTGAGTGCTTCCAGGCCGGTGCGGCCCGGCAGCGAGAGGTCCATCAGCACCACATCCGGTGCGTGCTGCAGGGCCAGCTGCAGTGCCTGCTCGGCGTTGCTGGCCTCGGCAACAAGCTGCACGTCGGCAAACCCCTGCAGCAGCCGCGCCAGGCCGGCGCGGACGAGGGTGTGATCGTCGACGATGAGAACTCGCACAGGCACGCAACAGATCCGTGTAGGGGAGTCCACCTTAACTTAGCTGAACGGGCGCGCCAAGGCTTGCCCGCAAAGCGTTATGGTGGCAGGTTTCAGCGGGCGCGGCGCGCCTCGGCCACCTGGCGGCGGTGCAGGCGGAACAAGTGCCGCTCCATTGCCATCTCAAGGCCATCGCCAAGACGCTGGAAACGCAGCCACAGGTAGTGACCGCCGCCACCGTCCGCCGCTTCGGCGATCACTTCCACCGGCAGGTCGATATGGTCGGGCAGCCAATCGCTGGGCTGCAGGCGCACCACGCCGGCCTGGCCGGGGCTGGCGCCACTGCGTGGGCCCAGCTGCAGGCGGATGCCGCGGCGCGACCAGCGCACGGGGCGCAGGGTCAGTTCCTGGCCCTGCTGGCGTACGAGCCGGCCGAGCAGCACCATCGCCAGATCCAGCTTGGCCTCCAGCCGCTGCAACTGCAGGCTGGCCTCATTGCGGTCGTCATGTTCGTCAACGCGGCTGTCTTCAACCAGCGCCAGGCTGCGCAGCAGGCCTTCGGCGCTGCTGGTGCGACCCGCCGCGCTGCCTGCCTGGAACTCGGCCGGCAGGGCCAGCTCGCAGCTGAGCGTCTCGTCGAACAGCTCGCTTTCGGCCGGATGATGCAGCGACGTGGTCGGCAATTGGGTCATGCCAGCAATTCTGCCTGCAGGTAGGCATGCGCTGCGCGAAGGGAACGCTGGCCGTCATTCATCAGTGCTGCCACCGCATCACGGCGCTGGCGCAGCAGGCCCAGCAGATTCTGCTGGCGATCGAACAGCGCAGCCAGCGGTGCGTGGTCGGTGGCGGCCAGCGGCTGGCTGAGCAGCGCATGCAGCGTGCTGTCGTGGCCGTCGAGCAGGCTGTCGGCCTGGTCGAGGGACTCTTCGCCCAGGGCCTTCTCGAAGGCATCCAGCTGGGCGTGCAGTTCGTGCAGGCTCATGGCGCCACCGCCGCCGGCCGGCGCTGTTCCTGCGGGATCGCATTCCAGGCGCTGTCGATCTCGCCCAGCAACTGCAGCGATTCATCCAGCGCGGCACGGTCGTTGTGCAGGTTGGCCTCGGTCAGGCGCTGCAACACGTAGTCGTACAGTGCCGACAGATTGCCGGCGATTTCGCCGCCGGCTTCGTGATCCAGCGAGCCGTTGAGGTGGCCGACAATCGCGCAGACTTCGCCGATCGCCTTGCCCTTTCCGGCCTGGTCGCCACGCTCAAGACTGGCCTGGGCACGGCGTACGCGCTCCAGCGCGCCCGCCAGCAGCATCGCCACCAGCTTGTGCGGATCGGCGTCGGCAACCGCACTGGTCACTCCTACCTGGCGGTACTGCTCGGCATATTGACGGCTGGAACCGTACATTCGTGATTCTCCTTGCGCTGGGTGCCGTCGGGTGGTCGTGGGGACCGTGGCCGGCGGTGCGGCGTTGATTGCTGTTGCGTCCGTTATCGGTGCGAACCACGCCAAACTTGAGCGTTGCACGCCGTCCTTAGCGGTTCAGCTGTGCCAGCTGCTGCTGCAGTGCGGTGTTGCTCTGCTGCAGCTTGCCCATCAGGCTGTCGAGCGCCAGGAACTGCTTCTTGTAGCGTTCCTCGACGTTCTTCATGCGCGTGTCGAGGTCCTTGCGGCGCTTGTCGATGTTGTCCAGCGTGGTGTTCAGGCCCTTGGTGCGGGCGACGAACGCCCCTTCCTTGCCGACGGTGGTGCTGACATAGCCGTCGACCATGGTGTACAGGGTGCCAGCACCGCCGGTGTCGCCGGTGATGGCCGAGCGGATCTTCTCAGGCTGGCTGGCCAGTGCGGCGGCAAACTTGGTGGTATCGAGAACGAGGCTGCCGTCGGCGTTGGGATAACCGCGGGTCTGCAGGCCCAGCACCTTCGGATCCAAGCCGTCGGCCGAGAGCTCCTTCAGCACGCTCGACATCATCGAACGCAGCTGGCTGGAGGCGCCGCGCATCTGCGCGTCACCCGTCAGGGTGGCGGCTTCCTTGGTCTTGGCGTCGTATTTGGTCTCCGTGTTGATCGCCGCGATCGCCGCGTTGTAGGCGGTCACGAATTCCTGCATGACCTTGGTCGCGGCGGCCGTGTCGGTGCTGATCACCACGGTACTCTTGCCGGGAACCTTCAGGTTCAGGGTCAGGCCCGGTACCGCATCGGTCACCGTATTGCTGGCACTGACCACTTTGACGCCGTCGATGGTCAGTTCGGCGTCCGCAGCGGCCGTGTTTTCTTTCAGGCTGCCTACCAGTGCACCCAGCTTGGGGTCGCTGCCGGCATACTCCAGCTTGATCGCGTTGGCGGCACCGGTCTTTTCCTGGGCGATCGACAGATACTGGTTGTCGCCCGAGCTGATAAGCGTGGCCTGCACGCCTTCCTTGCGCCCGGCGGCATCGATCTTGTTGCGGATGGTGGTCAGCGTGTCGCCGTCCTCCACCGTCACGTTCATGGTCTTGGCCTTGTCGCCCACGCCAACGGTCAGCGTCAAGGTTCCGGCACCGAAGGTGTCGGTCTTGGGCACCGAGGTATCGGCGATCAGCTTGTGTGCCGTGGCGAGGGACTTCACCTCCACCTGGTGCGTGCCGTTGGAGGCCGCTGCCTTGGTCGTGCCCACGTCGTACAACGCGACCGACGCCGTCAGCACATCATCTGCATTGTTCGGACCGGCCTTGCCGGTGGCGGTGACGGTGCGGGTATCGAAGGCCGTCGTGGCCTTGAGGGCCGTCAGCGCGGTCTTCAGCTTGTCGAAGGCCGCCGTAACGGTGCCGATCGACGACAGCTGCATCTTGGCCTTGGACTGCTGCAGGTTCAGCGCATTGTCGGCGGGCTTGCGGTCAGCTGCGACCAGCTGGTTGACGATGCTGGAAATGTCCAGCCCCGAGCCAATGCCACCGTATCCAAAGTCTGCCACGTCGTTTCTCCTGGTATCCGGGCCTGGCCGTCGTGCGGCGGCCCGTCGTCAACGAAAATAGCGGCCTGCGCCGCTGGGTCTTGAGGACTTCGTTGATGCATGCGCCGTGCCAATGGTCTGGCGCAGGTTCTGGCACGCAGATTGCAGGAGGGTTGGGGCAGGGTGCGGGGACATTCACCGCAGGCTGCCGGGGGTCTGCAAAAAGCCCTCCCCCAATGCAGGGGAGGGATCAGGCTACTGACAATCGGGGGGAGACGAAGCCGCCCGGTACGTACAGTCAAAGGTACAGCGCTGAAAGAGAGGTCCGCAGGAGCGGGCGATGCCGAGCCGGTTCGGGAGGTTTCCCGGGCCGGGCATGGCCCGCGCCTTCGAGCACCATGGCTTCCAGGTTGCCGCTACCGTCGATTCACTTCGACGGTAGCGGCGCCTTCTTGCCGTGGATCAGCGCAGCAGGCTGAGCACGCCCTGCGGCACCTGGTTGGCCTGGGCCAGCATGGCCGTGCCGGCCTGCTGCAGGATCTGGGTGCGGGTCAGCTCGGCGGTTTCCTTGGCGAAGTCGGTGTCCTTGATGCGGCTACGCGATGCCGACAGGTTTTCCGACGAGGTCTGCAGGTTGGCGACGACCGAGGTGAAGCGGTTCTGGATCGCACCGAGGTCGGCGCGGGTGTTGTTGATGGATTCCAAAGCCTTGTCGACGATCTCCATCGCCTTCTGTGCGCCAGCAACACTACCGATGTTGATGTCGGAGAGATGCGAGCTGCTGGCATTGGCCGTAACGTCAGTGGTCGTTGCGACCCCGGCAGCAAGTCCGGTCACTGCAAGCTTGGTGACGTCCGCGCCTGCCTTGACAGAGGTCAGGGTTATTGATCCGGCGACCGGCTTGTTGTTGGCATCCATCGTCTGCGCAGCCAGTAGGCCGGTCTCGCCGAGCTTGGCGTTCAGGGCTGCAGTGACGGCTGCAGTGGCGTTCTGCATGTTGCTGTCAGCAATCTTGGTGCGGGAAGCATTGCTTGCGTTCGCTGCGTCGATTGCATCCTGCTCAGCCTGTGTGGGGTTGGCCGGATCAGCGGGGGTTGGCGGTGTCACGACGGCCGGGACGGTAGCAGCGGAGTAGGTAATCTTGCCAAGGTCAATGTCGCCAACCTTCATGCCGGTGATTTCACCGCTGCTCAGATCGGCCGCAGCGGCAAAAACGATGCTTCCTTCGTTCGCGAAGCTGGCTGCACCGAGGGCGTTGGTCTTGGCATCAACTACCTTGTCGATTGCGATGGCCTGGCCCGCATTGGCGCCGACCTGGAAGAGCTGGCTGGAGAACGAACCGTCCAGCAGCTTGGTACCGTTGAACTCGGACTGCTTGGCGACGCGATCGATTTCGCTGACCAGCTGGGTCACTTCGGCCTGCAGTGCCTTGCGGTCGCTGGCCGAATTGGTGGCGTTGGACGACTGCACCGACAGCTCACGGATGCGCTGCAGGTTGTTGCCGATCTCGGTCAGCGAGCCCTCGGCAACCTGGGCCAGCGAGATGCCGTCGTTGGCGTTGCGGATGGCGACGTCGGTACCGCGGATCTGGGTGCCGAAGCGCTCGGAGATCGCCAGGCCTGCGGCGTCGTCCTTGGCGCTGTTGATGCGCGAACCGGAGGACAGGCGCTGGATGGTGGTGGCGAGCGAGCTGCCGCTGGTGCTCAGGTTGCGCTGAGCGTTCAACGACATGGTGTTGGTGTTGATGACTTGTGCCATGGTGCTTTTCCTTTGGCGAAGGTGGTACGTATTTCAGGAGCCGGGCGGCAGCTCAGCCGCCGCCCGGTGGTCGATCAAGGTGCAGATCAGCGCAGCAGGCTGAGCACGCCCTGCGGCACCTGGTTGGCCTGGGCCAGCATGGCCGTACCGGCCTGCTGCAGGATCTGGGTGCGGGTCAGCTCTGCGGTTTCCTTGGCGAAATCGGTATCCTTGATGCGGCTACGCGAGGCCGACAGGTTTTCCGTCGAGGTCTGCAGGTTGGCGACGACCGAGGTGAAGCGGTTCTGGATCGCGCCCAGGTCTGCGCGGGAGCTGTTGATGGCACCGAGGGCCTTGTCTACGACTTCCAGAGCCTGTTGAGCTCCCTTGACGCTATCGATGTTGACATCGGAGAGCATCTTCCCTGCCTTAGCTGGGCCGGCAGTAAGCGCAACGCTGCCGATGGCGACGGTGCCTGCGGCACCGGTAAGCGTGCCGGTGCCAGCGCTGACAGTCATGCCTGCGAAGTTGCCAGAGGAATCGATGCTCTCCTTGACGGAGGTGAGCGTGATTTCGCCGGCGTTGGCGCCAACTTCTGCGTAGATTCCCGCCTCACCGATCTTGGCATTGATAGCGGTGGTGACGGCAGCAACCAATGCTTTCTGGTCGTCTGCGATAACGCCCGTCGAAGTCACTTCGACCTTGTCAATCTTGATGCCAGCTGCCAAGCCGCCGCCACCAATGGTCAGGCCGTCATAGGAGATGGTCTTCCCCTTGTCGGCCGCGGCAATGCCGGTCGCAGTGATGGCCAACGTACGGTCGTCAAAGGCAGCATTTCCGAGTGCGTCGGCTTTTGCGTCAACCACCTTGTCGATAGCGATGGCCTGACCAGCGTTGGCGCCCACCTGGAACAGCTGGCTGGAGAACGAGCCGTCCAGCAGCTTGGTGCCATTGAACTCGGACTGCTTGGCAACGCGATCGATTTCCGACTTCAGCTGGGTCACTTCCGCCTGCAGAGCCTTGCGGTCGCTGGCAGAGTTGGTGGCGTTCGACGACTGCACGGCCAGTTCACGGATACGCTGCAGGTTGTTGCCGATCTCGGTCAACGAACCTTCGGCGACCTGGGCCAGCGAAATGCCGTCGTTGGCATTGCGGATGGCGACGTCGGTACCGCGGATCTGGGTGCCGAAGCGCTCGGAGATCGCCAGGCCAGCGGCGTCGTCCTTGGCGCTGTTGATGCGCGAACCGGAGGACAGGCGCTGGATGGTGGTGGCCAGCGAGCTGCCACTGGTGCTCAGGTTACGCTGAGCATTCAACGACATCGTGTTGGTGTTGATGACTTGTGCCATGAGGAGAGGTCCTTGAGCGGTTGCACGTGAGTTGGGTTAGACGCCCCCGACGTGCCCCGGGGGCGGCTCATGTCAGCGCTGCAACAGGCTGAGCACGTTCTGCGGTACCTGGTTGGCCTGGGCCAGCATGGCCGTACCGGCCTGCTGCAGGATCTGGGTGCGGGTCAGTTCGGCGGTTTCCTTGGCGAAGTCGGTATCGCGGATACGGCTGCGCGAGGCGGACAGGTTCTCCGAGGAGGTCTGCAGGTTGGCCACCACCGAGGTGAAGCGGTTCTGGATCGCGCCGAGATCGGCGCGGACGCTGTTGACCGACTCAAGAGCCTTGTCGACGATCGACAGTGCCTGCTGAGCACCCGCAACGGTGTCGATCTTGATATCCGCAACATGGACCGGGTTGGCTGCGGGACCGACAGTGTTCATCGCAACAGGGTCCGTAGCCGGAGCGACCGGCGGCTTGGTCACAGTGATGTCAGTCGCGTTTCCATCCGCCTTGACGGCGGTGAGCGCGACCTCGCCCGGAATGACTGCGCCATTGGCTGCAGTGGCTACTGTAGCGTGCAACCCGGTTTCGCCCAGCTTGTTGTTGATGGCTGCGGCGACGGCCTTGGCCGCGCGCTCCATGTTGGCGTTGTCGACGGCCGGCTCCGGGGTGCCGGCCACAGCGCGGGGGGTATAGTCGAACTTGATCTCGCCCAGGGATACATTGCCGACCTTCAGGCCGCTCAGCGTACCCTTTGCATCTTCCACATCGGTTGCAGTGAAGGCGATCTTGCCGGCATCGAGGAAGCTTGCTGCCCCCAGCGATTCAGCCTTTGCATCCACCACGCTGTTGATCGCAATGGCCTGGCCTGCATTGGCGCCGACCTGGAACAGCTGGCTGGTGAACGAGCCGTCCAGCAGCTTGGTGCCGTTGAAGTCGCTCTGCTTGGCGACGCGGTCGATTTCGCTGACCAGCTGGGTCACTTCGGCCTGCAGGGCCTTGCGGTCGCTGCTGGAATTGGTGGCGTTGGAGGCCTGCACGGCCAGTTCGCGGATGCGCTGCAGGTTGTTGCCGACTTCGCTCAGCGAGCCTTCGGCAACCTGGGCCAGCGAGATGCCGTCGTTGGCGTTGCGGATGGCCACGTCCAGGCCGCGGATCTGGGTGCTGAAGCGCTCCGAGATCGCCAGGCCGGCGGCGTCGTCCTTCGCGCTGTTGATGCGCAGGCCGGACGAGAGGCGCTGGATGGTGGTGGCCAGCGAGTTGCCGCTGGTGCTCAGGTTGCGCTGAGCGTTGAGCGACATCGTATTGGTGTTGATTACCTGTGCCATGGGGTCGTCTCCTCTTATATGGAACCCGTTGGTGAATGAAACGAAGCGCCGCCTGTTTTTTTGTGTGGCTGTGTGCTTCGTTGTTGCCAAATGAATAACGGCGCTTTGTCAACAACCTTTAGCCGTGAATTCCGCTGAAGCCGTAATTCGTTGCCGGAGGCTGTTTTTCCGGGGTTTTCCAGCCCTGGAGGGGCGTGAAGGGGACCCGGGAAGGGGCGGCTGGGCAAGCCCAGCCAGCGCTGATGAAGGTATCGGCGGGGGCCAGCCGGGCTTGATGGGCAATCACGGAAAATCCGCGGGAGGTAGGTCGGCGCGCCCGGCGGCAACGGGCCGCAGAAACGAGAAAGGCCGCGATGCAGGGCATCGCGGCCTTTCAGGGGTGACGCAGGAGATGCGTCAGCGGATCTTGTTGAACAACGACATCGACTGCATCTGCGAGAAGATCGTCTGTGCCGCCTGCAGCGCGGTGCTCTGCAGCTGGTACTGGCTCAGGGCATCGGCATAGTCCAGGTCGCGCATCTGCGACAGCGTGGTCTTCAGGGTCACACTGTTGGCCTCTCGCATGTCGGCGGCATTGTCCAGCGCCTTCAGCTGCGCACCGCCGGCCGCACGCGAGTCGATCATCCGCTCCGACGCCCGTGCCACGTCGCGCAACGCGCTCTGCAACTCGTTCTGCTGTGCGCTCATCTTCGCGGTGGTGCCGGTGTCGGCGTCAAGCGCGGTGATCAGCTTGTCCATGGTGTCGAAGATGTCGCGGCTGCTCGCCGGCTTCACGTTGAAGCTGTCGCCTGCGGCAGGCGCACCGGTGATCTGCAGACGCACGCCGTTCACTTCCAGATCATCACCGGCCTTGTAGGTGCCGGTGCCGGTCACATTGCCGGCACCATCCAGCACTTCGTACTGGTTGGCGGCGGTGAAGCGGACGCTGAAGCTCTGGCCGTTCCAGCTGTCGCTGCCATCGCGGGTGATGTTGGTCAGCACGCCGTTGCCGGTGTTGCCGGCGGCGGCACCGCCATCGACGAAGCCATCGCCGGTGGGGATGCGCATGAAGATCTCGCTGCCGGGCAGGGCATCGCGCACGTAGGTATCGGGGCCGACCTCGATCTGGCGCTGGGTCTGGTCACCGCGGTAGACCACCTTGCCATTGATCCTGGCAAACGGCGGATCGCCGTCGTTGGTGCCGCCGAATACATAGCGACCCGTGCCGTCCTCGGCGTTGGCCAGCGACAGCAGGCCGTCGCGGATCTGGTTCAGTTCGGTGATCAGCGTCTTCTTGTCGGACGCGCTCAGGGCGGGGTTGCTGGCCTGGATGGTCAGGTCGTTGACGCGCCCCATCAGATCATTGACCTGGGCCAGGGTGTTTTCCTGCACGCCCAGCCGGTTCTGCACGTTGCCGGCGTTGAGCTTCATCCGTTCCAGTGCGGCCAGGCTGCGGTCCAGTCCGACCGCTGCGCCGGCCCCGACCGGATCGTCCTTTGCGGAGACGATCTTGCTGCCGGTGGCGATCTGCTGCTCCAGGTGACTGAGCTTGGCCTGCTTGGCCATCATCAGCGACACCGACTGGTTGTACATCATGCTGGTGGAGATGCGGCTGCTCATCGGCGGACGGCTCCCAGGATGGTCTGGAACATGCTGTCGGCGGTGGAGATCAGCTGCGAGGCGGCCTGGTAGGCCTGCTGCAGGCGCAGCATGTCGGCCGCTTCCTCGTCCAGGTTGACGCCGGACACTTCATCGCGCGCTTCCTGCGCCTTGTCGTTGATCACCAGTTGCGCTTCCAGCGAGTACTCGGCCGAACGGGCCGCAGCACCCACCTGGGTGGTGAGGCCACCCAGCGCGCCGTTCAGCGTCACCGTGCCGGCATTGAAGGCCTTGGCGCTCTCGACCTTGGCCAGCCTGGAGGCGTTGCTGTTGTCGGAGGAGCCGGCCGGCGTCGGGGTGATGTTGAAGGTGTCGCCGACCTTCGGCGCACCGTCCAGCACGAAGCTCCAGCCATTGGCGCTGATGGTCTGCCCGGGCGTGTAGGTCTGCGGCGGGCCACCATCGATGGTGTAGGTGGTGGCCGAGGTGAACACGATCGCGGCCGGATTGCGCAGGTTGGCGTTGCTCGAATCGGTCACGGTCACGCCACTCAGCTTGCCGGTGCCCGTGTTGGCCGTCGCGGCGGCGCCCTTTACCGCGGCAGCGGCTGCAATCCGGGACGGATCGGTGATGGCGATCTCCATGCTGCCGGCGACGCCTGCGGTGGGCTGCAGCAGGAATCGGTCGTTGGCAGCGGGGGTGCCGCCCACGACCAGCGTGACGCCGTTGATCACCAGCGGATCGGCGGCGGTGCCGGTGCCGGCCAGCGGAACGCTGGCGCCGGTGTCGGCCCGGCTGGCCTTCCAGTTGCTGCCATCGAACTGCAGCACCACGTTCTGCGCGTCCAGCTTGCCCAGGTCGCCATAGGTGGCGCTGAGGCTGGCGGTGCCGGTGTTGGCGTTGTTGGCGGTGACGCGCGGGTTGCCGATGTTGAAGAAGTCGCCCCCGAGCTGGCCATACATGTCCACGCCCTGGTGGTGGGCCTGGTTGAAGGTCTCGGCCAGGCCGACAGCCAACTTGCCCAGTTCGGCCTGGGCCGGGGTCAGCACGGTGTCGCGGAACTCCATCAGGCCGCCGATCTGGCCGCCTACTGCCTTCGGGTCGAGGCGGATGGTGTTGCCTTGCGTTTCCAGGGCCAGCTGCAGGCGCTCGGGCTGGTACGGGTCGGCCACGGTGGTGACCTTGGTCGCGGTGGTGCCCACCACCAGCGCGTTGCCGCCGGCGGTGTAGACATTCATGATGCCGCCGTCCTGGATCACCGCGGTGCCGCCGGTGTAGCCGATCAGCTGGGTGATCAGCTGGTCGCGCCGATCGAGCAGGTCGGGCGCGGCGGTGGCGATGTTGGTGCCGATCGCACCGTTGATCTGCGCGATCTCCTGCGCCAGGCGGTTGACCTCGGTGGCACCGGCCAGCAGGCCGTTGTTGACCTCGCTGTTGAGGTTGTTCAGGTGGGTGTTGAGCTGCACAAAGCGGTTGGCCAGGGCCTTGCCGCCATCGAGCATGTTCTGGCGATCGGCCGTGCCGGAGGCATTGGAGGACAGGCCACTGACCGAGTCGAAGAAGTTCGACCACACACCAGAGACATTCGTGGCCGCATCAGAGAACAGCGCGTTGACCCGGTCGGCCATGCCCGAAAGCTGTTTCAGGCGCGCCAGTTCACCGCTGCTGTCGAGCAGGCGCGAGATGGCCAGCTGGTCGGCGGTGCGGCGGATGTCGGTGATGCGGGTACCGTTGCCGACCGTGCCGTAGCCATAGTTCTGCGGATCGGCGGTGGCGAAGTTGACCTTCTGCCGGCTGTAGCCGGGCGTATTGAGGTTGGCCACGTTGTGGCTGGTGGTCGCCAACGCACGCTGGAAGGCGAGCAGGGCACCGGTACCGGTGGAAAGTACGCTGGACATGGGGTTCCTCAACGACGGGTGATACCCAGCGCCGCGGTCGCGGTGCTGGCGAAGGTCTGGCCAAGGCGCGAGCCGGCGTCTGCCACGGCGGCGACGGCGCGCTCGATGGTCGGGCCGCCGGCGATCGCGGCGATCTTGGCCGCGTAGCGCGGATCGGTGGCATAGCCGGCGCGCTGCAGGCCACGGGCGAAGCCCTGCACGTCGGTGCCGGCCTGCAGGGCCTGCTGGTAGCGCGGGCTGGTCTTCAGCAGGCGCACGTAGTCGGCAAAGCTCTCGGCCGGCGAACTGTAGGCGCGGAAGCTGGCGGTCTCGTTGCGGCGCACGCCATCGACATATTCATGGGTGCCGGCTACGGCGCGCTGGCCGTTCCAGCCATTGGCCTTGATGCCGAACAGGTTGTGCGAAGTGCTGCCGTCGGCGTGCTTGATGTGGCGCTTGCCCCAGCCGGTTTCCAGCGCGGCCTGGGCGACCAGGGCGCGGGCATCCACGCCCAGTTCCTTGGCCGCACGCTGCGCGTGCTGCCAGATGCTGGCGACGAAGCCTTCCGGGGTGTGCTCGCCGAGCTGGGCGACAGCGGTGCGGGTCGCCATCGCATCGGCCGGGCTGATCGCGGTGCCGCGGTTGCTGGCGGTGGCCGACCACTGGTCGCTGTTGGCGGCCCAGTCCTCGCCCTGCAGGCTGCCGATGTACGGATCGTCGGTGCCCAGCGAGCGGTGCATGCTGCTGCTCTCGCGCCCGGCGATCAGGTCCAGGGCCTGCTCCATCGGCGCCACTGCCGCCTGCGCACCGTGCTGCGCACCGGCGGCCATCTGCTGCAGCAGGCGCACCGCCTGGCTGCCGTCTTCCAGTGGCAGCGACGGTGCCGGCCTGGCCGGTGCATTGAGCTGGTAAGCACGGCTGGCCTTGGCCGGATCCACGCGGGTATCCAGCGCCGGGCCATCGGCGGCCTGGCCGGACAGCTGCCGGCTGATCATGCTGGACAGACCCAGGCCTTTGCCGCGGGTCATCGCCTCGGCAATCTTCTGGTCGTACATCTCGCGGAACATCTTGTTCTCGCCGGGAAACAGCGAGTCACCGAAGCTGGCGTCACGCATGCTCTTTACCAGCATCTGCGCGAACTGGCCTTCCAGCTGGCGCGCCACCTTGTCGATCCTTGCCGGATCGTTCTGTTGCGCCGGGTGCAGGTCGAATGCGGGATTGATGCGCATGTCAGATCACCTCGAGCTCGGCACTCAATGCGCCGGCCTGCTTCAGGGCTTCCAGGATCGCGATCAGGTCGCCCGGTGCCGCACCTACGGCGTTCACCGCATGCACGATCTCGTCCAGGGTGGTGCCGCCGCTGAACTTGAACATGCGGCTGCCGTCGTTGGTGGCGGTGATGGTGGACTGCGGGCTGGCCACGGTGCGGCCGCCGGACAGGGCATTGGGCTGGCTGACGTTGGTGTTTTCCTGGATGGTCACGGTCAGCGAACCGTGCGAGATCGCCGCGGGTCCCACGCGCACCTGCTGGCCGATGACCACGGTGCCGGTGCGCGAATTGACCACCACCTTGGCCGGGGCGCTGCCCGGGGTCAGTTCCAGGTTCTCGATGCGCGCCAGCAGGCCGACGCGTGCGCCGGGGTCGGTCGGCGCGGTGACCGCGACGGTCACGCCATCGATCGCGCGTGCCGCACCTTCGCCGAAGGCGTTGTTGAGCGCGGCGACCATGCGCGAGACCGTGGTGAAATCGTTGTTGTGCAGGTTCAAGGTGATGTCGCCGCCGTTCGCCAGCGGATCGGGCAGGGCACGCTCCACGGTGGCGCCGTTGGGAATACGGCCGACGCTGGGCACGTTCACCGAGACACGGGAACCATCCTTGCCCTGCGCACCGAAGCCACCCACGATCAGGTTGCCCTGGGCGATGGCGTAGATCTGCCCGTCGGCCCCGCGCAGCGGGGCCATCAGCAGCGAGCCGCCGCGCAGCGACACCGCGTTGCCGATCGAGGACACCGTGATGTCGATCGGCTGGCCGGGCTTGGCGAACGGCGGCAGCTCGGCATGGATCGCAACGGCGGCCACGTTCTTCAGCTGCGGGTTGACGTTCGGCGGCACGTTCACGCCCAGCTCGCCGAGCAGGTTCTTCAGGCTCTGCACGGTAAAGGGCGCCTGGCTGGTGCGGTCGCCGCTGCCATCCAGGCCGACCACCAGGCCGTAGCCAACCAGTGCGTTGCCACGCACGCCGCCGACCTGTGCCAGGTCCTTGATGCGCTCGGCGCTGGCCGGGGCTGCCACGACCATCAGCATCAGCGCGACGAACGACGCCACGCGGCGCTGCCAGGAAGAAGAGGGGAGGAGTTTCATGGCCATACTCAGAACGGCGTCAGGCCGGAATTGAAGAAGCGGCTCAGCCAGCCCATCGCGTTGGACTGCGCGACCGGTCCGCGGCCGCCGTAGACGATGCGGGCCTCGGCTACGCGGCTGGAGGGAATGGTGTTGTCCTGGCTGATGTCGCCAGGGCGCACGATGCCCTGCACCTGCACCAGTTCATCGCCCTGGTTGAGCCGCAGGTTCTTCTGCCCCTGCACCACCAGGTTGCCGTTGGGCAGGCGCTGGATCACGGTGACCGTAACGCTGCCCTGCAGGCGGTTGCTCTGCGCGCTGTTGCCCTTGCCGGTGAAATCACGCTTGCCTTCCGCACTGGCGCTGAGGATGTCCTTGCCGCCCAGGGTGACCGGCGCGCCAAAGATGCTCGGGCTGCCCAGGCTCAGGTTGGACTCCTTGTTGGTGGCGGTGTTTGCACTGGTCTGCGCGGTGGTGCTTTCCAGCAGGGTGATGGTCAGCAGGTCGCCGACATCGCGTGCGCGGCGGTCTGAATACAGCTGCAGGGTCGGGCCGGCGGCATAGATCGCCCCGGCGGTGGGCGCGGCCTGCGGCGGCATGATCGGCTGGATCGGCGCCATCGCCGGGTAGGGGCGCACGTCGCCCGCGATCACGCAGCCACCGAGCAGGGCGGCCACGGTGCAGGCGAGGGCAGTGCGGGCGAAGTTGGAAATGGGCGACATGGCGGTTTCCCGGTTGGGCCGGTCAGATCTTGTTGTTGAGATAGCCGAGCATCGAGTCGGTGGTGGAGATCGCCTTGGCATTCATTTCGTAGGCGCGCTGGGTTTCGATCATCGACACCAGCTCTTCCACCACATTGACGTTGCTGCCTTCCAGCGCCCCCTGCACCACGGTGCCGAGGCCGTTCAGGCCGGGATTACCGTTCTGGGCCGGGCCCGAGGCCGTGGTTTCCAGGAACAGGTTCTCGCCGCGCGCCTGCAGGCCGGCCGGATTGACGAAGTCGGTCAGGGTCAGCGCACCGACTTCCACCGACGCGGCGTTGTCGGCCATCTTCACGCTGATGGTGCCGTCGCTGCCGATGGTGACCGACTGCGCGCCCTCGGGAATCTGGATGCCCGGCTGCACCGGGTAGCCGCTGTTGGTGACCAGCTCGCTGTCCTGGTTGATCTTGAACGAGCCATCACGGGTGTAGGCCGAGCTGCCGTCGGGCATCTGCACTTCGAAGAAGCCGCGGCCGTTGACCATCACATCCAGGGCGCGACCGGTCTGCTGCTGGCTACCCTGTTCGAAGTTCTTGGCGGTTGCTACCACGCGCACGCCGGTGCCCAGCTGCAGGCCGGTCGGCAGCTGCGTCTGCGCCGACGAAGAGCCGCCGGGCTGGCGCACCTGCTGGTACAGCAGGTCTTCAAAACTGGCACGGTCCTGCTTGAAGCCGGTGGTGTTGGTGTTGGCGAGGTTGTTGGAAACCACCGACATGCGCATCTGCTGCGCATCCAGTCCGGTTTTCGCGATCCACAATGCCTGGTTCATCTTCGATGTCCTGTCTGGTGAAACCGGCCGCGTGGTGCGGCCCTTGTATGCGGGTGTGCAAGCGGTGTGCCAGCGCCGACATCCGCCGGCGCCGGAATTCCGTCAACTGCCCAGGCGCAGCATGCTGTTGGCGCTGCGCGCGTTTTCGTCGCCGTGTTTGATCACCTGCACCTGCATTTCGTACTGGCGCTGCAGCTGGATCATCTGCACCAGTGCCCCGGCCGCATCGACGTTGCTGCCTTCCAGCTGGCCGCTGTGCACTGCGGTGCCCTGTGCCGGTGCGAACGGCTGTTGCGGGTCGGTATTGCGGAACAGGCCATCCAGGCCGCGCTCGAGGCGCTCGTCCGGTGCCTGCACCACCTTGATCCGGCCGATCTGCGCCATGGTCTGCGGGCCTTCACCCTGCGGGATGATCGAGATCGTGCCGTCGGCACCGATCTCCATCGCCTGGTAGGGCGGAATGGCGATCGGGTTGTTGTTGTCATCCAGTACCGTGCGGCCGCCGGAGGTCACCAGCTGGCCATTGGGGGTGACCGACAAGGCCGCGCCGCGCGTATACGCCTCGCTGCCATCGCTGGCCTGCACCGCCAGCCAGGTGCCGCTCTGCAGCGCCAGGTCCAGCGGTTTGCCGGTGATGTGCTGCGCGCCGGGCGTGCGGTTGAAGCCAGCGTCGACGTGCAGCGCATCCACCCGCGAGGCAAAGCCCTGACCCTTGATCGGGAAGGCTTCGGTGTTGGCCAGCGCTTCCTTGAAGCCAGGAGTGTCCGAGTTGGCGAGGTTGTGGCTGAGCGTTCCCTGCGCCTGCAGGGAGGCGCGGGCACCGGTCATCGCCACGTAAAGGGCTTTATCCATGCGGGGAGTTCCGTGACAGGGTCAGCAGCTCATCAACGGATGTTGATGACGGTCTGGGTGATCTGGTCCTGCGTGGTGATCATCTGCGCGTTGGCCTGGAAGTTGCGCTGCGCGGTGATCATGTTGACCAGCTGCTCGGTGAGATCGACGGTGGACGCTTCCAGCGAGCCGGCCTGGATCTTGCCGAGATTGGAGGTGTCCGGCATGCCGGTGCGCGGCGTGCCCGACTCGAAGGTCTCCACCCACAGGTTGTTGCCCTTCGATTCCAGTCCCTGGGTGTTGTTGAAGGTGGTCAGTGCGACCTGGCCCAGCGGCTTGTCGTCGCCGTTGGAGTAGCGCGCATAGACCACGCCCGACTCGGACACAGTGATCTCGTTGAGCTTGCCGGCGGCATAGCCGTCCTGCTGGGTGTTGCGCAGCGCGAACTTCTCGCCGTACTGGGTCGAGCCGTTGATATCCAGCGTCATGTTCAGCTGGCCGGCGCCGGTGGTGGGGGTGAACGTGCCGAGGCCGACCTTGCCGTTGGCCGGGGCGGTCAGCTTGCCGCTGTTGTCGAAGGTGACCGCGGTCGGGGTGCCAGCGGGCTGGCCATCGACATAGTTGTGCACGGTCCATTCGTTGGGGTTGGCGCCCTTCACGAAGTAGGAGACCTGGATATGGCTCACGCCCAGCGAGTCGTACACGGTGATGCCGCCGCTGGAGTGGTTGTAGCTGTTGGAATCGGCCGGGTCGAAGGTGGCCACCGTCGGCTGCTTGGCGTTGGCCGGCAGGGTGAAGCCGACCTTCACTTCGCTGGTCTGCTTCGGCGGGCTGTCGGTGGTCAGCAGCTGCAGGTCGACCAGGCGGCCGGCGTCGAAGTTGGTGCCATCGGCATTCGGTGCGAACACCTGCAGGCGCGCACCCTGCGGATTGACCACGTAGCCGGCCGAATCGGTCTGGAAGTTGCCGGCACGCGAATACACCCGCGAACCGTTCATGTTCATGGTGAAGAAGCCCTCACCGGAAATGGCCATGTCCAGGCTGCGCCCGGTCTGCTCGTTGTGGCCCTGGATGAACTGCTGGGCGACGTTGGAGACGCGCACACCCGAGCCGGTCTGGTTCTTCGACAGGCCATAGCTGGTGGAGGCGAACAGATCGGCGAACTCGGCGCGCGACTGCTTGAAGCCGGTGGTGTTGACGTTGGCGACGTTGTTGGCGGTGACGCTCAGGTCGGTGTTGGCGGCATTGATGCCGGACAGCGAGACATTGAAGCCCATGGGATGCTCCTGGTTGATGCGGGATGTGCGGCTCAGCTGACGCGGAGCACGTAGTCGATCGGGGCCGTGCCCAGGCCCTTGAGGTTCAGGTACAGGCCGTCGGAACCGACGGTCACGCTTTCCACCGGCGCCTGCACGTAGGTGGACAGCTTGGTGCTCTTGCCGGCGGTATCGACATGGTTGGCGACGATGGAGTACTTGCCCGGCTCCATGCGTTTGCCGTTGGCGTCCTTGCCGTCCCACTGGAAGGCGGTCTCGCCGGCGGCAGTGGCTTCCACGCTCAGCGAGGTGACCTTGGCGCCGTTGGCATCGGTGATGTCCACGGTGATGATGCCGGCCGACGGCGCGGCCACCGTGCCTTCGACGCTGCCCTCCTTCTCCAGTACCAGCTTTTCCGACGGCACCAGCACCTGGTGGCCGACCAGTGCCGCGCCACGCAGCACCTGGTCGCTGGCCATCGACTCCTGGAAGCCCTTCACCGTCTTGTTCAGATCGGTGATGCCCTGCACGGTGGACATCTGCGCCATCTGCGCGACCATCTGGGTGTTGTCCATCGGCTTCAGCGGGTCCTGGTGCTGCAGCTGCTCGGTCATCAGGCGCAGGAAATCGGCCTGGTCCAGCGTGTTCTTCTTCTTGGTGGCGTTGCTGTTCGGGGCGTTCAGACCAAGTGCGGTATAGACGTCCTGGTTGGTCTGGTTGTTGACGGCGGTGGTCATGGCGGTATCCGGTACTGCGGGCCTCAGCGGCCCATGGTCAGGGTGGCCAGGGCCAGTTCCTTGGCGGTGGTCAACATCTCCACGCCGGCCTGGTAATTGCGCGAGGTCGAGATCAGGTTGACCATCTGCGCCACCGGGTCGACGTCGGGCTGGTAGATGTAGCCATCGGCGTCGGCCAGCGGGTGGCCCGGCTCGTAGCGCTTGATCGGCGCGGCCTCGCTCTGGGTGATCTCCTTCACCTTCACCGAGGTGATGTTCGGATCGTTCTTGCTGGTGACGGCCTGGAAGATCGGTTCCAGCGGCTTGTACACGGCGTCGGCGGAACCGGCGACGGTGTCGGCGTTGGAGAGGTTGGAGGCGATGGTGCTCATGCGCACCGACTGCGCCTGCAGCGCGGAACCGGCGATATCGAAGATCGGCAGGTTGCTCATGGCTTATTGCCCCGTGATCGCGGTCAGCATGGAACGCACCTTGCTCTCGACGAAGCTGAGCGAGGCGCGGTACTCAAGAGCGGCGCGGCCATAGGCGGCACGCTCGGCATCGGGATCGACGGTGTTGCCGTCCAGGCTGGGTTGCACGCCTTCGCGCGCGATCTGGAACGGGTTCAGGCCGCTACTGATTTCGTAGTGCTGCTCATGGGTGGTGGCCATCAGGCCATTGGCATCCTGCCCCTGGGCATGGCGCAGGGCGGCGTCGAAGTCCAGGTCCTGGGCCTTGTAGCCGGGCGTATCGGCATTGCCGAGGTTGCTGGCGATCAGCTTCATCCGCTGTTCGCGCAACGGCATGGCCTGGGCGTGGACGCCCAGGTAGTCGGTAATCAGGTTGCGCACGGTGCACTCCCACGGGAACGTTGCCCGGGAAGCTGCAAGGGGTATGCCAAAGCACGCGCGACATCGCGTCCGCCGGGCATGGCCCGGCGCTACCCCAGGGGTCGGGGAGGTTGTGGTAGCGCCGGGCCATGCCCGGCGGAGACCCGTGACGCGGCCTTACGCCGCCATCGCGACCTTGCGCAGGCGGTCCAGCACGAAATCGGCCAGCTCGTGCGGCGAGTACTTGGCGACGAAGGCATTGGCGCCGACGCGCTCGACCATCGCATTGTTGAATACGCCCGACAGCGAGGTATGCAGCAGCACGTACAGGCCGGCAAGGCCAGGGTGGCGCCGGATTTCCGTCGTCAGCGTATAGCCGTCCATGGCCGGCATTTCGATGTCCGAGATGACCATGGCATAGCGCTCGGCCGGGTTCTCGCCCGAGGCGTGGATCTGCAGCAGATGGTCCAGCGCCTGCTTGCCATCGGAAAGCAGGGTGGCGCCAACGCCCAGCTGGTCCAGCACGCTGCGGATCTGCTGGCGGGCCACGCGCGAATCGTCCACCACCAGCACCTGCAGCTGCGGGCCATCGGCAGGCATTGCCATTGCTGGATCGAGTACGGCATCACCGCGTACCTGGGCGATATCGGCCAGCACGCTTTCAACGTCGATCACCTGGATCAGCTCACCCTGGAAGCGGGTCACCGCCGTCAGGTAGCTCGATTCGGCACCCAGTTCCGGCGGCGGGTGGATGTCTTCCACCGCGATGTTGACGATGCGCTCCACGCCGCTGACCAGGAAGCCCTGGATCGAACGGTTGAATTCGGTGACGACCAGATAGCCAGGCGAGGTGTCCGCGTCAGGCTCACGCTCGGGGTGGCCGATGGCCAGGCCCAGGTCCAGCACCGGCACCGAGCGGCCGCGTACGTCGGCCACGCCGGCAAACTGGCTGGGCAACCCGGGCACCTGGAACAGCTCCGGGCGCCGCAGGACTTCCTGCACCTTGAAGACATTGACGCCAAAAAGCTGACGTCCGCCGAGACGGAACAGCAGCAGCGCCAGGCGGTTGTGGCCGGCCAGTCGGGTTCGCTGGTCGATCCGGTTGAGCAGGTCATGGGACATGGCTGCTGTATCGGCGGGGTGGGCGCCAAACTTGAGGGCGCTCTGCCGCCTGCGCGGTCCGCACCACGTTTGTAGAGTCGACTGTCAGTCGACCGCTCTTCGATCCGATCACGGGAAACCCCGTGCTTCGCGCGAAAGTCGACTGACAGTCGACTCTACCCATCCGGTCGCATCCCCATCCCGGATCGGATCAACGGGTCCCGGCGCTCTGGCACACCCCTTGCACGCACCAGGGCCAGATTCCATCGACAGGAGGCGCCATGCGCCGGGTCACACCTCTATTCGCCATCGTGCTCGCCGCAGCCGCGCCATGGGCAGCCGCTGCAGAGTGGCAGCCGGTTGCCAGCATCCGCGCGGCGGCGTTGTCGACGCTGCCTGCCGGGAGCGAGGGGGAGGCGCAGGTGGCCGATGCGCTGCGCCTGCCCAAGTGTGGCGGCGCGCTGCAGGTGCAGCCCACCGCCAACACCACGGTGGAAGTCAGCTGTCCCGACGCCGGTGGCTGGCGCCTGTTCGTGCCAGTGAAAGTGCGGCGCAACCAGACCGTGCTGGTGCTCAACCGCGGAATCGGTACTGGAGAAACCCTTACCGCTGCCGATATCACCACTGCCCAGCGTGATGCCGCCCGGATTGCCGGTGCGGTGCTGGCCGATCCCAACGCAGCGATCGGCCGCATCGCCCGCCGTCCGTTGCAGGCCGGGGCCCTGCTGTCGAGCAACGATCTGGTGGTGCAGCGTCTCATCAAGCGAGGAGACAATGTGGCACTGGTCTCGCGTCGCGGCTCGGTCGAGGTCCGTATTGCAGGCCGTGCGATGGGTGACGCGGGTGAGAACGAGCGGGTCTCGGTCGAGAACCTGTCCTCGCGGCGGATCGTGCAGGGCACGGTCGACGCCGCCGGTGACGTAATCGTGGCGCGTTGAATTACCGCAGAATATCCCTAAAGATCACGGCCCTGCGGCCGTTATCCCATGTGAACGGCAACTCCAGGACACCCCATGAGCCAGAAAATCGACGGCAACCTGCAGGTCCCCCAGGCCCTGCGCAGCGTGACGACCCCGGCCAACAAGCCCGGTGTAAGCACCGATGCGGCGGCACGCCCGGTCGAGGCGGCCGACAGCCTGCGCCTGACCGGCGAGGCCACCAATCTGCAGGCAATCGAGCGTGAGCTGACCACCGCCCCGGCAATCGACGCCCAGCGCGTGGCCGCCGTGCGCGAGGCGCTGCAGAACGGCACCTACAAGATCAATCCGGACGCGATCGCATCGCGCATGCTCGAGCTGGACCAGCAGCTGCACGGATGACTGCGGCGATGAGCGAGCCGCTGCAGCGTCTTGCCCAGGCCCTGGACGTTGAACGCCAGGCCCTGGTCGAGCACGACGTGCACGCCCTGATCCGGGCCACCGGCGCCAAGCTGGAAGCGCTGCGTGCGCTGGAAGGCGCGCCGCCGGTCGGGGAAGGCGAGCAGCTGCAGGAACTGGCCGAACGCAACCGCGCCAACGGCGTGCTGCTGTCGCGCCGGCGCCGCGAGGTCAACTGGGCCCTGCGCCAGCTCGGGCGCACCGAAGATGCCTCGGCCTACGATGCCAAGGGGCAGGCGCACACCGTCACAGCGCGCCGCCCACTCGCCGTCGCCTGAGGCGGCGCTCGAACAACCCCATCACGCGGGCTGAAGCCCGCTGCACGAGCGCGTATATTGGGCGTCTGTTCGAATGCCCCCGAGTCGCCGTGTCCGCTGCCAACGCCCTGGTTACCGCCCCCCTTCCGCCACAGCCGGTACTGCAGGCCCTGCTTGAGCGCCTGCGCGAAGGGCTGCTGCTGTTCACCGAAGACGGGCAGGTTGCGCTGGCCAATCCAGCCGCGCAGAACCTGTTGGCAAGCGGTGAGGATGGTGCATTGCCGCCCCCGCAGCGGCTTCGCGAGCTGCTGCCCCCCGATGCGCTGGAACACGCGCGCCAGCATGGTCACTGGAACGGCAGCCTGCCGCTGGGCGAGGGCGTGGTCATCGCCCACCTGTATCACCACGGCCCGGTGGGGCAGGGGCACTTCCTGGCCTTGTTCCGCCATATCGAAGGACAGGAAGACTACGAGCGAGAACTGCAGCAGCGCCACGCCGAGCTGCGCCAGGCCTACCTGCGGCTCAACGGTACCCAGGAGAAACTGCTGCAATCTGAGAAGATGGCCTCGATCGGCCAGCTTGCTGCCGGCGTCGCGCACGAGATCAATAATCCGATCGGCTACGTGCACTCAAACCTGGGCAGCCTGCAGGAGTACCTGCGCAGCCTGTTCACCGTGATCGAAGCCTACGAACGCGCATTGCGTGCGCCGGACCCGAAGGCGCTGATCCCGGAGATCGATGACATCCGTGACCGCCTGGACATCGATTTCATCAGCCGCGACCTGCCGCAGCTGATGGCCGAATCGCGCGAAGGCATCGAACGGGTGACGCGCATCGTGCGTGATCTGAAAGACTTCTCGTATTCCGGGCGTGACGAGTCGTGGAAGCTGGTCGACCTGCACGCGGGCCTGGAATCGACCATCAACATCATCTGGAACGAGCTCAAGTACAAGGTCACCCTGGTACGCGAGTTCGGCCAACTGCCGCTGGTGGAATGCCTGCCATCGGAGTTGAACCAGGTCTACATGAACCTGCTGCTCAACGCGGGCCATGCCATCGCCGAGCGCGGCACGATCACCGTGCGCACCGGCGTCGATGGCGACCAGGTGTGGGTCGAGTTCGAGGACACCGGCGGTGGCATCTCGCCGGAACTGCGCCAACGCATCTTCGATCCGTTCTTCACCACCAAGCCGGTGGGCAGTGGCACGGGCCTGGGCCTGTCGATCTCCTACAGCATCATCAACAAGCACCATGGCCGGATCGACCTGGACAGCACCCCGGGCGTGGGCTCGCGCTTCCGCGTGGTGCTGCCGGTGAAGCAGCCGCGCTGACCGCTTCGGGTAATGCCGGCCGCTGGCCGGCAACCTCATTAACCCCGTCACGTAGCAGCCGGCCAGCGGCCGGCTCTACCAGGGCCTGTCCCGGCCTGGGTCGCGCCTCGGGTAGTGCCGGCCGCTGGCCGGCAACCTCACTAACCCCGTCACGTAGCAGCCGGCCAGCGGCCGGCTCT
>NZ_JCAFTA010000022.1:0-63828 GCF_059369815.1 Stenotrophomonas sp. YJH_SMC_27 | reverse complement strand
TTATCGACGTTAAGGTGCGGGATGGGGATCGCTCGGCTCGTCTGTCGGCTGCTACCCGCAGATATCATGTTGACGGTCCCTCCACCCTGGCTCCTACATACCGCGTAGGAGCCGGGAGGAACATACAAGCCATGCTCGGCTGCGTTTTGTAGAGCCGAGCCATGCTCGGCTGCTATTGGCAGGAGAAAAAAGCAAGTCGAGCATGGCTCGACTCTACAAAAGACAGGCGATCAATCCAGGAACCGCGCGGCCTGCTCCGGTGCTGGTAGATGGCAGGTGTCATGCCGACCGAACAAGCGGTAGCGGTTGCGTGCCAGCGCGCGATACGCCGCATCACGCCAGCCGCGCGGCACGAGCCGCAGCACGCCGGCCAGGCGCCATGCGCGGCCCAGCCCGGCCAGTACGCGCAGGATCGCATCGGTATCGGTCCAGGCACCCTGTGCGTCCAGCAGCAGGAACGACATCGGGTCCTGCGGGTCCAGCCCGTGCGCGCGCAGCATCGCGCTGCCCTGTGCGCCCTGCATCGCCGCAAAGCGATAGCGCCCCCTGCGGTCGAAGCGCAGCAGGAAGCGCACCCAGCGGTTGCACAGCGCGCATACGCCATCAAACACGATCACCGCGCTCCCAGCCTCGGCGGCGGCCTCACCGCGGTTCGAGCCAGCCTTCATAGCGGATCAGGGCTCCCACCCAGGGCAGCGTCACATCGACCAGGAAAGTGTAACGCTCGCCCTGCCAGGCTTCGCGGCAACGCGCGCCATCAAACCAGCGCCTTGGCAGCGGCAGCAGCCCGAACGCCCAGACCCGCCGCACCGACCAGTCGATGCCACCCTCGCGGGCTTGCAGATCAAATTCGAAGCGCACCGCGCCCAACTGCTCGCGCAGATGCCCGTCGTGCGCCCACAGCCGCGACACCATTGGCCAGCGGCCGAACCGCCGCGCCCACTGCTCGCCCTGCCGGTAGCGGTTGAACGCCACCTCGGTGGGAAGCGCGTCACCGTCCTGCGGCAACCGCGCCAACGCAGCCAGCAGCGGCACCAGCCAGTGCCGCCCCCTCACGATGCAGGCCTGCCCCACGTAGCGGCACGGCAACGGCGCGGCATGCAGCGCCTGCACCGGTCCTGCCAGGGTGGCGAAGGCCGGCCCCAGCACCCGTGCAAACAGGGGCGTAGTCAGAGTGCGATCCAGGCCAACGTCGCCATGCGTCCGGTGCGGCGGTCGCGCCGGTGCGAGTACAGGTCCGGATCGGCCATGGTCGACACCGTGCCGCCGTATACCTGCGCCGGGTCCATGCCCGCCGCCTGCAGGCGCTGGCGGGCCAACGCGAACAGGTCCACCTTCCAATGACCTGCGCGGGTCGCTGCGAACGCCACCTCGGCGGCCGGATCGTGTCCGACGAAGGCGTGGTAGACCTCTTCACCGATCTCGTAATCGGCCGGCCCGGCTGCCGGTCCCAGCCAGGCGCGCAACTGCGCCGGCGGCGTCTGCATGGCCGCCACGGTGGCCTCCAGCATGCCGTCGGCCAGGCCACGCCAGCCGGCATGCGCCGCACCCACCTCACTGCCATCAGCGGCGGCGAACACCACCGGCAGGCAGTCGGCGGTCAGGATCGCCAGCACCACGCCGGGCACCGAGGTCACCGCGGCGTCGGCCACCGGCTCGGCGGCACCCGGCACCGGCGGCGCGTTGAATCGCAGCACGGTGCTGCTGTGCACCTGGCGCAGCCAGTGCGGGGCCGACGGCAGCGCCAACCCCTGCTGCAGCAGCTGGCGGTTGTGCTCGACGTTGGCGGGGGTATCACCATCGGCCGCGTGCCGGTTGCCCAGGTTGAACTGCGCGAACGGCGCCGGCGAGATGCCCGCACCGTGCCGGCGCGTGGTCAGCGCATGGACGCCCGGAGGCGCCGGCCAGTCCGCCTGCAGCAAGGGCAGCGCGGCGGCCATCACCAGCGGTCCCGCTCGCGTGCGGCGAAGGCTTCGCTGTCTTCGCGCAGCACCTTCATCAGGTGCAGCATGTCCTCCGGCACCGGCGCAGTGTTGCGCACCGGCTCACCGGTGATCGGGTGCGTGAACTCCAGCGTCTCGGCGTGCAGGGCCTGGCGCTTGAAGCCGCGCAGCGCGGCCACCAGCTCGTCGCTGGCGCCCTTGGGCAGCTTCAGCGCGCCGCCATACAGCGGGTCGCCGATGATCGGATGGCGCACGTGCGCCATGTGCACGCGGATCTGGTGGGTACGACCGGTTTCCAGGCGGCACTCCAGCGCGGTGTGTGCCCGGAAGCGCTCGCGCAGGCGGTAGTGGGTCACCGCTTCCTTGCCGTCCTCACGCACCGCCATCTTCAGGCGATCGCGCGGGTGGCGGTCGATCGGGGCATCGGCAGTACCACCGGCCACCAGCGCGCCCATCACGATGGCCAGGTACTGGCGGTGCACGTCACGTGCCGCCAGCTGCTCGACCAGCGCGGTCTGCGCTTCCAGGGTCCTGGCCACCACCATCACGCCGCTGGTGTCCTTGTCCAGGCGGTGCACGATGCCCGCGCGCGGCAGCACCGCCACCGACGGGTCGCGGAACAGCAGGGCGTTGACCAGGGTGCCGCTGTGGTTGCCCGCGCCCGGGTGTACCACCAGGCCGACCGGCTTGTTGATCACCAGCAGGTGCTCGTCCTCGAACAGCACGTCCAGCGGAATGTCCTCCGGCTGGGCGTCGGTCTGGGTTTCCAGTACCACGTTGAGGGTCACCACCTCGCCGCCGCGCAGCGGATCGCGCGGGCGCACCTGGGCACCGTCCAGCAGCACCTCCCCGGCCTTGATCCATTCGGTCAGGCGCGAACGCGAGTATTCGGGGAACAGTTCGGCCACGACGGCGTCGAAACGGCGCCCGGCAGCGGTGTCGGGGACGATGGCCTGGCGGGCCGATTCAGAGGGTTGTTCAGACATGGCAGGGGGCATTCTTTGAAATTTTGGGGTCCCGGCGGCCGGTTTCAGTCGCTGGACAGGACACTAGGCTATCATCGACCCTTCGTATTCCAGCCGCGTCCCGCCTCGACCCCATGATCCGACGCTCCGCCATGCTCTCCGCGCCCGTCCGCCTCACCGCCCTGCTGCTGGTGCTGGTCATCGCCGCCACCGGCTGCCATCGCGGCGCCAAGAAGGGTGATCGCCCCGATGAAGGCGTGCCGGTCGAACAGCTGTACGAGAAAAGCCACAAGCTGATGCAGGGCGGCAACTGGAGCGGCGCCGAGGCCAGCTTCCGCCGCCTGGTGGCCCAGTATCCGTACGGTCCGTACACCGAGCAGGCGATGATCGAGACCGCCTACGCCCAGTACAAGGCCGGCAAGCACGATGACGCGGTGTCCAGCATCGACCGCTTCATCCGTACCTACCCGACCCACCGCAACATCGCGTACCTGTACTACCTGCGCGGCCTGGCGAACTCCAACCGCAGTACGGTTTTCCTGCGTCGCGTATGGGCGTTGGATGCCAGCCGCCGCGACCTGTCCACGCCGCACCAGGCGTATTCGGACTTCAACATCGTGGTGGACCGCTATCCGAACAGCCGCTACGCCGCCGATGCGCGCCAGCGCATGCTGGAACTGCGTGACGTGTTCGCCCAGCACGAACTGGACAACGCCCTGTACTACATGCGCCGCGGCGCCTGGGTCTCGGCCGCCGGCCGCGCCAACTACCTGCTGGAAACCTATCCGCAGAGCGCGTTCCAGTACGACGCCGTTGCTGTCCTGGCCGATTCCTACACCCACCTGGGCAACAAGACCCTGGCCGATGATGCGCGCCGCGTCCTGCAGTTGAACCAGCCGGACCACCCGTGGCTGGAAGGCAAGTGGCCGAAGTACCCATGGATGATCCGCAAGCTGAACCCGTTCGCTGGCGAGAAGTCCGCCAGCACCGGCCAGCGCAACGCGCGACTGGAAAAGAAATAAGAAAAAGGCCCCGCAAGGGGCCTTTTCTTTGTCGGTTATCCACGCCATGCGTGGACGGTTCGTGCGCCCATGGACCACGACACTAGGAATTCTACGAATCCCCGGCGGATGCGACGCCGGTCCCAATCGGCGCGGGCGAGCCCCTCCACACTGCGGCGCAACGGCCATCCCGGCCGTGAAGGAGCGCCTCATGACCCCACCGCCACGCCATTTCCGTCCCCGCGCCTGCCTCCTCGCCACTGCCCTGCTGGCGCTGTCCTCGGCCTCCCTGGCTGCCGCACCGGCAGCACCGGGCGATCTGCTGTCTGCAGCCCCCTATCGCGCGTCGTGGGTGCCCTCCAAGGCCGCGCACGCCTACAAGCTGTACTACCGTACCCCGGATCATCGCGGCCAACTGGCCGAAGGCACCGGCCTGCTGTACCTGCCCGCCGGCACGGCGCCGGCGGGCGGCTGGCCGGTCGTGTCCTGGGCGCATGGCACGCAGGGCATCGCCGATCGCTGTGCGCCTTCGGTCTCCGGCCCGTACCAGCCCGCGCGCGACGGGCGCTTCCTCGATCAGTTCCTGGCGCAGGGCTATGCCGTGGTCGCGGCGGATTACCAGGGGTTGGGCAGTCCAGGCAGCCATGCCTATCTGCATGTGCGCACTGCCGCGCGCAACGCCATCGACATGATCAAGGCCAGCCGCCAGTACCTCGGCAACGGGACGCTGTCGCCGCGCTGGGTCTCGGTCGGCCATTCGCAGGGCGGTGCCGCCGCGCTCACGGCGGGCCACATCGCCCCCTCCTATGGTGGGCCGTCGTTGCAGTACCGCGGCAGCTTCACCACCGGAACGCCCACCGCAGTCGAACTGACCGCGCTAGTGATGAAGCCCGACAACCGCACCGCCAATCCGGGCGCGCTCAACGCGTATCACGCGTATCTGCTCGATGGCCTGCTGCAGGCCGCGCCGCAGATCGACCGCGTCCTCAGCGATGAAGGCCGCGCGCGGGTGGCGGTGGCACGCGAGCAGTGCCTGGGCGAACTGGCCGTCACCCTGGACGGCGCGGACACCGGCAGCATGTTCACTGCACCGCTGACCCACGTGCCGGGCATCTGGGCCGTGCTGTACGACTACCTTGGCGTACCGCGCCGCGGCTTCAGCCAACCGCTGATGCTGGGCCACGGCAGCGAGGACCGCGATGTGCCGTATCTGACCACCCTGCTGTATGCCGCAGGCCTGGCCCTGCGAGGCGAGCCGGTCGCGTTCCGGCGCTATCCGGTCGATCACCGCGGCACGCTGGACGCGGCGGCGGCGGATGGCCTGGCGTTCGTACGTGCGCGGTTTGAGGATGGCCACTTCAGCGACGCTGCGGAAACTGCCGGCATCGAACAGCTGCTCGACGAAGTCCCGTAGATCCATGCCACGCGTGGATGATCTTCGACCACCGTGCGGACCAAGGTCCGCACCCACCGGAGAGGGCCGACGGGTTGCCGGCCAGCGGCCGGCACTGCCCACCCTCCGTTGCCTCAGCCCTTGTAGCCGTTGCTGATCGGGTAGCGACGCTCGCGACCGAACGCCCGGCGCGACACCTTCGGCCCCGGCGCGGCCTGGTGCCGCTTCCACTCGCTGATGCGTACCAGGCGCAGCACGCGGTCAACCACGGCCGCGTCGTAGCCGGCGGCCACGATCTCCGTGCGCGACTGTTCCTGGTCGATGTAGCGGTACAGGATGCCGTCCAGCACGTCATAGGCCGGCAGCGAATCCTGGTCCAGCTGGTTCTCGCGCAGCTCGGCCGATGGCGGGCGGCTGATCACCGCCGGCGGAATCACCGGCGCGCCGCCCACGGTATTGCGCCATTTGGACAGGCCGAACACCTCGGTCTTGTACAGGTCCTTCAACGGCGCATAGCCACCGCACATGTCGCCGTAGATGGTGGCGTAGCCGACGGCGTACTCGCTCTTGTTGCCGGTGGTCAGCAACAGGCCGCCGAACTTGTTGGCCAGTGCCATCAGGATCACCCCGCGGCTGCGCGACTGCAGGTTCTCTTCGGTCACGTCCGGCGCGGTGCCTTCGAACATCGGCGCCAGCGATTCCATCAGGCCCTTGAACGCCGGCTCGATCGAGACCGCTTCCAGCTTCACGCCCAGTGCCTGGCACTGCTCGGCGGCCAGGTCGTTGGACATGCCGGCGGTATAGCGCGACGGCAGGCGCACGGCGGTAACGTTCCCAGCGCCGAGCGCGTCGACCGCCAGCGCCAGTACCAGCGCCGAATCAATGCCACCGGACAGCCCCAGCCACACCTTCTTGAAGCCGTTCTTGCGGCAGTAGTCCTGGATGCCACGGGTCACGGCACGCCAGGCCAGCGCGTCCATGCTCTCGTCGCCATCGTCCATCCACACGTGCGGCATGAAGCGGCGGGTCTCACCGTCGTACTCCACCACCAGCCACTGGTCGACGAAGGCAGCGGCAGCCGGGTGTACCGTGCCGTCACCATCTGCCACCACCGACGCGCCGTCGAACACCAGCGCATCCTGGCCACCGACCACGTTGAGATAGGCGATGGCCGCCCCGCTCTCGCGGGTGCGTGCGGCCAGCACCGCGTCGCGCTGGGCGTGCTTGCCCCGCTCGTACGGCGAGGCATTGGGCACTACCACCAGTTGCGCCCCCGCGCGCACGGTGTCGGCCAGCGGCTCGGCGAACCAAAGGTCCTCGCAGATCAGCAAACCCACCGGAATGCCATTGACCTCGAACACACAGCTGCCGCCGTCCGGATCGACATCGAAGTAGCGACGCTCGTCGAACACCGCGTAGTTGGGCAGCTCGCGCTTGCGGTAGGTCTGCTCCAGCAGGCCATCGCGCAGCACGCTGGCGGCGTTGTAGACCACCGCACCAGCCGCCTGCGGCCAGCCGACCACGGCGGTGATGCCACGGCAGGCAGCAGCGATACGGCCCATCGCCTGCTCGCATTCGTACAGGAAGCCGGGACGCAGCAGCAGGTCCTCCGGCGGATAACCGCTCACTGCCAGCTCGGGGAACATCACCAGCTCGGCGCCATACTCGTCGCGCGCCTGTCCGATCATCTCGATGATGCGCTCGGTGTTGCCGGCGACATCGCCGACCGGGAAATCGAACTGCGCCATCGCGATGCGGATCGAAGCCATGGGAATCCAGCCTGTGGTTGCAATGCGCCCATTGTAGCGCCGCGTCGTGCGCGCGCCGGGGGCGTTCACTGCGTGGACAGCCCCGGCTCAGTAGATCCACGCCATGCGTGGATGGGGTTACCCGAATCGCCAGGGCGCCAGACGCAGAAAGGCCGCCCGGAGGCGGCCTTTCTGTTTTGCAGCAGCCGGTGGGAAGAGCAGTCGACTAACAGTCGACTCTACAATCCCCCGCCCAGCGGTCTTACTTGACCAGCTTGGCGATGGCGGCGCCCAGGTCGCCCGGCGAACGGACGGTGACGACGCCAGCAGCTTCCATGGCGGCGAACTTGCCTTCGGCAGTGCCCTTGCCGCCCGAGG
Organism: Stenotrophomonas sp. YJH_SMC_27; assembly: GCF_059369815.1. Taxonomy (NCBI): domain Bacteria; kingdom Pseudomonadati; phylum Pseudomonadota; class Gammaproteobacteria; order Lysobacterales; family Lysobacteraceae; genus Stenotrophomonas; species Stenotrophomonas sp. YJH_SMC_27. Next base: position 56,400 of record NZ_JCAFTA010000022.1, on the reverse strand, counting down.
CGATCGCACCGGCGTGGCCCATGCGCTTGCCGGCCGGAGCCGACGCACCGGCGATGAAACCGACGACCGGCTTCTTCACGTGGTTCTTGATGTACTCGGCACCGGCTTCCTCGGCGTCACCGCCGATTTCGCCGACCATGATGATGCCTTCGGTCTGCGGGTCTTCGTTGAACAGCTTCAGGCAGTCGACGAAGTTCAGGCCATTGATCGGGTCGCCACCGATGCCGATGCAGGTGGACTGGCCCAGGCCGACTTCGGTGGTCTGCTTGACCGCTTCATAGGTCAGGGTGCCCGAACGCGACACGATGCCGATCTTGCCCGGCTTGTGGATGTGGCCCGGCATGATGCCGATCTTGCACTCACCCGGGGTGATGACACCCGGGCAGTTCGGACCGATCAGGACGGTGTCCGGGTAGGAACGGGTCAGCACGTTCTTGACGCGCAGCATGTCCAGCACCGGGATGCCTTCGGTGATGCAGACGATGACCTTGATGCCGGCAGCAGCGGCTTCCAGGATCGCATCGGCCGCGAACGGCGGCGGCACGTAGATGACCGACGCGTTGGCGCCGGTGCTCTGCACGGCATCGGCAACGGTGTTGAAGACCGGCAGGTCGATGTGGGTGGTGCCACCCTTGCCCGGGGTCACGCCGCCAACAACCTGGGTGCCGTACTCGATCATCTGAGTGGCGTGGAAGGTGCCCTGCTGGCCGGTGAAGCCCTGCACGATCACCTTGGTGTTCTTGTTAATCAAAACAGACATGGGAATTTCCTTCGGTGTCGTGGATCAGGCGGCGTTCTTGACCGCTTCAACGACCTTCTTGGCGCCGTCGTTGATGTTGTCAGCCGGGATGATGGCCATGCCGCTGTCACGCAGCAGCTGCTTGCCTTCTTCCACGTTGGTGCCTTCCAGGCGCACCACGACCGGAACCTTGACGCCCACTTCCTTCACGGCGGCGATGATGCCTTCGGCAATCATGTCGCAGCGGACGATGCCGCCGAAGATGTTGACGAAGATGCCTTCGACCTTGTCCGAGGACAGGATCAGCTTGAACGCTTCGATGACGCGCTGCTTGTTGGCACCGCCGCCCACGTCCAGGAAGTTCGCCGGCTCGCCGCCGTTGAGCTTGATGACGTCCATGGTGGCCATGGCCAGGCCGGCACCGTTCACCATGCAGCCGATGTTGCCGTCCATGGTGACGTAGTTGATGTCCAGCTCCGAAGCAGTCACTTCGGTTTCGTCTTCCTGGGACTTGTCGCGCATCGCGACCAGTTCCTTGTGGCGGAAGTTGGCGTTGTCGTCGCTGTTGAACTTGCCGTCCAGCGCGTACAGGTTGCCATCGTCCAGGATGGCCAGCGGGTTGATCTCAACCAGCGCCAGGTCCTTTTCGTTGAAGATGCGGTACAGGTTCACCATGATGTTGGCGAACTGGCCGGCCTGCTTGGCGGTCAGGCCCATCTTGAAGCCGATGTCACGGCCGTGGTAACCCTGCACGCCCTCGACGAAGTCCACGTTCAGGGTGTGGATCTTGTCAGGGGTCTCGGCAGCGACCTGCTCGATTTCCATGCCGCCTTCGGAAGAGGCGATGTAGCTGATGGTGCGGGTGCCGCGATCCACCAGGACCGACAGGTACAGCTCCTTGACGATCTCACCGGCGGTGGTCACCAGCACCAGGTTGATCGGCAGCTCGACGCCGGCGGTCTGGTAGGTGGCCATCTTGGTGCCGAGCATCTTGGCCGCTGCGGCCTTCACATCATCGACGGTCTTGCAGAACTTGACGCCGCCAGCCTTGCCGCGGCCGCCAGCGTGGATCTGCGCCTTGACCATCCAGGGGCCCTGGCCCAGCGACTGGGCGACTTCAACCGCCTCGTCCGGGGTCGCCGCGACCTTGCCGGCCGGGACCGGGATGCCGTATTCGGCAAGCAGTTGTTTTGCCTGGTATTCGTGGAAATTCATGCGTCACCGTGGGAATAGGAACGACCGCACGCAATTCCTCAGGGCCCCCTGGAAGAGGCACCGGCACGGACCGCGGCGGGCCCACTATTGTGGCCGAGCCGGCGCCGGGGCGCAAAGAAGTCTGTACAAAACGCCAGACGCGGGCGGATTTTCGCGGTCATTCAGGCAGTTGCGCCCGCCCTGGCGCTGGCCTCCGGTCTCCGCGGCGGGCCAAATGCGCGATGCGGGGCGGTCCCGCGGCGCCAGCGCAGGGGCCCTATACTGGCCCTCTCGAGCACGCTCGACACTACATCGACGCGACGTGCCCGCCCGGCCTCAGGGGATGCCAGGCAGGCCCGCCGCAGATTCCAGACCCAGGCAGCCAGAAGGGGAGTTCCGGCGTGTCACCCAGTGCTTCATTGATCGACCGCATCGAATCGATTCCGCGGCGTGAGCTGTACTTCTTCGCGCTGTACCGGGTGCTGATCGCCGCAGTCATCGCCGGCCTGCTCTACAGCCCCCTGTCCGGCATGGTCGGCGAGGCCCACCACCCGCGCCTGGCCGATACCGTTGCGGCCATCTATCTGGTGCTGTCGCTGCTGGCCCTGGCGATCGGCCGCAACGAACGCTGGCTGCGCCCCATCGTGGTCACCAGCGTGCTGGTGGATATCATCGCCGCCACCCTGCTGGCGCACGCCCTGCCCGGCGCCAGCGCCGGCATCTCGATGTCGCTGCTGTTCAACATCGCCGCGGCCGCCACCCTGCTGCCGCTGAGCTGGGGGCTGGGCCTGGCAGTCGCGGCCAGCCTGGCCACCGGTACCGAATACCTGTGGAAAGTGCTGGAAGGCGGCGATCCCACCCGCACGCTGGCCGAGCTGGCCATGTTCGCCACCAGCTACCTGGCGCTGGCCTTCATCAGCTACCAGGTGGGCAGCCGCGCACGCCGCAACCAGCAGCTGGCCAACCAGCGCGGCGACGAAGTAGCCAACCTGTTCCAGATCAACGAACTGATCATCCGCCGCATGCGCACTGGCGTGCTGGTGGTAGACGCCGACAACCGCATCACCCTGGCCAATGAAGCGGCCTCGATGCTGCTCGGTGACAATGACGGCATCGGTGAGACAGGACGCCTGGATCTGGCCAGTGCCGCGCCGGAACTGGCGCGCCGCCTGCAGCGCTGGCGCAACGGCTGGGCGCAGGACGAACTGCCGCTGCAGCTCAACCCCGACCAGCCGGAAGTGCAACCGCGCTTCGCCCGCCTGCTGGCGGGCAGCGAGCTGGCCCTGGTGTTCCTGGACGATTCCAGCGTGGTCTCGCGGCGCGCCGAATCGCTCACCCTGTCGGCCATGGGCCGCTTCTCGGCCAGCCTCGCCCATGAAATCCGCAACCCGCTGGCGGCGATCAACTATGCCGTGCAGCTGCTGGAAGAAGGCACCGGCTTCAACGAAAGCGACCGCCGCCTGCTGCAGATCATCCGCCAGCAATGCCAGCGCACCAATGGCATCGTCGAAAGCGTGCTGGGGCTGGCACGGCGCGAACGCGCCACGCCCGAGAACGTCGACCTGGTCGCCTTCGTGCGCCGCTTCGTGCTGGAGTACAAACAAGGCCAGACGCTGGAAACCGACAGCATCGAACCGATCATCAGCGGTACGGCGGTGATGGCGCAGGTCGATACCAAGCACCTGTACCAGGTGCTCACCGTACTGGTGCACAACGCATTGAAGTACGGCCGCATCGGCCAGCAGCCGGCGCGGGTGCGCCTGCGCGTGGCCCAGCACGAGCGCAGCGCGGTGATCGACGTGATGGACCGTGGCCCGGGCATTCCCGAGAGCGTGGCCGCACAGCTGTTCCGTCCGTTCTTCACCACCTCCGAGCACGGCACCGGGCTGGGCCTGTATATCGCCCGCGAGTTGTGCCGGGCCAACCAGGCACGCCTGGACTACATTCCCGTGCCCGCCGGCGGCTCCTGCTTCCGCCTGGTGCTGCCCGGCCCCCACACGCTGCTGCCCACCTGATTGCAGATCTGTGCGTCAAACATTTGTCGCTTCCAGCCCCCTCGTTTATCTTTCACGCCCATGAACGAAACCCGCAGCGCCCTCGTCGTCGACGATGAACGCGACATCCGCGAACTGCTGGTACTGACCCTTGGCCGCATGGGCCTGCGCATCAGTACCGCCGCCAACCTGGCCGAAGCCCGCGAGCTGCTGGCCAGCAATCCGTACGATCTGTGCATCACCGACATGCGGCTTCCGGATGGCAACGGTATCGAGCTGGTCAGCGAGATCGCCCAGCACTACCCGCGCACGCCGGTGGCGATGATCACCGCGTTCGGCAGCATGGACCTGGCCGTGGAAGCGCTGAAGGCCGGTGCCTTCGACTTCGTCAGCAAGCCGGTGGACATCTCGGTACTGCGTGGCCTGGTCAAGCACGCGCTGGAACTCAACAACAGCGAACGCCCTGCGCCCGGCCCCGCCACCGAACAGGCAGCACGCCTGCTCGGCGCTTCGCCGGCCATGGACGTACTGCGCACCACCATCAGCAAGGTCGCGCGCAGCCAGGCGCCGGTCTACATCCTCGGTGAATCCGGGGTTGGCAAGGAACTGGTTGCTCGCACCATCCACGCCCAGGGCGCGCGCGCGGCCGGGCCGTTCGTGCCGGTCAACTGCGGCGCCATTCCCGGCGAGCTGATGGAAAGCGAATTCTTCGGTCACCGCAAAGGCAGCTTTAGCGGCGCGCATGCCGACAAGCCCGGCCTGTTCCAAGCCGCGCACGGCGGCACCCTGTTCCTGGACGAAGTGGCCGAGCTGCCGCTGCAGATGCAGGTGAAGCTGCTGCGCGCGATCCAGGAAAAGTCGGTACGTGCGGTGGGTGCGGCCAACGAGGAACCGGTGGATGTGCGCATTCTCTCGGCCACCCACAAGGACCTGGCCGAGCTGGTCGAGGACGGGCGCTTCCGCCACGATCTGTACTACCGCATCAACGTGATCGAGTTGAAGGTGCCGCCACTGCGCGAGCGCCGCCAGGACCTGCCGGAACTGGCCGCTGCCGTGTTGGCGCGGCTGGCCCGCAGCCACGGCCGCGCCACCCCGCTGCTGGCGCCGTCGGCGCTGGAAGCGCTGGCCCACTATGCGTTCCCGGGCAATGTGCGCGAGCTGGAGAACATTCTGGAACGCGCGCTGGCACTGGCCGAAGAAGACCGCATCGGTGCCGACGACCTGCGCCTGCCGCAGCACGCCCCGCGTGCGCCGGGCAGTGCCGCGCCCGCCGAAGCCGTGGCCGACCTGCAGCCCGGCAGCGCCGCCCTGCCCTCGTACATCGAGCAGCTGGAGCGCAGCGCCATCCAGCGCGCGCTGGAGGAGAACCGCTGGAACAAGACCCGCACGGCTGCGCAGTTGGGGATTACCTTCCGCGCGCTGCGCTACAAACTGAAGAAGCTGGGGATGGAGTAGAGCCGAGCCCATGCCCGGATGCGCGGTGGTCGGGACCGCGCCATCCACGCATGGCGTGGAACTACTATGGGATCCGTGGCCGATCATCCACGCATGGCGTGGATCTACTGTAGAACCGAGCCCACGCTCGGCTGCTCTTCGGTACCTCAGCCGAGCATGGGCTCGGCTCTACCTCAATCCTTGGTAACGCGATTGATCTCCGCCAGGCTGGTGATCCCGGCCGCAGCCTTCTTCAACGCAGACTGCCGCAGGTCGTTCACCCCGATCTGCTGCGCCGCCTCTGCAATCTGCAGTGCATTGCCACCGGCCAGCACGATGGTGGCGATCTCATCGGTCATCGGCATCACCTGATAGATACCCGTTCGGCCCTTGTAGCCCTCGGTACACTCATCGCAGCCCACCGCCTCATACAACTGGATGCCCGCATCCAGCTGCGCCTGGGTGAAGCCCTCGGCCAGCAGCGCGTGCTCCGGCAGGTTCGCCGGGCGCTTGCAGTTCGGGCACAACCGGCGTGCCAGGCGCTGCGCGATCACCAGCGTCACCGAGCTGGTGATGTTGTACGGCGCGATGCCCATGTTCATCAGGCGCGCGATGGTCTGCGGCGCATCGTTGGTATGCAGCGTGGACAGCACCATGTGGCCGGTCTGCGCCGCCTTGATCGCAATCTCCGCCGTCTCCAGGTCGCGGATTTCGCCGACCATGATGATGTCCGGATCCTGTCGCAGGAACGAGCGCAGCGCCGCGGCGAAGGTCATGCCGCGCTTGTTGTTCTGCTGCACCTGGTTGACGCCGGGCAGGCGGATTTCCACCGGGTCTTCGGCGGTGGAAATGTTGCGCGTCTCGTCGTTGAGGATGCCCAGCGCGGTATACAGCGAAACGGTCTTGCCCGAACCGGTCGGGCCGGTCACCAGCACCATGCCGTAAGGCTTGTGGATCGCATCCAGGAACAGCTTCTGCTGGTCCGGCTCGTAGCCCAGTTTGTCGATGCCCAGCTTGGCCGCGCTGCCATCCAGGATACGCAGCACCACCTTTTCACCGAACAGGGTCGGCAGCGTGCTGACGCGGAAATCGATCTGCTTGGTCTTGGACAGGTTGAGCTTGATGCGCCCGTCCTGCGGCACGCGCTTTTCGGCGATGTCCAGCTGCGCCATCACCTTCAGGCGCGCGGCAATGCGCTGGTTCAACTTCACCGGCGCGCGCGCCACCATCTTCAGCAGGCCGTCGATGCGCAGGCGCACGCGGTAATCGTCTTCGTAGGGCTCGAAGTGGATGTCCGAGGCCCCCTTGCGGATCGCATCGACCAGTACCTTGTTGACGAACTTCACTACCGGGGTGTCGTCGCCCTTGGCGTCGATGCCGGCGTCGGTGCCCGCGCCTTCGTCGTCGCCCAGGCCGACATCGAGGTTGGCCATGCCTTCGTCGTCGCCGCCCAGCGCGTCGCCGATGGTGTCATGGCTGGCGTGCCACTGTTCCAGCGTGCGGCGGATCTGGTCCTCATCGACCAGGATCGGCTCCACCACCAGGTTGGTATGGAACTTGATCTCGTCCAGCGCATGGGTCGGATTGCTGGTACCCACGAACAGCTTGCCGCCGCGTTTGAACAGCGGCAGCACGTTGTGCTTGCGCAGCAGCTCCTCGCTGACCAGGCTCATGGCGTTCTGGCTGGCGTCGAACGTGGACACGTCGAACAGCGGCATGCCGAACTCGACCGCGTTGGCGGCGGCGAGCTGCGGGGCACTGACCAGCTTGTTCTGCGCGAACCAAGTGGGCAGCGGCTGGCGTGCCGCAGCGGCCTTGGCCATCGCATCGCGGGCGGAGGCCTCGTCCAGAGCACCGTCCTGGACCAGGCGGCGGGCCAGGCCGGTGATGCCGACGAGGTTGGCGGTGGTTAAAGCACTCATATGAATCCTTGGCTCATGGGTCTGGCAGTACCACGCACCTTCCCGAGGCGAAGCACCGGGCAGCAGAACCTGCCACGGCCCCGTAGCCGTTGGCATCGCCCATCCATAAGCAACACTGCCGTGCCTGAACCTTCCGGCCCGGCAGGCATGATCCTGACTCCCCCAAGCATGATAGCCCCGTCAACGATCCGCCAACATCCCATTGGCGGACCAGAATTTCAGTCAACAGCCTGCCGGACGATACCGCGCTTCAAAGGCACTGCCATCGCAGCTCCAGACGCCATTCGCCGCACGGCGGAGGATGATATCTTTGCCCTGCACCGCGCTACCGCCTTGCAGCGTGCAGCGAATGCTGCCGATCCCGACGCTGTCCAGCTCCGCTTCAATCGTCGGGCAACGCTGAGTCGGCATCAGGCCAATGTAGGCTGCCGTTACAACACTGGCATCTTTTGCGTCCTGGGCCACGTACTCCATCGTGGTTTTCCCTGGTCGGATATCGGCCAACGCGGCACCTACTTGCGCCTTGGCAATGTAGATTTGGTAAAGAGGCACAGCGATGGCAGAGAGGATTGCAATGATCGCGATGACGATCATCAGTTCGACGAGGGTGAACCCCGCTTCGTTTGGATGCTTCATGACCAGTCTGTCCCCAAACAGATTGTCAAAATCTCACCTTCGGGCCGTTTGCGTCAGCGTCCCGATACCCCATACACAAGAGCCCCGCGTAGCGGGGCTCTTGCTCACACGATGAAAACAGCTATCCGATTACGGGTTTGCTGCAGCTTCGCCACAACCAGCCGGACGATACTTGCTTTCCAAATCAGTGGTGCAAGTCCAAGCACCGGCTGCACTGCGGTTCAGGGTGACATTCTTGGTAGCAACCTTGGAATTGCCCTTCAGCACGCAAGCAATCGAAGCGGTACCGTCCTCGGCATCGCCGGTACCGGAGATTGCGCAGCGCTCAGTCGACGCGGTCAGACCGATACCAGCAGCGTCGGCGTAGTTCTTGCCTTCATTCAGTAGAACTTCGGCCTGGGTCTTGCCTGGGGTGATTTCGGCGAGGCCGGCAGTTGCCTGCGACTTGGCCACGTAATCCTGGTACATCGGCAGAGCGATGGCGGCCAAGATGGCGATGATCGCGACGACGATCATCAGTTCGATAAGGGTGAAGCCCTTCTGGTTCTTCATTGTGGTACATCCCCAAGATAGTGGTGGTTGATTTCGGTGGACAGGTTCGGTCCGGCCAGCGCCGGTGAGCGGGTCCCGCCCCCTGCGGGTAGATCAACGCAGGTTGCGTGCCAACCCCGGCACGCCTCCCCAAGACTCCCCCTGCCAATGATGGCAGTAATTCTGCGAATGGGAACCCCCCACATCCGAATCTGCGATGGACGCGGCAATGTGACGCAGTACGTCACCTTTGGCCGTCCGCCGGCACGAAATCGCACGCCGGACCGCCTTCCAGCTGCCCAGATGGCGATGAACCGGCTACCATCGACGGCTAGACGCCCGCTGGGGATGGCGGGTCTTGGGGAGCCTATATGTCTGTCAGTGGCAGTGCGATCAAGAAGGAGCCCGTGGCGCGCAGCACCACGGAGCTGCAGCCGTTTGTCTGGGAGGGGACCGACAAGCGCGGAGTGAAGATGAAGGGTGAGCAGATGGCAAAGAACGCCAATCTGCTCAGGGCCGAACTCCGCCGACAAGGGATCAATCCGGGCCAGGTCAAGGCCAAGCCCAAACCGCTGTTCGGCGCAGCAGGCAGCAAGATATCGCCGAAGGACATTGCGTTCTTTAGCCGCCAAATGGCGACGATGATGAAATCCGGTGTGCCAATCGTCTCGGCACTGGACATCATTGGCAGCGGGCACAAGAACCCGCGCATGAAAAAGATGGTGGACTCGCTTCGCACCGATATCGAGGGCGGCTCGTCGCTCTATGAAGCGGTCAGCAAGCACCCGGTGCAGTTCGACGAGCTGTACCGCAACCTGGTCAAGGCTGGCGAAGGCGCTGGCGTACTGGAAACGGTGCTGGACACCGTCGCCACGTACAAAGAGAACATCGAAGCCCTGAAGGGGAAAATACGCAAGGCGATGTTCTATCCGGCAATGGTGCTGGCGGTCGCACTGATTGTCAGCGGCATTCTGCTAGTGTGGGTGGTTCCGCAGTTTGAAGACGTATTCAAGGGTTTCGGCGCAGACCTCCCCGCCTTCACCCAGATGATCGTGAATATGTCCCGGTTCATGGTGTCTTGGTGGTGGCTGATCCTGATCGTCATCATCGGCTCCATTGCGGGGTTCATTGCCGCCTACAAACGTTCACCAGCGCTGCAACACAGCATAGATCGGCTGGTCCTACGGGTGCCGGTTATCGGTCAACTCATGCACAACAGCGCCATTGCGCGGTTCGCACGTACAACAGCAGTCACCTTCAAGGCAGGTGTGCCCCTGGTGGAAGCACTGGGTATCGTTGCCGGGGCCACCGGCAACACGGTGTACGAGGAAGCCGTCTTGCGCATGCGCGACGACGTCTCCGTGGGCTATCCGGTGAACGTGGCGATGAAACAGCGCAACTTGTTCCCTCACATGGTCATCCAGATGACCGGCATCGGTGAAGAGGCCGGCGCCTTGGATGCCATGCTGTTCAAGGTGGCCGAGTACTATGAGCAGGAGGTCAACAATGCCGTTGATGCCCTCAGCAGCCTGCTGGAACCGATCATCATGGTGATCATTGGTACCATCGTCGGCGGCATGGTCATCGGCATGTACCTGCCGATCTTCAAGCTCGCTTCCGTCGTCGGATAACACATACATGGCATTTCTCGACCAGCATCCCGGCCTCGGCTACCCCGCCGCGGCCGCCCTGGGACTGCTGCTGGGCAGTTTCCTCAACGTGGTCATCCTGCGCCTGCCCAAGCGGCTGGAGTGGCAGTGGAAGCGCGATGCGCGCGAGGTCCTGGAGGAACCGGACTTCTATGAGCCCCCCCCACCGGGGATCGTGGTGGAGCCGTCGCACTGCCCGCACTGCAAGCACAAGCTGAGCTGGTACGAGAACATCCCGCTGTTCAGCTGGATCATCCAGGGCGGCAAGTGCCGCCACTGCAAGGCGCCGATCTCGCTGCAGTACCCGCTGGTGGAGGCGCTGACCTCGGTGCTGGTGCTGGCTTGCGTCTGGCAGTTCGGCTTCGGCTGGCAGGGCTTCGGCGCCATCGTGCTGACGTGCTTCCTGATCGCCCTGTCCGGCATCGACCTGCGCACCCAGCTGCTGCCCGATCAGTTGACCCTGCCACTGATGTGGCTGGGCCTGATAGGCAACATCGACAACCTGTACATGCCGGCAAAGCCTGCATTGGTCGGCGCGGCGGTGGGCTACCTGTCGCTGTGGATGGTCTGGTGGCTGTTCAAGCAGCTGACCGGCAAGGAAGGCATGGGCCACGGTGATTTCAAGCTGCTGGCCGCGCTCGGCGCCTGGTGCGGGCTGAAGGGCATTCTGCCGATCATCCTGCTGTCGTCGGTGCTGGGCGCCATCATCGGCTCGATCTGGCTGTACAGCCGGGGCCGTGACCGCGCCACGCCCATTCCCTTCGGGCCGTATCTGGCCATCGCCGGCTGGCTGTACTTCATGTGGGGCGCACCGCTGGTGGATCAGTACCTGATGATGAGCGGGCTGCGCTGAGGGGAGTCCCCATGAGCCGCTATGTGGTTGGCCTGACCGGGGGCATCGCCTCCGGCAAGACCGAAGTAACCCGGCGCTTCGAGGCGCTGGGCATTGTGGTGGCCGATGCCGATCTGGCCGCACGGGCCGTGGTGGCCGCCGGCAGCCCGGCGCTGGCCCGCATCGCCGAGCGCTTCGGCGCCGACATGCTGCTGGCCGATGGCAGCCTGGACCGGGGGCGCCTGCGCGCCCACGTGTTCGCCGACCCGGCCGAACGGACGGCGCTGGAAGCGATCACCCACCCGGCCATCCGCCTGCTGATGCAGCAGCAGTGCGAGCAGGCCACCAGCGCCTATGCGATTGCGGCCATTCCGCTGCTGACCGAGGTGGGCGGGCGGAAGGCCTACCCATGGCTGGACCGGGTGTTGCTGGTGGATGCGCCCGAAGCCGTGCAGCACGCCCGGCTGATGCAGCGCGATGGCATTGATGCTGCGCTGGCCGACCGGATGATTGCTGCCCAGGCCAGCCGCGCGCAGCGGTTGGCGTTGGCCGATGACGTGGTGGTCAATGATGGGCAGCCGGAGGACCTGCAGGTGCAGGTGGAACAGCTGCACGCGCGGTATCTGAAGTTGGCCGGGGGGTGAGGCCAGGTTGCCGGCCAGCGGCCCGCGCTACCGAAGTGCATCCACGCATGGTATGGATCTGGGCATCTGCTGTAGAGCCGAGCCGATGCTCGGCTGCGACCATCAAGCCGAGCATCGGCTCGGCTCTACAAAACGCTCTGCATCCACGCGTGGCGTGGATCTACTCCAGCTGCAGGCGGGCGTAGCGGGCCAGTTCGCGGGCGCCGAGCAGCAGGCCGTCGACGACATCGGGATTGAGTTGCTGACGGGCACCGCCCTGCTCCCGCGCGATTTCGGCGGCGTGCAACAGCTGGATCAGGGTGTTCAGACCGGCAAGCGTGCGGCTGAGGCCGGCCATCGTGGCGGCCTGCGCCGGGCTGGCCCCCTGCACGTCCAGCCGCTGGCCGTCGGCGGCGTCGCGGCCATCCATGCGCGCCAGCAGGGCGGGCAGCAGGTCCTTGGGGTCATCCAGCAGCACTTCGACACGCTCGGCGACGTCGGCAGGCAGCAGGTAGGCCGCATCGCCGATCAGGGCGTGCAGCTGGGGGAACAGCGGGCGGGTGGACATGGTGGAGCTCCTCGCAGTCGGCAGGCCACCTGCAGATGCAAGGTGGCGGACGGTGCGGGTTGGCGTACCGGAGACCCAACAACTCAAAAGCGAAGGAAAAAGACTCCAGCGGATTCTGGCGAATCCCCACGCACCGTCCGCCAAAGCCAGGGCAGACGATGCATTTTCCATGATGAGCTAGAGCACATCCGGAGCTTTTGATTTGTTGGTTTTTTTCAGGACGCCAATCCCGGCCAAGGCACCTGCCCCGGCCAGGTCATCAGGCCATCGCCGCACGCGGCGATCTGTAAGGAAATTCTCAAGTGCGGCGCGGGCTTGCCAATGCGTGCACTGGAACACGCGCGGGGCGCGGCAGCGATCACGGTGGTGTCGCGTTGGGCCTGATGCCTGATCATCGCGCGAGGGTAATTCAGTGGCACAAGCGACACAGAGCGCGATGCAAGGTCGGCAGGGTCCGTGCCGACCAAGGTCGGCACCCACCAAAGCAGGGGCCCTTACAACGGCTTCGGCGAGAACGTCAGGGTGGCGATCACGCCACGCTCGCCACCGGGGCGCACGCTCACCTGCCAGCCGTACAGATCGCACAGGCGGCTGACGATCGACAAGCCGATGCCGCCGCCCTGCGAATGGCCAGCATGCGTGCCGCGGTAGCCACGCTGGAACAGCTTGGCGGCATCTTCCTCGCTCAGGCCCGGGCCACTGTCGGTCACCGAGACCGAATTGGCGCCGACGAACACGCGCACCTCGCCGTCCTGCGAGTACTTCACCGCATTGCCGATCAGGTTGCCCAGTGCCACCGACAGCGCCGCCTCGGGCGCGTCGATCACCAGGTTGCGCTCACCTTCGAGCACCAGCTCCAGCGGCTTGCCGCCCAGCTGCGCACGGTGCGCATCCAGCAGCTGCTCGGCTACGCGGGCCACGTTGCTGGTGCCCTGACCGCGTTCGTTGCGCGACAGCAGCAGCAACGCGCCGATCAGATCGCTGCACTGCTGTTCGGCACGCTGGATGCGCTGCAGGCGCTGCAGCACCTTTTCGTCCAGGCCGGGCCGGGTCAGCAGCAGCTCGGTGGCACCCCGGATCACCGCCAGCGGCGTGCGCAGCTCATGGCTGACGTCGGCATTGAACTCACGGTCGCGCTGCACAACTTCGGTCAGCCGCGAGGAATAGTCGTCCAGTGCCTGTGCCAGCTGCCCCACTTCGTCATCGGGGAAACGCGGCGCCAGCGGCTCAGGGTCACTGGTACCACCACGGTAGGCGCGCAACCGTGCGGCCAGGTCCGATACCGGCTTCATCACCTTCGAGGCCGACCACCAGCCCAGCACCAGTGACAGCAGGCTGAACACCAGCACCGACAGCACCAGCGCGCGGTTGAGCTGCTTGCCGCCGCGCACGCTGTCGGTCATGTCATAGGCGAGGAAGAACCAGGCGTCCGGCGTCTTGCGCACGGCCAGCTTGTAGGAGTACGGCTCGCCGTGCTCATCACCGCTGACGCTGTGGATGCCATCGGAGAAGCCCGCCCACTGCGCGCGTTCTTCGCGCACCCGGTCGAACTTGTCCTTCGAATAGGCATAAGCCCTGATCTGCAGCACCGGTGCATCCGGGTTATGCCCGGGGTGCTCGTAATAGCGGCGCGCATACTCGTCGATGTTGCGGTTCATCAGCTCTTCCACCAGCTGGTTTTCCACGCGCAGGCGGGCCCAGTTGGTGGCGAACGCGAACAGCGTTGTCAGGCAGAAGCCCAACAACACGAACGAAACGATGATGCGGCTGCGCAGGCGCCGCCGATACGGCGTGCGCCGGCGCTCCCCCTTGCTTGCCACCGAATCAGGCTTCCGGGGTGGCGATGCGGTATCCGATGCCATGGCGGGTCTGGATCAGCGGCACTTCAAACGGCTTGTCGACCACCGCACGCAGGCCGTGGATGTGCACGCGCAGGGAATCCGAATCGGGCAGTTCTTCGCCCCACACGCGGGTTTCCAGTTCCTGGCGGGTCACCACGGCCGGGGCCGCTTCCATCAGCGCCTGCAGGATCTTCAGTGCAGTCGGGTTGAGCTGCAGCAGCTTGCCCTGGCGGCGCACTTCCAGCGTATCCAGGTTGTATTCCAGATCGCCGGTTTCCAGCACGCGGGTCTGCACGCCCTTGCCGCGTCGCGACAGGGCGTTCAGACGCACTTCCACTTCCTGCAGCGCGAACGGCTTGATCAGGTAGTCGTCCGCGCCGGAATCGAAGCCGGCCAGCTTGTTGTCCAGCGAGTCGCGGGCGGTGAGCATCAGTACCGGGGTCTGCTTGCGCGCTTCGTTGCGCAGCTTGCGGCAGACCTCGATGCCGTCCATGCCTGGCAGGTTGAGATCCAGCACGATCGCGTCGAACTCGTGCACCACGGCCAGATGCAGACCGGTAACCCCGTCAGCCGCGAAGTCCACGGTGTGGCCCCGGTCCTCCAGGTAGTCGCCCAGGTTGGCCGCAATGTCGCTGTTGTCTTCGATTACCAGGATTCTCACTGTCACCTCTAATTGACGAATTTGCCGACGCGCTGGGCCTGGCCCATATCACGCTGTGCCTTGTCCTTCCGTCGCGCGCGCTCGGCTACGGTCGTGCACTGCGTCGTGGACCGGTTCGAACCCGTGGCCTTTTCACGTTGGCATATTAGACGACTATCTTCACGGGCCTGTGTCAAAACCGTGTTCACGATCTGCTGATCGTTGAAGACATCGGTTCGTACCTGTTCAGGCATGGAATCGCGGTCGGGATGCTGCTCGACGGCCGTACGCATGCGCACCAGCGCCTCGCGCACGCGGCTGCGGTCGGCCTGTTTCAGCTCGCTGTAGGTCTCGCCATCGTTGAGCTCGATTTCGATGCGCTCGATCTGCTGCTGCAGCGGCTTGCCCGGAATAAAGACCTCACCGGCCTGGCTGGATGCGGAGGCGGCGGTGGCCAGGGTCAGGCCCGAGACCAGGACCGCCGACATCAGGAGGGACTTCATGACAAACGAATCCTTGTTTGAGTTGAGGGTTGACTGTATTCGCACCGCCTTCACGCGAGCAAGTGCCGGTCGCTCGGGCGTCAATCGGCCCGGCTAGCGGTTACTGGGAGGCGTGAGATTGTTGAAGGTGCGCTGGTCGTTGAGCAGGGCCTTGCCCTTTTCCTCGATCCGGCGGCGCTCGGCCACCGTCAAGCAGCGGCTCTTGGGCATGTTGCTGCCCGTGGTGCGGGTGTGCTGGCAGATCTGGCGGCTGTCTTCGTGGGCGCGGACAAGAACGGTGTTGATCCGCTCCTGGTCGTTGAAGACCTCTGCCTGGACCTGCGGCGGGAGCTCCTGGAGCGTGCTGTGGTCCCCCATGCGCTGGGTGATGCGCGCCAGTGCCTGCTGCACCTGGGCGCGGTCGTCAGCGGAAATCTCGCTGTACTCGCCATCATCAAGGGCCCTTTCAACCCGCCGGACCTGCTCGGCCACCGGTGCCTGCCCGTCCATCTGTATGGCGGTCTTCTCCGGCTTGGCGGAGACAGTGCCAGACAACCCCAGCAACAACGCGATCATCGTGATGCGGTACATCGCCAGCCTCCGGATCCATCCAGGAACGATGGCCACTCTACGGCCGTCACGCGGCCTCCACAAGGGACTTCCGGCAGGTATAAAAAAGACCCAGGCGGTGGCCCGCCTGGGTCTGAAGTCGTATCCCGATACCGATCCTGCTGAGAGGCAGAGCTGCGGTTCGCTGAAGGCTACGCCGGCGCCGATTAAAGGCATGTTAAAGCCGGCCTCATTCGCCCATGAGAATCTCAAGATATTGATTTGTCATGGCTTTTTCAGCTTCTCGACGTGCTCGATGATGCGCGTGGCCACATCTACCCCGCAGGCGGCTTCGATCCCCTCCAGCCCCGGCGTGGAGTTGACTTCCAGCACCAGCGGGCCGCGCGCGGAGCGGATCAGATCCACCCCGCACACCGACAGGCCCAGCGCCTTGGCCGAACGCACCGCCACCTGCTGTTCGGCGCGGCTGGCCTTGGCCGCCACCGCAGTGCCACCGGCATGCAGGTTGGAGCGGAAGTCGCCTTCCGGCGCCTGGCGCTGCATCGAGGCCACCACCTGGTCGCCCACCACGAAGCAGCGCAGGTCGGCGCCCTTGGCCTCACCGATGAACTCCTGCATCAGGAAATTGGCATACAGCCCGCGCAGGGCCTCGACGATGCCGCGCGATGCGCTGGCCTTTTCGGTGAGGATCACTCCCCGCCCCTGGGTACCCTCGTTGAGCTTCACCACGTGGGGCGGCGGGCCGAGCATGGACAACAGGTCGACGGTGTCATCCGGGTTGTCACCGAACACGGTGACAGGCATGTCGATGCCCTTGGCGGCCAGCAGCTGGTGCGCACGCAGTTTGTCGCGCGAACGCAGGATCGCGTCGGAGGGGTTTGGGGTGCGTGCGCCCATCAGCTCGAACTGCCGCAGCACGGCGGTGCCATAGCGGGTGATCGAGGCACCGATGCGCGGGATGACCATGTCCACGCCGGTCATCGGCCGGCCCTTGTAGTGCATCGAAAAACCATCGGCGGCGATGCGCATGTAGCAGCGCAGCGGGTCGAGGATGCGAACGGTATGGCCACGCGTGCGTGCCGCCTCGACCAGCCGGCGGGTGGAATACAGGGAACTGTTGCGGGACAGGATGGCGAGCTTCATCGCGGCAGGATCGGGCGGCAGGCGCGCAGCATAGCGCGGGCGTGTGGCGGGTGGATGATGCCCCGCAGGCCACCGCATCTGCATGCCTGCCGGGGCTGTGCGAATATGCCGTTGCCGGCTGATGGACATAAACGGCCGGCTTGCACAATCCAAGGAGAACCACAGATGCGAATGGGAATTCCGCTGTTGTTGCTGTTTGGCCTGGTGGGAGGCGCCGCAGACGTAGGGGCTGCGCCGACCCACGCAGTCTCCCGGCTCTACTTCGATGCCAACAACACCCTGATCGGCCAGGGCCTGCGCTACTGCACGGGCAAGACACAGCACCAAGGCGTTGCCTCAAACGCCAATACCCGCTGGATCGATGTTTCCTACGCCTGCCAGGGCGACTCGACCGACGTGTCCTACGGCAGCTGGGTGCCTGCGCAACTGCGGCAGGACTTCTGCACGCTGTATGACGCCTGCACATCACTGATGCCGTGGCCGGAACCCAGCCTGCCCGGCACCCTTGGCAACGGCTTCTACTCAGACTGACAGCCGATAGTCGCCGCACCGTCTCCGGCGATGACCGCACCGTCGCCGGGGACATCCTCATGGCTCATCCAAGGGATGCCTGCCGCCGCTGATCAGCGCGGGGGCAGGCGCAGCGAGAAGTGCCCATCGCGGACACGCACGGCCAGCGCGGTTTCCCGCCATTCCACAGGCAGGGCGAGCGCCGTGTGTGGCGTGGGGACGCGTGTGATCGCGTCGAACGTCCAGTGTTCCTCATAGGCTTCGCAGCGAAGCGAACCGTCATCGCCGGCCTCGATCACATCGATCCAGGCACCACTGCGGGCCTTGCCGCTGCCGCCCGTCGCACGGCGGCCAATGGCCTGCCAACACCCCTGCCAGTGGACGAGCCATACGCCCTCGATGGGACGCAGATCCCCATCAAGCACGCTGCCCGCCACCGCCACGCACCGTCCGGACGGGCTGGTAATCACCGTTTCCAGATCGCAAGCGTGACGGTCACTGGGCTCGCCATCAAGACAGAGCGCGTACGGGCAGATGCGCGCGAACAGCGTCGGATGCGCGGTCAGGCGCAGATCGTCGGGCAGCAGCGGTATGGCCTGCAGCACCCGGGCATCCGGCAGGACATGCCGCCATGCCTGCGGCAACCCGGCGGCCAGCGCGGGATGCTCCGGTTCCAGCCATAGACCCCGGCAGGGCCGCAGCGTGGTCGATCGACAGGGGATATCCCGCAACCACATTGCGGCTTCGGCATCCCCGCCAAGCTGCCGGCGCTCGTGCAGTTCCTGCCAGAACAGGCTGGGAACAATCGCCTGCAGGTGCATCACCCGCTTGTCCGCTTCGTCGTAGACGATCACCGCTTCGCTGCGATCAACATAGCCACTGGCCACACGCAGCCCGCTTCCCGCCAGCGTCTGCCACTCGCCACTGGCGTCGTGGCTGCCTCCAGTGGATACGCCCTCGACAATGGCTCCATCGCGCAGCATCTGGGTGCTGTAGGCCGGACCCCCCATGCCCAGTTCGCCCCAATCCAACAGGACATCATGCGTGGGCGGCCGGGTAGCAAAGGGTAGCGTCGCCCGCGAGCGCAGCAGTGCGCCGCCTACGGTATCGCCGACCAGATCAAGACGCTGCAGCACACCACCCACTGCAAGGCACGCGGCCAGGGCGACAACCACGCCCAGCGGCGACCACCAGGCCACGCAGATGGCGACCAGGACCAGGAACGGCAGCCACTGGGTGAAACGGCGGAGGGCGATTCGATCAACGGTCATGCGGGCATGGTGACTGCGATTGCGCACCATTCAAACCTTCAACGCGGTGCCAGGCAATGGGGGTCGAACCGGCATTGCCGCTAGACTTTCCCTGATGATGGAACCGATGACTGCCGTGAACCGCCGGAATCTGCTGCTGGACGTACTACCGCGATGGAGAGCACTGGCCAAGGATCCGGGATTACCGCGCCGCATGCTTCGCCTGCCGGACTGGCAGGCAGACTGGAACGCGGGCATGGCCCTGCTTGCGCGTCATGCGCGCAATGGCGGTGACCCTGCGGAGGAACCGCTGCAGGGGCATGCGGCGCTGGAACATGCGTACGGCTGGGAAGCGGTTGCCCAGACCGGCAGCAACCTGCTGCTGAAAGGCATCGACCGTGGATTCGCCCCCACGGCATTGCAGCAGATGCATGCCGACGTTGCAGAACTCTGGCTCGAGCATGCACGTTTGCTGGCCATTGCCCGGAACAGCCTGCAACAGCAGGGCCACGACATCGCGCTGGCCGCACCGCTGCAACCGCGCACAACGCAGCACTACGAATACGCACTACAGTTGTTGTCACTGGGCGTGCTGCTGGATGCGCAGGATCGTCTTCCGGCGCTGGTGGAGCAGGTGCTCTGCTTCGAAACCGACCGCGTGCTGGACTACCTCAGCGCGCCGGCACTGGGCCTTGCCGAAGCCAGCGATGCGATATTCCATCCGCGCCCGTTCGCCGAGCTGTTCGCGCCATTGCGCGACGGTGAAGCGTTCGACCCTTCACTGCTGGCCGGCTACCTGCAGGTGCACTACCGTGACTTCTTTCTACTGTCGCCCCAGGCTCAGAAGCGGACCCGACGGCTGACCGGACCGCATGCGTGGGGTTACTGGGCGCTGGAGGTAGCAGCGCTGGTGGTGCTGTATGGCGGCGACGACACCGCGCTGCGCACCTGCCCGCACTATCCTTCCGACCTGGTGGACTTCGCCCGGCCGCAAGCGGGCGCATAAGCCACTCGAGCTATGGTTCGAAGGGGCCACAGCCCAACACTGAGGAGGAGATTGCGGCGCTGCTGCCACACGCTCGAGCTGGGTGTGGTGCATCGAGTACGCCGCGTCTGCCGGGGGTGAATACCCTGGAGACATGGAGCGGGCGATGGGAATCGAACCCACGTCAGTAGCTTGGGAAGCTACAGCTCTACCATTGAGCTACGCCCGCGTTGCGGTGGAAAGTCTATGCGCTGGGGCCGGTGTTGCGCAATGGTGCCCCCGCATCAGAGCGGGGCCGGATCCCCTTCGTTCCCGAAAGGGATCCGGCCCCGCCTGGTTTCTGCTTAGAAGCTGCCGCTGAAGTTGGCGAACAGCGTCGCGTCCTGGGCACGCTTCTGCCCGGCCGAAGCGCTCAGGCCGAAGTTGCTCTGCAGGCCGAACAGCTCGGTACGGGCACCCAGCACCACGGCGGCGTAGTTCTTGTCGAAGTTCAGGCCCGGCACGCGATAGCTGCCCAGTTCCGGCAGGGTCTGCAGCCATGCGCTGGCCTGCTTGGTGTCTTCGAACTCGTGGTCGTAGGTCACCTGCGCGTACGGCTTGACGGTGCCGCCATCGAAGCGGGCCTGCCAGCCGATGCGGCCGACGGTCGAATCGACGTTCTGGCGGTCGTAGCCCAGTGCGGTGGCCAGGGTGCCGGCGGCAGCGCTTTCGGTGTAGCCATCGATCTTCACCTTCTGCCAGATCACCGAAGCAATCGGGCCGTGGCGGAAACCGCCTTCGGTGCCGAACTCGTAGCCGGCGTTCAGCGCGGCGGTCAGGTTGCTGCCGTCCGGCGAACCGCCGTGCTCACGAGTGGCCGGGCCCAGCTGGACCTTGCGGTTCACGTCATAGGACAGCCAGGTGTAGCTGACCTGGCCATTGATCCAGATGCGGTCACCATACCAGCCGGCGAACAGACCGGCAGTGGTGTCCTTCTGGGTGAAGTCGCCACGGCTGTTGCCGAAGTCTGCGTTGAGGCGGCCGAAGCCGGCGAAGCCGCCGAACACCATGCCGTCGCGTGCCCAGTCGATACCGAACAGGCCGGCGGGCGCCAGGCCGTCGTACAGGTCGGCATGGTCATAACGCTGCAGGTCACCGCGCACGCCGCCCCACCAGGACAGGCCATCGGCCGGGCGACCACCCAGGTGCATGCTGACCTGGTCGGCACGCGAACGGCCGATGGTCTGGGCCGAGTGGCTCAGCACCTGCTGCAGACGCGGGCCTTCCAGCACCGAGACAGCATACTGGCCCAGCAGCTGATGGCCGGCGGTGGTCGGATGCACGCCGTCGGCGAACAGGTAGGTGTTGGCTGCATCCGGGCTGACGTAACTGGTCGGGTTGCAGCCGATGATGCTGGCGGTGGAGTTGTTCGGATCGATCCTGCAGGCGGTGCTGGTGACGTTGGTGAAGCCGTACATGCCCGGATTGGCAGTCACTTCGCGCAGGATGCTGAAGGTATCGAGCGGAATGAACTCGATGCCTGCCTGCTTCAGGCCACCGTACAGCGCCTTGTTGTAGCCGGCCGACAGTGCGGTGGCGGCGGCGGCATTGGGGCCGCGGAACTGCGGGGTGATGCCCACATCCGGCAGGTTCGGTACCAGCACGTACTGGGCACCAGCCTGCTTCAGCGCACCTACCAGCGCGATCTGGTCGGTGACCGCTGCGCCGATGATGCCCTGCACCTGGGCCTGCGACGCGCCACCTGCCGCCGCACGGGTGGCCGCAAACAGATCATTGGCGCCTCCCCATACGGTGTACAGGGCGTTGCCGTCAGCCTTGCCACCGTTCGCGGCAAGGTAGCGGGTTGCTTGCGACTTCAGCGACGGAATCACGCCCAGGCCACCGGCCTCGTCCACCGATACCCGGGCACCGCCCACGGCGTAGTTGTCGCCACTCTGGCCGTTGCCGTTGGCACCCCCGTTGAGGCCGTAGTAGTTGGCGACCTGCTGTGCCCACACCCAACCCGGGTTGGTGGTGAACTGGCCGGTGACCGGCTGCACGCCCGGATCGAGCAGCGGCCGGAAATAGCCGGCGTCGGTGAGGCTGTCGCCGAAGAACACGGCCTTGGAATACGGACTTTCGCCTGCCATGGCCGGCAGCGCGGCGAGTGCGATCGCAGCCGCCATCAGGGAGCGGATCGGGTGTTTGCTGAGCTGCATCTAGGAACTCCTGTGGGGTAAATAGGTTGGAATCCGGCACACGTACGCCGGCGCACGGTCAATGGTTTCACCGGGCCGCCGTTTGCTCACGCTGCGCCGCCGCATGGATTGTCGCCTGAGCACGCCGAAGCCTGCTGTGCTGGAGCTGGCGCCCCGATCAAATTGCAAACGTTCCGATCACGAAGGGCTATAAGCGACAATGCACGAATGAACATCCAGCTCAACGGCGAACCCCGCACCCTGCCCGCCTCGGCGACCCTTCACGACCTGCTCGAGGCCGAGCAGCTGCTGCAGCGCCGGGTGGCAGTGGAGGTCAACGGCGAGATCGTCAGCCGCAGCCGCCATCGCGAGCATGTCCTGGCTGAAGGCGACATTGTCGAGATCGTGCACGCGCTGGGTGGGGGCTGAGGCCTGTCCGGGTTTGCCGGCCAGCGGCCGGCACTACCCATGCCGATCCACGGCCGGCACGCCATTGCGTGATCCCATCTTCAGGCGGATAGGCGATAATCGCGCCATGAACGTTCATGTCTCCCCCGATTCGCTGGTGATCGCCGGCAAGACCTATGGCTCGCGGCTGCTCACCGGCACCGGCAAGTTCAAGGACCTGGAAGAAACCCGCCTGGCCACCGAGGCTGCTGGCGCCCAGATCGTCACCGTGGCCATCCGCCGCACCAACATCGGGCAGAACCCGGGCGAGCCGAACCTGCTGGACGTGCTGCCACCGGAGCGCTTCACCATCCTGCCCAACACCGCTGGCTGCTACACCGCCGAAGACGCGGTGCGTACCTGCCGCCTGGCCCGTGAGCTGCTGGACGGCCACAACCTGACCAAGCTGGAGGTGCTGGGCGACCAGAAGACCCTGTACCCGGACGTGGTGCAGACCCTCAAGGCCGCCGAGCAGCTGGTCAAGGACGGCTTCGAGGTGATGGTCTACACCTCCGACGACCCGATCCTGGCCAAGCGCCTGGAAGAGATCGGCTGCGCCGCAGTGATGCCGCTGGCCGCGCCGATCGGTTCGGGCCTGGGCATCCAGAACAAGTACAACCTGCTGCAGATCATCGAAGACGCCAAGGTGCCGATCATTGTTGATGCCGGCGTGGGCACCGCGTCGGATGCGGCGATCGCGATGGAACTGGGCTGCGACGGCGTGTTGATGAACACCGCCATTGCCGGTGCGCGCAACCCGGTGCTGATGGCCACTGCCATGCGCAAGGCAGTCGAGGCCGGCCGCGAGGCTTTCCTGGCCGGGCGCATCCCGCGCAAGCGCTACGCCAGCGCATCCTCTCCGGTGGACGGGCTGATCGGCTGATGACCAATCCTTTTGACAGCGCCGGCTCCAAGGCCCCACCCAAGCCCTTCACCGTAAGCGAGGGCCGCCGCGAGGTGCGCAGCTTCGTGTTGCGCCAGGGACGTTTCACCCCCGCCCAGCAGCGCGCGTTCGACGAACGCTGGCCGCGCTTCGGCCTCGACTACACCGGCCAGCCGCGTGACCTGGATGCCACCTTCGGCCGCCCGGCACACAAGGTGCTGGAAATCGGCTTCGGCAACGGTGCCGCGCTGCGCTTCGCCGCCCAGCACGATCCGTCGCGCGACTACATCGGCATCGAAGTGCACGCCCCCGGCGTGGGCCGGTTGCTGAACGCGCTGGCTGAGGACAATGCCGACCACGTGCGCCTGTACCACCATGACGCGGTGGAAGTGCTGCAGAACGAGATCGCCGATGGCGCGCTCGATGAAGTGCGCATCTACTTCCCGGACCCGTGGCACAAGAAGCGCCACAACAAGCGCCGCCTGCTGCAGCCGGCATTTGCCGAGCTGCTGGTGCGCAAGCTGCGCCCGGGTGGCCGCCTGCACTGCGCCACCGACTGGGAAGACTACGCCGAGCAGATGTGGGACGTGCTTGACGCGACTGCCGGCCTGGTCAACCGCGCCGGCCCGCGTGGCAGCGTGCCGCGTCCGGACTGGCGCCCGCAGACCCACTTCGAGACCCGCGGCCAGAAACTCGGCCACGGCGTCTGGGACCTGCTGTACGACCGCACCTGATGATCGCCTGAGGACGCCGCGCCCCACATGGATACCGCGCTGACGCTGACCAACGACATGAAGCTCGTGCTCGGGCTGGTCGGCTTCACGATGGCGATGTTCCTGTTCGAGCGCATCCGCGCCGACGTGGTCGCGCTGGTGGTGCTGGTGGTACTCGGTGTCACCGGCCTGATCGCGCCGGAGGAGATCTTCGGCGGTTTCTCCGGTAACGCGGTGATGAGCATCATCGCCACCACCATCCTCGGTGCGGGCCTGGACCGCACCGGGGCGCTGAACCGGCTGGCCGCATGGCTGCTGCGGCGCGGCCACGGCGTCGAACAGCGGCTGCTGATGATGACCACCGCCATCGCCGGCCTGAACTCGTCCTTCATGCAGAACCCGTCGGTGATGGCCTTGTATCTGCCGGTCGCCTCGCGACTGGCAGCGCGCACCGGGCTGACGATGCAGCGCCTGCTGCTGCCGATCTCGGCGGCGATCGTGATGGGCGGTGCGCTGACCATGGTCGGCAATTCGCCGCTGATCCTGCTGAACGATCTGCTGGCCTCGGCCAACAACAACCTGCCTTCCGGCCTGGCCACCATCGAGCCGCTGCGCATGTTCGCGCCGCTGCCGATTGGCGTGGCACTGCTGATCGCCTCGCTGCTGTACTTCCGCTACTACGGCGACCGCAAGCTGATCGAGGAAGAAACCCTGGTCAACGACGGGGTCACCCCAGCACGCACCGAGAGCTACTTCGCCAAGACCTATGGCATCGAAGGCGATGTGTTCGAGCTGGTGGTCAGCGCGGAAAGTCCGCTGGTGGGCATGACCCTGGGCGAGGCCGAGAACCTGCACGACGCCCCGCTGCTGCTGGCCCTGAAAACCGGTAATGACACCCGCCTGGCGCCGCCGGCGGAGATGCGCATCTGGGTAGGCAGCGTGCTCGGTGCGATGGGCCCGCGCCAGCAGATCAACGATTTCGCGCAGAACCAGTTCCTGCGCATGTCTTCGCGCCTGAAGCACCTGGGTGACCTGTTCAACCCGAGCCGCGCCGGTATTTCCGAGGCGGTGGTACCGCCGACCTCGAACGTGATCGGCAAGAGCGCGGCCGACCTGCGCCTGCGCAAGGAGCGTGGCATCAGCCTGCTGGCGATCAACCGCGACAAGCAGGTGATCCGCGAGGACGTGCGCGACGTGCAGTTGCGTGCAGGCGACATGCTGGTCTTCCACAGCATCTGGACCGACCTGGCACAGGCGGCCAAGAGCCGCGACTTCGTGGTGGTGACCGACTATCCGACCGGCGAGCAGCGCCCGCACAAGTTCAAGATTGCGATGGCGATCTTCGCGCTGACCATCCTGATCGCGCTGACCAGCAAGCTGCCGGTCGCGCTGACGCTGATGACCGGCGTGGCCGGCATGCTGCTGACCGGCGTGCTGCGCATGGACGAGGCGTATGCCTCGATCAACTGGAAAACGGTGTTCATGATGGCCGGGCTGATCCCGCTCGGATGGGCGATGGACTCCAGTGGTGCGGCGGCATGGGTGGCCGGCCACACCATCGACAAGCTGCCCACCGGCATCCCGGTGTGGGTGCTGGAGGTGGCGCTGGCACTGCTGACCACGGCGTTCTCGCTGGTGATCAGCCATGTGGGCGCGACCATCGTGATGGTACCGATCGCGGTGAATCTGGCACTGGCGGCGGGCGGCAACCCGACCGCGTTCGCGCTGATCGTGGCGCTGTCGGCGTCCAACAACCTGATGACGGCCTCCAACCCGGTGATTTCGATGATCACCGGCCCGGCCAATTACACCCCGCGCGAGATGTGGCGGGTCGGCGGACCGTTGTCGCTGATCTACACCTGCGTGGTGGTGTTGATGATCAACCTGATGTTCTGAGGGTTGGGTTTGTTGGCAGGGCTGCGCCCTGCACCCGCAGAATCAACGTCAACGTCAACGTCAACGTCAACGGCTGGCATTCCGTGGGATGGCGGGGTGGGTCCACGCCATGCGTGGAGCCTTTGTAGAATCGAGCCGTGCTCGACTGCTTCCGGCCTCAAGCCAGATAGACCTGCCCATCGCGGATATCGACCGGCACCGCACGCAGGCGGTCGCCCTTGCACGGGCCGGCAATGCAGTCGCCGCTGTCCAGCGTGAACGAGGCGCCATGCGCGGCGCAGACCAGATGGCCTTCGCGGCTCTTCAGGAACTGGCCCGGGGCCCAGTCCAGGCGACGGCCGGCGTGCGGGCAGATGTTCAGGAATGCGCGCACCTGCGCGCCGTCGCGGTACAGCACCAGCGATTCGGCATCGCCATCGATCACCGCTTCGACCTCGGCAAACGCGCCATCGGCAATGGCATCAAGGGCGATCAGGGCAGCAGCGATAGTCATGGCGAAAGCTCGGACGGTAAACCGGAATTGTCGCATGCCTGCTCAGGTGACCGGCTGCGACATGAACACAAGTCATTGATCCGTAATTAGCACAGGCTATATTTAACGAGTTTTTCACTCAATGACAGTGGCGCCTCCCGATACTCTGTTTTCGCTGATCCCAGCCTATCGAGCCGCCATGTTCAACCGCGCATCCGCCTTCAACCAGTTCCGCACCCTGTTCGCGCCGCGCAAGCCGCGCCATCCGCTGGTGCGCGTTGCCGTGGGCCTGCTTGGCTTGGCGATCCTGGCCGCGATGGTGTTCATCGGCGTGTTTGTTGGTGCGGCGATGATCATGGTCGGCCTGGCGTGGAAGCTGCTGGCCTCGCGCAAGCCGGGTGCCGCGCGTCCGGTGGACCCGACCGTGGTCGAGGGCGAGTACCGCGTGGTGCGCAAGCCGGTGTTGCCGGCCTCGCGCTGATCCAGGCCTTCCGCGCCCGCTGACGGCGGGCGCCATGCGTTCTAGACTGCGGGCACGCCCTTCCTGGATGCCCGCATGTCCGATGTCTCCGATGTGATCCCTGCCGTAGCTCTGCCGCGTGTACCGGTAGCCGGTGGCGGCAGCTTCCCCGTGCACCGTATCTACTGCGTCGGCCGCAACTTCGCCGACCACGCCCGCGAAATGGGCGCGGCGGTGCCGGCGGCCGATGACCGCGGCCGCCCGATGTTCTTCAGCAAGCCGGCCGACGCCATCGTGGTCGGCCACGACGATGCCATCCCCTATCCGCCAGCAACCGCCAACCTGCACCACGAAGTGGAACTGGTGGTGGCGATCGGTCGCGATGCGCCCGCCGGCGAGCTGGCCGTGGCCGACGCCGATGCGCTGGTCTACGGCTACGCCGTCGGCCTGGACCTGACCCGCCGCGATCTGCAGGCCGCAGCCAAGGACAAGGGCCATCCTTGGGATGCCGCGAAGGGGTTCGATGCCTCCGCGCCGATCAGCGAAATCGTGCACGCCGAAGAAGTCGGCGACCTGGCTGCGCTGAACCTGTCGCTGGAGGTCAACGGCGAGGTGCGCCAGCAGGCACTGCTCGACCAGATGATCTGGAACGTGCCGGAGATCCTGCATGAGCTGTCCAAGCTGTGGCAGCTGCGTGCCGGTGACCTGGTGTTCATGGGCACCCCGTCCGGGGTGGCTGCGCTGAAGCCCGGCGACCGCTTCAGTGCCCGCCTGGAAAACGTGGCCGAGCGCCACGGCGTGATCGCCGGCTGACGTCACCTGCGCTACCCTGCGCGCTGTCCACTTCCCCACCGGAGAAAAACAACAATGGGAATGCTCACCGAGTTCAAGGAATTCGCCATGCGCGGCAACGTCATCGACCTCGCTGTCGGCGTGGTGATCGGCGCGGCCTTCGGCAAGATCGTGACGGCGCTGGTCGAGAAGATCATCATGCCGCCGCTGGGCCTGCTGATCGGCAAGGT
Source organism: Stenotrophomonas sp. YJH_SMC_27 (assembly GCF_059369815.1). Taxonomy (NCBI): domain Bacteria; kingdom Pseudomonadati; phylum Pseudomonadota; class Gammaproteobacteria; order Lysobacterales; family Lysobacteraceae; genus Stenotrophomonas; species Stenotrophomonas sp. YJH_SMC_27. The sequence goes on along the minus strand of NZ_JCAFTA010000022.1, from coordinate 28,787 downwards.
GGACTTCTCGCAGCTGGCGTGGACGCTGTCGCCGGCCCGCATCGGCCCGGACGGCAAGGAGATTCCGGCGGTGGTGATCGGCTACGGTGATTTCATCAACACCCTGATCCAGTTCGTGATCGTGGCCTTCGCGATCTTCATCGTGGTCAAGGCGATCAACCGCCTGTCTCGCAAGAAGGAAGCTGCACCGGCCGCACCGGCCGAGGAAGTGGTGCTGCTGCGCGAGATCCGCGACAGCCTGAAGAAATAAGGTATCGGGCGCCTATGGGCGCCCCCCCCCACCTGTAGAGCCGAGCCCACGCTCGGCTGATCTGCAAAAGGCAGCCGAGCATTGGCTCGGCTCTACAGAAGCAGGCGAAAGCCCCGCCCCGGCGGGGCTTTCGCTTTGCTGCATCTGGCGGGAAACAGCATCCGCGCCAGCCATGACCTCCCGCCCATGCGCCGGGCTGAACGACTGTTAAGCTCCAAGGCTTAGGTCCCTTCCCGGAGTTGTCCATGCGTCGCCGCGTTCTTGCCATCGCATCCTCCCTCGCCCTGCTGGCCGCCCCGGCCTTCGCGGCGCCGCACACCACTACCCTGCCCCCGGCGTCGCTGGCCACCGCCGCACAGCTGCGCGACCAGGCCTTGGCCGATGACACCGGCTGGAAGGTGGTCGAATCGCTCACCACCGAGATCGGCCCGCGCATCGCCGGCAGCGAGGCTGACGCCCGCGCCGTGGCCTGGGCCGAAGCCAAGTTCAAGGCACTGGGCTTCGACAAGGTGTGGAAGGAACCGGTGACCTTCCCGAAGTGGGAGCGCCGCAGTGAACACGCTGCCGTGACCGGCAAAAATCCGCAGCCGCTGCAGATCACCGCACTGGGCGGCAGCCCGGGCGGCACCGTTGAAGCCGAGGTGGTGCGCTTCGCCGACCTGACCGCACTGCAGGCGGCGCCGGCCGGTTCGCTCAAGGGCAAGATCGCCTTCGTCGATTACCAGATGCTGCCGTTCCGCGATGGCCGCGACTACGGCCGCGGCGGCGCGATCCGCAGCAAGGGTCCGTCCGAGGCGATCCGCAAGGGCGCGGTCGGTTTCCTGATGCGTTCGGCCGGCACCGACTCGCACCGCGTGCCGCACACCGGCATCACCCGTTTCGATGACGGCCTGACCCCGGTGCCGTCTGCGGCACTGTCGGTGCCCGATGCCGACCAGCTGGCCCGCCTGCTGGCCCGTGGCAGCACCACGGTGAAGGTGGCGCTGGACTGCGGCTGGGATGGTACGGCGACCTCGTACAACGTGATCGGCGAGATCACCGGCCGCAGCCTGCCGAAGGAAGTAGTGGTGATTGGCGGGCATCTGGATTCGTGGGACCTGGGCACCGGCGCGGTGGATGACGGCGCGGGCGTGGGCATCACCATGGCCGCAGGCCACCTGATCGGCCAGCTCAAGCAGGCACCGAAGCGCACCATCCGCGTGATCGCCTTCGCCAACGAGGAACAGGGCCTGTATGGCGGCAAGGCCTATGCCGAAGCGCACGCGAAGGACGTGGCCCTGCACCAGCTGGCCGCCGAGAGCGACTTCGGCGCGGGCCGCATCTACGCCTTCAATACCGGTTCGCCGAATCCGGACGGCTCGCGCGAAGCGACGAAGCAGATTGCCGAAGTAATGAAGCCGCTGGGCATCGAGTACCAGGCCGACAAGGGTGGCCCGGGCCCGGACGTCGGCCCACTGGCCGCCAAGGGCGGTGCGTGGGCGTGGCTGGCGCAGGACGGCTCGGACTACTTCCACCTGCACCACACCGCCGACGACACGCTGGATAAGATCGACCCGAAGGCGCTGGCACAGAACGTGGCCGCCTACACTGTGTTCGCCTACCTGGCGGCGGAAGCCGATGGCAGCTTCGGCAGCGAGGCCAAGGCGACCACGCCGCCGAACGAATGATGCGGTAGCGCCGGGCCATGCCCGGCGTTTGCGGCGGGAAGAGCGGTGCGAACCAAGGTTCGCACCCACCGGGCGTCACTCAGCCGCGGCGGCTCGCCCACTGCGCCAGCAGCACGGCCGTGGCGGAAGCAACATTCAGGCTTTCCACCGCGCCGCTGCCGGGGATCGAGACCTGCAGATCGCACTGGCTCGCCAGGCCACGGTCCATGCCCTCGCCTTCGGCGCCCATCACGTACACCAGCCGGTCTGGCAGGGACGCGCGGAACACGTCATCACCGCCCTCGACCAGGGTCGCGGCCAGGCCGAAACCGGCTGCGCGCAGTTGTGCCATTGCCTGAGCGGTCTCCGGCAGCTGCACCAGCGGCACCGCTTCGGCGCCGCCTTCGGCCACGCGCGCGGCGGCACCGGACAGCGCCAGCGTGCTGCCAGCCGGCAGAAGCAGCGCCTTGACGCCGAAGTGCGCGGCCGAGCGCAGGATCGCGCCGAGGTTGTGCGGGTTGCCCACGCCATCCAGCCACAGCGCCAGCGCCGGGCCGTCACCGACCTGCTGCAGCCACTGCGCCAGCGGCAGTGCCGGTGCGCGCAGCATGTCGGCCACCACGCCTTCGTGATGGGTGGTGCCGGCCAGCTTGTTCAGATCGCCATCCTCGACCACGCGGTAGCCCACGCGGTTGGCCACGCACCACTTCAACAACGGCTGCAGGCGCGGAATGCGTGCTTCCAGCAGGTACAGCTTGCGCAGCGCCTGCGGCCGCGCTTCGAACGCAGCCAGCACGGCATTCAGGCCGTACAGACGCAGCTCATCGCTGCCACCGCGCCCACCACCGCCCGTGGCCGGCACCTCCGGGCGCGGCAACGGCGTTGCGCGCGGCGGACGGGCGGACGGGCGGCGGTTGTTCCAAGGGTTGTTCACTTACACACTCTCCTGCTTGCGCTGGCGCCAGAAATCGGCGTTCTTGATGCCCAAGGCATCAGGGTCGAACACCGGATCCAGGCCCAGCTTCTTCTGTCGTTCGTAGTCACGCAGGGCCAGCATCGCCGGCTTCTGGATGATGAGGATGGCAATGATGTTCAGCCAGGCCATCAGGCCCACGCCGATGTCGCCAAGCGCCCAGGCCAGGGTGGCATTGTGGAACGCGCCGAACACCACCATGCCGATGATGCCCAGGCGCAGCACCAGCACCGTCAGCGGGCGCTTCCTGTTGTGGTTTACATAGCTGAGGTTGGTCTCGGCCATGTAGTAGTACGCCATGATGGTGGTGAAGGCGAAGAAGAAGATGGCGATGGACACGAATGCCGAACCCCAGCCCGGCAGCACCGCTTCCACGCCGGCCTGGGCGTAACCGGCGCCTTCGGGAATGCCGGCCAGGCCCTGGAAGATCGGCGGTGCGCTGGCACCTGCCGGCGAGTACACGTTGTAGGTGCCGCTGGCCAGGATCAGGAACGCGGTGGCGGTGCACACCATCATGGTGTCGAAGTAGATGGCGAAGGCCTGCACATAGCCCTGCTTGGCCGGGTGCGAGACTTCCGAGGCGGCCGCTGCATGCGGGCCCGAACCCTGGCCGGCTTCGTTGGCGTAGATGCCGCGCTTGATGCCCCACTCCACCGCCAGGCCCATCATCGCGCCGAATGCGGCATGCGTGCCGAAGGCACTCTGGAAGATGATGCCGAACATTTCCGGCACGCGGTCGTAGTTGATGACCATGATGATGATGGCCATCAGGATGAAACCGGCAGCCATGAACGGCACCACCACTTCGGCGAAGTTGGCGATGCGTTTGACGCCACCGAAGATCACCACGCCCAGCAGCAGCGCGACCACGATGCCGATGCCCAGCTTCAGCGCCTGCACCGATTCCATGCCGAAGGCCTGGCCGTCGAGCGGCCCGCACAGCGCGGTCCCACGGCAGGCGTTGATGATGCTGTCGGCGATGGCATTGGCCTGCACGCCCGGCATCAGGAAACCTGCGGCGATGATCGTGGCGATGGCGAAGGCCAGCGCATACCACTTCAGGCCCATCGCCTTCTCGATGTAGTACGCCGGGCCACCGCGGTAGCGGCCTTCGGCGTCCTTGGTCTTGTAGATCTGCGCCAGGGTGCATTCCACGTACGAGGTGGACGCGCCGAGGAAGCCCATCACCCACATCCAGAAGATCGCCCCGGGGCCGCCGAAGGCGATGGCGGTGGCCACGCCGGCAATATTGCCGATGCCCATGCGGCCGGCCATCGACATGGCCAGCGCCTGGAACGAGGACACGCCGGCGTCGGATTTCTCACCCCTGACGGTGAGGCGGCACATTTCGAAGAAGCCACGGATCTGCATGAAGCGCGTGCGCAGGCTGAAGAACAGGCCGGCGCCCAGGCACACGAAGATCAGTGCCTTGCTCCAGATGATGCTGTTGATGAAGTGTACGGTTGCTTCCACGCGCGCTCTCTCCAGTCGGCGGGTTGTAAGGACGTCCCGTCGGCTGGAGGGGACCGGTCGATTCTCCCTGATCGAAGGCCGCTGCGGTAGCGCTGTCGTGTAGCGCCGAGCCCATGTCCGGCTTGGGCCCCGGAATCAGCCGAGCATGGGCTCGGCGCTACAGCGGCCAGCCCGCGCGTTCAGGGCAGCTGCGTGCGTACCCGGGCGAAGCGGCGCAGGTCGTGCAGCGCGCCGCGCTTGTAGACCGCGCAGCGCTCCACGCCCTCTTCCTGGAAGCCGTTCTTCTCCAGCACCCGGGCCGAGCCGAGATTGAAGTCGACCACCGTGGCCTGCAGCCTGAACAGGCGCAGCTCGTCCATCACCCAAGGCGCAAACACACCGACCACCCGGGTCATCAGGCCCTGGCCCCAGTAGGCCCGGCCCAGCCAGTAACCCAGTTCGGCGGTATGCCCACGCTCGGCCACGCCCTGCTGGGCACCGACGCTGCCGCAGGCCTGGCCGTCTATCTCGATGGCCAGGTTCAGGGTGCCGGGAGCCAGCACGCGGCCGGCGAGGAAGGCCTCGCCATCCCCGCGCGTGTACGGGTACGGAAAGCGATCACGCAGGCCCCGCGACACCTCGGCGTCGTTGGCGTGGTGCAGCAGCGATTCCAGGTCATCCGGGCGCCAGGGGCGCAATTGGAAGCCTTCACCTCGCAGCACGGTGGTCGGGTCAGGCATGGCCACCCACCGATGGCGATTCCGCTTCCTGCTTCTCCAGCTCGCGCTTCACCGCTTCCGGCGAGCGGGTGTACGGGGCCAGCTGTGCGTAGAACGCCGGCACCACGAACAGCGACAGGAAGGTCGAAAGAGTTACGCCGAAGATAATCACGATACCGATCGTGCCACGGCTGGCCGAGCCGGGGCCACCGGCGACCACCAGCGGAATCGCGCCGACCACGGTGGCGATCGAGGTCATCAGGATCGGGCGCAGGCGCACCATCGCCGATTCGATGATCGCCTCGCGCACCGTGCGCCCGTCATCGCGCAGCTGGTTGGCGAATTCGACGATGAGGATGCCGTTCTTCGCGGCCAGGCCAACCAGCATCACGATGCCGATCTGGCTGAACAGGTTCACCGTGCCGCCACTCACCCACAGGCCGACCAGCGCACCGAGCACACCCAGCGGCACGGTCAGCATGATGGTGAGCGGGTGGATGAAGCTTTCGAACTGCGCGGCCAGCACCAGGTACACCACCAGCAGGGCCATCGCGAAGGTCAGCAGCACCGCACCGCCGGCACTCTGGTACTCACGCGACTCACCCTTCCAGTTCACCTGTGCGTACTGCGGCAGCTCTTCCCGGGCCACGTTCTGTGCCCAGGCAATGGCCTCGCCCAACGGATAGCCTGGCGCCAGGCCGGCACTGATGGTGATCGAGCGCAGTCGGTTGAAGCGGTTCAGGGTTCCGGCCTCGGCCACTTCGCTCAGCGTGACCAGGTTGGACAGCGGCACCAGCTCGCCGGAGGTGGCACGCACGCGGATCGCGGCCAGGTCGGCCGGGCTGGCACGGCCATCGCGCCCGGCCTGCACCAGCACGTCGTACTCCTCGCCGTTGTCGACGAAGGTGGTGACGCGGCGCGAACCCATCATGGTTTCCAGCGCCGATCCGATCGCGGTGACCGGCACGCCGAGGTCGGCCGCGCGCTGGCGGTCGATGTTCACCCGCATCTGCGGCCGGGTTTCCTTGTAGTCCGAGTCCGGGCCAACCAGGCCGGGATTGTCGGCCATGCGCAGCAGGATGCGGTCGCGCCACTGCGCGATCTCGGCATATTCGGGGCCGCCCAGCACGATCTGGAACGGCTGCCCGCCACTGCGCACCAGGCCACCGCCCACCTGCGTGCGCACTCGCACGCCGCGGATGGTGTCCAGTTCTTTCTGCAGCGCGTCGGCCACTTCAGGCGTCCCCTCGCTGCGCTGGCGCCACGGCTGCAGGAAGATGCTGACGCGGCCGGTGTGCATCTCCTCGCTGGCGCCCCAGCCGCCCGGCACGCGCGGGTTGGCGCGCACGATCGGCTTGTCCGGGCCGACATGCGGCGCCAGCAGCGCTTCTACCTGCTGCACCTGCTGCACGGTGTAGTCGTAGCCGGCGCCTTCCGGGCCGTCGATCATGATCTGGAACGAACCGCGGTCTTCGGCCGGCGCCAGTTCCGACGGCAGCAGCTTGAGCAGGCCCCAGCTGGCAGCCAGTGCGGCCACCATCACCAGCAGGTAGATCCAGGTGCGGTCGACATGGTGGTCGAGCACGCGGCCATAGCCCGAAGCCAGGCGCTCCAGATTGCGGTTGATGAAGCCATGCAGGCCACGTGGTGCCTGCCCGGTGTGCGGCTTGAGCAGCTTGGACGCCATCATCGGCGTCAGCGTCAGCGCTACGAATGCGGACAGCGCCACCGCTGCCGCCAGCGCCACCGCCAGCTCGCGGAACAGGCGCCCGGTATTGCCTTCCAGGAAACCGACCGGCAGGAACACCGCCACCAGCACGGCGGTGGTGGCGATCACCGCGAAGGCAACCTGCGTGGTACCGCGCTTGGAGGCCACCAGTGGGGGCTCGCCCAGGTCGATGCGGCGCTGCACGTTTTCCACCACCACGATCGCATCGTCCACCACCAGGCCGATGCACAGCACCAGTGCCAACAGGGTCAGCAGGTTGATCGAGAAGTCGAACGCGTACAGTGCGATGAACGCGGCCACCAGGCAGACCGGCACGGTCACCGCCGGAATCAGTGCGGCACGGAAGCTGCCGAGGAACAGCCAGATCACCGCCAGCACCAGGATCATTGCCTCCACCAGCGTGGCGTAGACGCGGTCAACGGCGGCTTCGATGAAGGTGGTGTTGTCGAACGCAACAAAGATCTGCGTGCCCTTGGGCAGGGTCAGTGCCACCCGCTCGGCTTCAGCGCGCGCGGTGCGCGCCACGTCCAGCGAGTTGGCGGTGGAGGTCTTGACGATACCCAGGCCGATGCCCGGCTCGCCGTTACTGCGGTAGTAGGCGCGGCGCTCGGCCGAGGCCAGTTCGATCTTCGCCACGTCGCCCATGCGCACCACGTAGCCGTCGCGGCCCTTGCCCAGCGGGATGGTGGCGAAATCCTCGGGCTTGATGTAGTTGCGCTCCACGCGCAGGGTGAAATCACGGTCGGTCGACTCGATGCGACCGGCCGGCAGTTCCACGTTCTCGTTGCGCAGTGCGGTTTCCACGTCGCCGGTGGTCAGCCCGCGTGCGGCCAGCTGGTCGCGGTCCAGCCAGATGCGCATCGCATAGCGCTGGCGGCCGCCGATGCGGACCTGGGCCACGCCGTCGAGGCTGGAGAAGCGGTCGACCACATAGCGGTCGGCGTAATCGCTCAGTTCCAGCGTGTCCATGGTCGAAGAGACCATGTTGAACCAGATGATCGGGTCGGCATCGCTTTCGACCTTGGCGATTTCCGGCGGCCGGGCTTCTTCCGGCATGCGGTCGGCGACGCGGCTGACCGCATCGCGCACGTCGTTGGCCGCCGCTTCGATATCGCGGTTGGAGGTGAACTCGATGCTGACCTGCGAGCGGCCGTTGGTGCTGCGCGCGTTGATCGTATCGATGCCTTCGATGCCGGCCAGTGCATCTTCCAGGACCTGGGTGATGCGGCTTTCGATGACCGCCGCCGAGGCACCGGTGTAATCCACCGACACCGAAACAATGGGCGGGTCGATGGCAGGCAGCTCGCGCAGGGTCAGGCGGGTGAAGGACATCACGCCCAGCACCAGCAGCAGCAGGCTCATCACCACGGCGAACACCGGCCGCTGGATGGAGATGTCGGACAGTTTCATCCGCCGTGCCCCTCGGCCGCGGCCGGTGCCGGCGCGGCATCCGGTTTCGCGCCGCTGGCCGGTGCCGCATCCCTGGCCGCGACCTTCAGGCCCGGGCGCAGCTTGCCGGTGCCATCAACCACGATGCGCTGGCCCGCTTCCAGCCCCTGCTTGATCTCGACCACGCCGGCGCGGCGCGCACCGGTGACCACGTCCACGCGCTCGACGCTGTCGTCGGCCTTGATGCGGTACACGAAGGTATCGCGGCCGACCTGCACCACGGCGATTTCCGGGACCACCAGCGCCGGGCGCTCGGGGCGGAACAGCCGCACGTCCAGCAGCATGCCCGGGCGCAGCGCATGATCGCCGTTGGCGAAGTCGGCGCGCACGGTCACCGCACGGGTGACCGGATCGATGCGCGCATCGATGGTGCTGACCTCACCCTCGAAGGTGCGGCCCGGCCACGCCACGCTGGTGGCGCTGACCTTGTCACCGACGCCCAGCGCAGCCAGTTCCACTTCCGGCACCTGGAAATCGACGTGCATGTGCTCGATGTCATCGAGCGTGGCGATGACCGTGGTCGGGGTCACCAGCGAGCCGGGGCTGACCTGGCGGATGCCGAGCACGCCAGCGAACGGCGCGCGCACGCGGCGGTCACCGATGTCGGCCTGCATCTGCATCACGCGCGCCTCGGCCGCATCGCGGATCGACTTCTGCGTATCCAGCGTGGCGCTGGACACCAGCCGCTGGGAGGCCAGCTCGCGCTGGCGCCTGTACAGCTGGTCGGCTTCGTGGAAGGTGGCCTGCGCCTGCACCAGCGCGGCCTCCTGGGCCTGCCCGCGCAGGGTCACGATCGGCGCACCGGCGGCCACATGCTGGCCACTTTCAAAGTGCACCTTCTCGACGATTTCGCTGACCTTGGCCGTCACGCTGATGGACTCGCGCGCCTTGGCCGTGCCCAGCGCCTGCAGCGTGTCATTCCACTGCGAGGACTGCACGACCTGCGCGGTCACCGGCACCGCTTCGCCCTGCCGACGGGCGGCGGCCTCCTGTTTGCCCCCGCACCCGGCCAGAAGGGCCAGGCTGAGGCCAAGGGCCAGGGTCGAAGCAATGCGAGCCAACATGAACGGTCCTGATAGATCCACGGCCGCCGAGTGTAGGCAAGCACCCGTGGAAGCGATATGTGCCAAGCGTTTACTGGCGTGGCACCGGCGGGGCGATAGCGCCGTGAACCTGTTCCGTGCAAGGCTCGCAGCAGCGGTGTCGGCATGTGTCGAGGTGTATCCCGCCGTGCGCCGCAGGCGTTGTCATCGTAGAGTCGAAGCTGCCCGACAGAGGGCGTCGGGCGGGGACGGATCCTGGCGGGGATCCGGCCCCGTTTTTTTACCCGGCCGATCAGTACCGGTAGTTCACCTTCATCCACAGGCTGCGCCCGGGTTCATTGATGCGCACCGGGTCGGCCGGGAAGCCGAAGTCGGCGCTGCCGGCCAGGTTCAGGTGCTCGCTGTAGGCGCGGTCGAACAGGTTGTAGACGCCCGCACTGAGCTGCAGCTGCGAACTGAAGCGGTAAGCGGCATTGAGCGCGAAGGTAGCGAAGCCGGCACTCGGCCCCAGGTCCTGCGCGACCACGTTGCCCTGTCCATCTGCGACACGATGCTGATGGGTCACCGCACGCAGCAGCGCACCGGCACTCCAGCGCTGGCCTTCCCAGTTCGCGCTCAGGCGCGCTTCCAGCGGCGGCATCTGCGGCAGCGGACGCTGCTGGTCGCGGTTCTCGCCCCAGGCATAGGCCAGCGTGCCACCCAGCTTCCACTGCGCAGCCAGGCTCACTTCCAGCCCGGCTTCGGCACCGGCGATGCGCGCATCGACGTTGTTGGCCTGGCTCATGCCCATCATGCCGCTGCCATGGTAGGTGAACAGGATGTAGTCCTGGATCTGCCCGGCGTACGCCGAAACCCACGCCTGTACGCGCGGTCCCTTGTACTGCAGGCCCACGTCGAGCTGGGTGGTGCGCTCGGGCTGCACGCCGGTGAACGCGTTCACTGCGCCCCACGGGCCATGGTTGGGCGAGAACAGCTCCCAGTAGTCGGGCATGCGTTCACTGTGGCCGAGGCCGGCGTACCAGGTCAGGCCGTCGGCAAGGTCCTGCTCGTAGCGCAGGAACCCGCTGCCGAGCCATTCCTTGCGCGTCTGCCCGGCGCTGGGATTGGGCCGGTTGCCCATCATGCCGCCGATCGATTGCCGCTCATCGCGGGCGCTGGCACGGTCGATGCGCAGGCCACTGATCCAGCGCTGGTCGGTGCCGGCGCCCAGGGTCAACTCGGTGAACACGCCATAGCGGTGGAAGTTCGCATCGGTCTGCCACGCGGCCTGGCGGTAAGTACCGCGGCCCATGCCGTTGCGGCCACGGTGGCGGCTGTCCTCACCGTCCACACCGGCCACCAGCTGCACCTCCTGCCAGCGCCACTCGGAACTGGCCCGGCCGCCCTGGGTTCGGCGGTCCACATTCGAAGCCATCGGCATGGGCATCATGCTGTTGGGATTCGGCGTGCGCAGCGTGTAGTTGTCCATCACATGGTCGGCTTCGTTGTAGTACACGTTGGCCTGCAACGTTTCCCACGCGCCCGGCAGGTTGCGCTTCTCGAAGCGTGCCGCGTAGCTGGTGCGCTCGAACGCCGCGCCGTCCATGCCACGCCCGGCATAGCGCGCGATCGCATCGCCGGCACCGGCGGAGATTTCCAGCAGCGTATCGGCGTCCGGCGTCCAGCCGATGGCCACGTCGCCGTTCCACTTGCGCCACTTCGACGGCACCACGTCACCATGACCATCCTTGTAGTCGTCCGCTTCCGAGCGATTGCCGCTGGCACGCACGTAACCGGCCGGATTGCCCAGCGTCAGGTCCAGCACCTGGTCGTTGCGGTTGCGCGAGCCGACCAGTCCACTGGCATCGGCACGCAGACCGGGTTCCTCGAAGCGCGGCGTATCGCGCTCGAAACGGATGGTGCCGGCCGAGGCACCTGCGCCCCAGCGCACGCTCTGCGGGCCCTTGATGATGGTCAGCCGGTCGAAGCTCTCCGGCGCGATATAGGAAAGCGGATTGTCCATGCGCGACGGGCAGGCACCGATCAGGTTGCCATCGTTGCTGAGGATGTTCAGCCGCGAACCGAACATGCCGCGCAGCACCGGGTCACCGTTGGTGCCGCCGTTGCGGATGGCGGAGAAGCCAGGCACGGTCTTCAGGTAATCGGCGCCATCACTGGCGGGGACCGGCTGCCGCGGCAGGCGCGGATCGGTCACCCAGTGCAGTGGCGACGAAGGCGCGGCGGCAGTGACCACCATCGTGTCGAGGGTGCGCGCTTCTTCGGCAGGCGCAGCGTGGGCCAGTGACGCGGCCACGGCCAGGCCAAGGGCAACCGGCAGGCGCGCGCAGGCGCCCGCGGGGCGGGAAGTCATTTTCATCGGAACAGCTCCAAGGTACGCACGCGCGCACGGCGCCCGGTCAGGCGTCGTGCGGCAGATTCGATAGGGACATCAGCGGACGATGGAGGAGCGTGGTGGTCCACGTGCGGCATGCGCCGGCCAGCGAAGTGCCGGCAGCACCTGTTGCGACCACGGGAACACCAGGCGCGGCCGCCACAGCAGCGGCAACTGCAGCACCAGCACCGCCAGCCACGGCAGCAGGCGCATGGCCAGCACGCAGTATTCGCAGACTTCGCCATGCATGGCGTGGGGGTCGGCTGGGCGGTTGGGTGCTGCCTGCGAAGCGCCATGCGGGTCGTGCCCGGCCATGGTCATGTCGTGCATGCCATGGCCCATGGCGGCGTGGTCCATGCCCGCCATTGCGGTGTGGTCCATCGGCGGCGCCTGCAGCGCGCGGCTGACCAGCGGCGCAAGCACCATCAGCAGCGTCGCCAGGACGGCGAGCTGGAGCAGAAGGCGCTGCGGGCGGGACAGGCGGGTCACCGCGCTAGTGTAGAGGCGGGTCCAGGGTTGCCCTGTGCGACGAACCGTCGCAGGAGGGGGTTTATCGGCAGGGCTTGCAGCCCTGCACCTGCTGCGGACCACGGCAAGAGCCGAAGCAACAGCAAAAGCGGTTCCCTGAGGGTAGACGGGGTGGGTCCGGTTGCGGGAGACGCCGTAAACCCATCCATGGGGGCTTGGCCGCGGCTTGCTCGTGTGCGCTTTCCTACGCACACGGCAAGACCGGGGTTGGGCGTCCTGCCCAACCCGCCCGAGGCATGCCTCGGGCCCATGCCGCGGACACTCCCGCAACCGGACCCACCCCGCCTTCGACAGATCTCCGCGATCTGCAGTAGATCCACGCCATGCGTGGATGCTTTTCGATTTCAATTCGAAATATTCGATTTCGATGGAGATTCATCCACGCATGGCATGGATCTACGTGTCGACCAAGGTCGACTCCTACCAACAGCCATCGGGATCTGTCAAAGGTGGGGCGGTGTCGGAGTGCGGGGTGTCAGCCGCATGGATGCGGCTGCCAAGCTTACAGGGACGTACTTGCAGCGTCCCCACACTCCGACACCGCCCCGCCAACCCACGGAATGCCGCTTCTGCTGTTGCTGTTGCTGTTGCTTGAATGTCGTAGTGGGTGCAGGGCTGCAAGCCCTGCTCGACCAACCCCTCACACCGTGATGGTCTGGGTCAGTGACTCCCACGTCGGTGGCACCGGCCACGCCGCCGCCTGGTTGCCATCCAGCACCCTGCGCAGGTCACGCGGATCAATCTGCGGTGCCAGCACGTGCACCAGCTCCAGCGCGTAGTCACGCAGCACGCGGTCGCGCGGCAACACCGCCCAGGCGATGCACTCGGCGATCGGGTCCGGGGCCGGCCACGAACGCAGGTCTTCATCGTTGGAACTGACCGCCATCTCGGCCAGCAGGCCTACGCCAAGACCCGTGCGCACGTAGGTCTTGATCAGGTCCGCATCCAGCGCGGTCAGTGCCAGATCGGGCACCAGCCCATTGGCGGCGAAGGCGCGTTGCAGGGATGAGTTCGGTCGGGTCGAGGATTCGTAGCTGATCAATGGCTGGCGGGCCAGCGCGGCCAGGTCCGGTGCGCGGCCGGCGCGGTCCAGCGGATGGCCCTTGGGCACCACCACCAGGCGCCGCCACCGGAACAGCGGCACTGCGATGCCATCGGTGGGCTCACCGCCTGCGGTGCTGATGATCGCAATATCGGCATCACCCTGGTTCAAGCGGTCCAGCGCGTCGGCTTCACCGGCCTGCTGCAGGTGCACGCTGACCTGCGGGTAGGCCTGCTTGATCGCCGCCACCGCCGGCGGCAGCACGAAGCGCGCCTGGGTGTGCGTGGTGGTCAGGATCAGCTGACCCTGGCTCTCGCGACGCTGGTTTGCCGCGTAGGTGCGGATGTTGTTGGCCTCAGCCAGCACCGCGCGGGCGCGGGCGATGACCTCGGTGCCGGCCGGGGTGACCGACTCCAGGCTGCGGCCCTTGCGCACGAACAACAGAAAGCCGAGCTCGTCTTCCAGCTGCTTGAGCTGCTTGGACAGGCCGGGCTGGGTGGCGTGCACGCGCGAGGCAGCGAGCGTGATGTTCAGCTCGGCATCGGCAATGGCAACCAGGTAGCGCAGCTGGGTCAGCGTCATGGGAGGCAGGCGGCGTGGGGCGGAGGTCCACTCTAGGGTCAATTGCCGTCACCAGCTTATAACCAAAGGTTGTTTAAGAAAGGTATCTGGTCATTTCCGGGCGTCATATGCCGGCGCTACGGTCAGCCGGCAGCCGCTGGCCTGAACAGCCAGCCCTCCCCCTTGCCCGCCGAAGCCCGGCGCGGCCCCGTTTCCGGAGCGCTTCCATGGCCCTGTACGAGTCCATCCTCGATACCGTCGGCAACACCCCCATCGTCAGGCTGCAGCGCCTGGCACCGCCACAGGTCAGCGTCTACGCCAAGGTCGAGTCATTCAATCCGGGCGGCTCGGTCAAGGACCGCCTGGCGCTGGCAATCATCCTCGACGCCGAAGCGCGTGGCCTGCTCAAGCCAGGCGACACGATCGTGGAGGCCACCTCGGGCAACACCGGCGTGGCGCTGGCGATGGTCGCTGCCGCGCGCGGCTACAAATTCGTGGCCACGATGGTCGAGACCTTTTCGGTGGAGCGTCGCAAACTGATGCGCGCCTATGGCGCGAAGGTAATCCTGACCCCGGCCGCCGAGCGTGGCAGCGGCATGGTGCGCAAGGCGCGCGAACTGGCCGAGCAGCATGGCTGGTTCCTGGCCAGCCAGTTCGCCAACCCGGCCAATCCGGCTTATCACCGCAACACCACGGCCGCCGAGATCCTGCGCGACTTCGCCGGCAAGCGGCTGGATTACTTCGTCAGTGGCTGGGGCACCGGCGGCACGCTCACCGGCGTGGGCGAAGTGTTGAAGGTCGCGCGCCCGCAGACCCGCGTCATTGCTACCGAACCCGCCGGCGCCGCCCTGCTCAAGGGCGATGATTGGAAACCGCACAAGATCCAAGGCTGGACCCCGGATTTCGTGCCGGACGTGCTCAACCGCGATGTGGTGGATGAACTGGTGTCGGTGGAGGATGACCGCGCCATCGCCACCGCGCGCCGACTGGCGGCGGAGGAAGGGATCTTCGTCGGCATCTCCGCCGGCGCCACCGTGGCCAGCGCGCTGGACGTGGCAGCCCGCGCTGAGCCGGGCTCGGTGATCCTGGCGATGCTGCCGGACACCGGTGAACGCTATTTCTCCACGCCGCTGTTCGCCGATGTGAACGAGGGTTCCGACGACGACTGGCTGGCTGGCCTGCCATGACGCAAGCCGCCGGGCATTGCCTGGCGCCACCGCCTGCCGCGAATCCGTGACCGCTTCAGCCTGCGTGAAGGCAGCGACCGCCATCGTGCGTGAAGGCCGTCGGATCGCAGCGCGTGAGACGGTCATGACGCAGTATCGATGCCCTGTCCCCTACCGTGGGAACAGCCGGCGCAGATGCTGCGCGGAACACCTCACAGGCAGGAGACGGACGCATGAAGATCGAAGTTTGGCAGGGCGACATCACGACCCTGGCGGTGGATGCGATCGTCAACGCGGCCAATGAAACACTGCTCGGTGGCGGCGGTGTCGACGGTGCGATCCATCGTGCGGCCGGCCCCGCATTGCGGGCCGAGTGCGAGCGGTTGCCCGAGCTGCGCCCGGGCGTGCGTTGCCCGACCGGCGAAGTGCGTGCCACCGGCGCTTACGCCTTGCCGGCACGGCATGTACTGCACACGGTGGGCCCGGTCTGGCACGACGGCCAGCGCGACGAGCCGGCATTGCTCGCCAACTGCTACTGGAAATCACTGCAGCTGGCCGAGTCGCTGGGGGTGCAGTCGATCGCCTTCCCGGCGATCAGCTGCGGTGTGTATGGCTATCCGCTGTACCAGGCGGCGCAGATCGCCGTGACCGAGACACTGGCCTGGCAGCGCAGCCATGCGCAGCCGATGCGCATCGTGCTGGTGGCGTTCAATACCGCGACGGCCAAGGCGTACCAGCAAGCGTTGAGCGCCGCCGGGCAAGGCGCAGACGGCGAACCGCGCGGCTCGATGCTGTCGCCGCTGGGTGATGCGGGCTTCGCCGCCGCGCACTGAATCCGGCGGTCAGCGTCAAGGAAAAGGCCGGGCATTGCCCGGCCTTTCCTGTTGCGCCGTTGTCCACACTCCCACGGAGTGTGGAACACGCTCAACGGCTGGCAGCTTCCACCGCGGCGGCATCATCGGCCGCAGCAGCGGCCGCGTCGGCAGCGGCACTTGCCGCCGAAGCAGCAGCCCCATCAGCGCTGGCGCCGTCCACCTGCACACGCACTTCCACCATGCCCGCGCCGTTGCTGAGGCTGGACACCTCGACGGTGTAATGACCGGCAGGCAACGCTTCTTCCAGGCGTGCGTTGGTATCGTTGCCACCGTCATCGTCGGTCAGTTCGACATCGCCGCCAACCACGCGCAGCACGGTATCGACCTGGCCGGAGATTGCATCCAGCCGCACATTGGTCGGACGGTCCAGCGTCAGCAGGAAGCGGCGGACGCCATCGTTATCGAGCATCGTGTACACGCTGCCGGACTTCGGCAGTGCGGTGCCATCGCGATCGACCAGGTTGCCCGGCAGCTCGATCCGATTGGCCGACAAGGTGAACATGCCACTGACGCCGTCGCCGAGGCCACGCGCGGTCAGCGTGTACTTGCCCGGCTTCAGCGACAGGGTCAGGCGCGAGTTGGTGCTTTCCCCGCCGTCGTCATTCTCGGCATCCACGCCCTGCCCGGACAGCTTCAGCACCGGGTCGAAGGCGTCCGAGACCAGCCGGATCTCGTACAGGCCCGCCTTGTCCACCTGCAACGTGTAGTCCTGCGAGTTGCTGGCCAGCATATCGACGATCTCGCCACTGCCCGCCAGCGGCTTGCCGTCATACGGCTTCAGCTTCTCGGCGCGAAGGCGATAAGGGCCGAACGCGGTCGGGCCATCGGCGTTGACTGCCACCTGGTAGGTACCACTGCCGTTGGCACGGAAAGCCAGCGAGACGTCCCCCTCGCGCTCATAGCCTGTGTTGCTGGTGGATACCAGGCTGCCGTTGTTGAACACCGCAATCGAGCCGCTGAGGGCACCAGTGAGCTTAAGGCCGACCAGATCCCTGTCTTCCAGCTTGATCTGGTAGAGCTGGTGATGGCTGCCGTCATTGAAGTTGATGCCGCTGCGCGAGGTGATCTCGCCGGAGACCGGCTTGTCGAAATCGAGCGACGCGGCCTTGCCTGCCTCGGCACCGCCGCCACCGATGCGGTTGCACCCGCCGGCGACCAGGACCGTGGCTACGGCCAGTGTGATTGCTGCCAAACGCATGTTGTTTCTCCTTGGCCTTCCATGTGGTTCCCACGCACCGGCCGGGCGCATGGGGGCGGAAAAGATACCCGCAAAAGCAAACGCCGGCGTGATGCCGGCGCTGCCTTGTTCATCCAGCGATGGGACGGATCACCCGTTCCACTTGCCCAGCGCGGCCAGGCCATTGTCCCTGGCGCGCTCGTACACGGTCTTCTGGGCAGCAGCGTAGTTGCCCTTCATGTCCTTGGCCCACAGCTTCAGCGCGGCCTGCTGCATGGCACGGCCGTAGGAGAAGCTCAGCGGCCACGGCAGGTTGCCCAGCTGGTTCATCGCGTTCAGGTGCTCGGTGGACTGCTCGTCGCTCTGGCCACCGGACAGGAACACCACGCCCGGCAGGATGGCCGGCACGGTGCTCTTCAGGCACATCACGGTCGACTCGGCCACTTCCTCGACATCGGCCTGCTCTTCACAGTCCTTGCCCGAGATGACCATCGAAGCCTTCAGGATGGTGCCTTCCAGCAGCACGTTCTGCTGGTACAGGGCGTCGAACAGCGAACGCAGGGTCGCTTCGGTGACTTCGTAGCAGGTCTCGATGTCGTGGTCGCCGTCCATGATCACTTCCGGCTCAACCATCGGCACCAGGCCGCATTCCTGGCACAGCGCTGCGTAGCGGGCCAGCGCATGGGCGTTGGACTCGATGCAGGTGCCCGACGGGATGCTCTCGCCGATGTTGATCACAGCACGCCACTTGGCAAACCGCGCGCCCAGCTTGTAGTACTCCTGCAGGCGCTCGCGCAGGCCATCCAGGCCTTCGGTCACCAGCTCGCCCGGGCAGCCGGCCAGCGGGTGCGCGCCCTTGTCCACCTTGATGCCCGGAATCATGCCGTGGTCGGCCATGTACTTGGCGAACGGCACGCCGTCCTTGGTCGACTGGCGGATGGTTTCGTCAAACAGGATGGCGCCGGAGATGTGCTCGTTGAGCTTCGGCGTGGTCAGCAGCAGTTCGCGGTAGGCACGACGGTTCTCCTCGGTGTTCTCGATACCGACGCCAGCGAAACGCTTGGCGATGGTAGCGGTGGATTCGTCGATCGCGATGATGCCCTTGCCCGGGGCAACCATGGCCTGGGCGGTTTCAGCCAGCTGTTCGATGCTCATGTACTTCCTGTGGCGGGTGCGGGAAAAACACAAGTATAGCCCCGCCGCCCGTTGCGCCGGCGTGCAGGCCAGAATGGAAACGATTCCAATGTCGGCGCAGGACAAGCGATGTCCTGCGGCACGGGGTCAGAGCCCTTGCGGGGATCCGACCCCGGCGGGCCTCAGAGGTCGCCCAGGCCGATGGCGCGGCCGTCCTCTCCCACTTCCAGCAGGCGCAGGGTATTGGTGGCACCGTGGGTTTCCATGTGCTCGCCACTGGTGAACACGACGCGGTCACCGGCCTGCAGCAGTTCGGCTTCCACCAGCAGGCGGATGCTGCCGCGCGCGGCTTCGCGCGGGGTCAGGCCGCGGCTGTCGAAGTTGATCGGGAACACATCGCGCATCAGGGCCATCTGGCGGCGCGCGCCGTCGTGGCGGGTGACTGCGAACACCGGCGCCTTGGCGCGGAACCGCGACAGGTAGCGGGCGGTGCCACCGGATTCGGTCATCGCCACGATCGCACGCACGCCCACGTGCTGCGACAGGAACATGGTAGCCATGGCAATCGCCTGGTCGGCACGTTCCAGATTACGCGGCGAGGCGTTGAAGTCGGTCTCGGTCTGGAACTGGCGCTCGGCACCCAGGCAGATACGCGCCATCGCTTCCACCGCCTTGACCGGCCAGGCACCGGCAGCGGTCTCGGCCGACAGCATCACCGCGTCGGTGCCATCGATGACCGAGTTGGCCACGTCCAGCACTTCGGCGCGGGTCGGGATCGGGCTTTCAACCATCGACTGCAGCATCTGCGTGGCGGTGATCACCACCTTGTTCTGCGCAAGCGAGGCCTTGATGATCTTCTTCTGCAGGCCGGGCAGCTCGGCATCGCCGATTTCCACGCCCAGGTCGCCACGGGCTACCATCACAACGTCACTGGCCTCGACGATCTCTTCCAGGTTCTCGATCGCCTCGGTGCGCTCGATCTTCGACACCAGCGCGGCATCGCAGCCGTGCGAGCGGGCGATCTCGCGCGCGTCGTTCATGTCCTGCGCGTTGCGGCAGAACGACACGGCGATGAAGTCGACACCGATCTTGGCGACGATGCCGATCAGTTCCTTGTCGCGCTCGGTCAGTGCGCCCAGCGAGAGGCCACCGCCCTGCTTGTTCAGTCCCTTGCGATCAGACAGCGCGCCGTCGTTGAGCACGGTGCTGATGATGCGCTCGCCCTGCACCTCCACCACCTGCAGCTGCATCAGGCCATCATCGAGCAGCAGGACATCGCCCGGGCCGACGTCCTGCGGCAGGCCGAGGTAGC
The DNA here is from genome assembly GCF_059369815.1 of Stenotrophomonas sp. YJH_SMC_27. Taxonomy (NCBI): domain Bacteria; kingdom Pseudomonadati; phylum Pseudomonadota; class Gammaproteobacteria; order Lysobacterales; family Lysobacteraceae; genus Stenotrophomonas; species Stenotrophomonas sp. YJH_SMC_27. The sequence continues at coordinate 9,360 of NZ_JCAFTA010000022.1, read as the reverse complement.
TGACGCCTACCTGGGTCGCATCGCCGGGGCCGGCGTTGGTGCTGGCGATCAGGTCGAAGCGGTCACCCGCCTTGAGCTGCACCTTGCCTTCGGCGAAGCGCTCGATGCGGATCTTCGGGCCCGGCAGGTCGGCCAGGATGCCCACTTCCACGCCCACGCGGGCAGCGGCGGCACGCACTTCGGCGGCACGCTTGGCCTGGCCGGAGGGGTCGCCATGGCTGAAGTTCAGGCGTACCACGTTGACGCCGGCGCGGAAAAGATCCTCCAGCACGCCCGGCGGATCAGTGGCCGGACCGAGGGTGGCAAGGATCTTGGTGCGACGCTGACGCTCGAACATGGTGAATGGGCCTCTCCCGGTAAAGGACGGAAATTAGCACATCCTTCACGTCGCATGTATACGGTTACAGCCTTGTGCCGCTTGTCTTCGCGGGTCATGGAACGGACATCACCCGGACATACGCCGGCGCAGGCAGTTCTGTAGAGCCGAGCCCATGCTCGGCTGGGCATAGGCCGAAGCAGCCGAGCATGGGCTTGGCTCCACAGGAGCCTAGGCCAACAGCGTCGTCAGCTGCGCCGGCTCACGGGCCAGCTGGCCCGCGCCGGCTTCGGTCAGTTCGGCCTCACCGCCAAAGCCCCACAGCACGCCCACACTGCGCAGGCCGTGGTGGCGCGCGCCTTCGATGTCCATGCGGCGGTCGCCGATCATCCAGCACTGCGCAGGCTGCACCTGCAGCCGACGCAACGCCTCGCCGACCAGTTCCGGCTTGTGGCTGCGCGAGCCGTCCAGGGTCGAACCGACGATCTCCTCGAACAGCCCGCCGAACGGCAGGTGGGCAAGGATGCGGCGCGCATGCGGCTCGTTCTTGGCCGTGACCACCGCCAGGCGGTGGCCGCGACCATGCAACGTGCGCAGGGTGTCCTCCACCTGCGGGTACACCGTGTGCTCGCGCCAGCCTTCGACATCGAAGCGCTCCCGGTAGTAGCCCACTGCCTGTTCCACCCGCGCCGGTTCACCGAACAGCGGCATGAAGGTGGTACGCAGCGACGGACCGATCCAGCCCCGCAGGGTGTCCTGCGGCGGCACCGGGTACTCCATCTTCTGCAGCGCATAGGCGATGCAGGCGGTGATGCCCACCTGCGAATCGATCAGCGTGCCGTCCAGGTCGAAGAACAGCACATCCTTGCCGCGCTCGCCACTCATGCGCCGCGCGCGTCGAGTGCGGCCACCGCCGGCAGGGTCTTGCCTTCCAGGAACTCCAGGAACGCACCGCCGCCGGTGGAGATGTAGCTGACCTGCTGGGCGATATCGAACTTGTCGACCGCGGCCAGGGTGTCGCCGCCACCGGCGATGGAGAATGCCTTCGAGCTGGCGATCGCGCGGGCCAGCGCTTCGGTGCCCTTGCTGAAGGCTTCGAACTCGAACACGCCGACCGGGCCGTTCCAGACCACGGTGCCGGCCTTCTCGATCAGCTGCGCGTACTGCGCGGCGGTCTGCGGGCCGATGTCGAGGATCAGGTCGTCTTCGGCAACGGCATCGACCGCCTTCACTTCCGCGGCAGCGTCGGGCAGGAACTGCTTGGCGGTGACCACGTCCACCGGCAGCGGAATGTCGGCGCCACGCGCCTTCGCATCGGCCACGATCTTCTTCGCCGTGTCCAGCAGGTCCGGTTCATACAGCGACTTGCCGACGTTATGGCCAGCGGCAGCAATGAAAGTATTGGCGATGCCGCCACCCACGATCAGCTGATCGACCTTGCCGACCAGGTTGGCCAGCAGTTCCAGCTTGGTGCTGACCTTGCTGCCGGCGACGATGGCCAGCAACGGCTTGGCCGGTGCATCCAGCGCCTGCGCCAGCGCGTCCAGCTCGGCCATCAGCAGCGGGCCACCGGCCGCGACCGGTGCGAAGCGGATGACACCATGGGTGGAGGCCTGCGCACGGTGCGCGGTGCCGAAGGCATCCATCACGAACACATCGCATAGCGCCGCGTACTTCTTCGACAGGGCTTCATCGTCCTTGCCCTCGCCGACATTCATGCGGCAATTTTCCAGCAGCACCAGCTGGCCCGGCTGCACCTCGACGCCGTCGACCCAGTCACGCACCAGCGGAACCTCGCGGCCGAGCAGTTCGGACAGGCGCTGGGCCACCGGCGCCAGAGAATCGGCTTCGCTCCACACGCCTTCCTTCGGGCGCCCCAGATGCGAGGTGACCATCACCGCCGCGCCCTGCTCCAGCGCACGCTTGAGCGTCGGCAGCGAAGCGGTGATGCGCTGTTCGGAAGTGATGCGGCCATTCTCGATCGGCACGTTCAGATCCTGGCGGATCAGCACGCGCTTGCCGGAGAGGTCGAGGTCGGTCATGCGGACGATGGACATGGGCAACTCTTTGGCTCAGGGACGGGATGCCGGCGTACGGCAGACGGCCATTGTATCGGGTGCGGGTGGTGGGAGGGTCGATGCCTGCGGCAGGCAGAGGCGCACGGCAACGGCAACGGCAACAGCAACTGCCAAAGCGCTGACGCTTCATGATGCTGGGGGTGGGCCGGGGCGGTGTGGGCTGGCAGGGGGCGCCGTGAATCCGTTCATGGAGGCTTGGCAGCCGCATCCATGCGGCTGACACCCCTGCCAACCCACACCGCCCCGGCATCGACAGGTTCATGTGACGGAGCGGATGGCAAAGGCAAGAGCGGTTTCTGATGTCGGAGAAAAATGTAGAGCCGAGCCCGTGCTCGGCTGGGTCTATCGCGAACAGCAGCCGAGCGTGGGCTCGGCTCTACAAAGAGCGCCCTGCCAAGCAGCTTTTGCTCTTCTTTTTTTCTTTCCGTGGGTGGACGCACACGGAAATTGTCAGAGGCCGGGCGGGGTGGGTTCGCGGGGGTGTCAGCCGCATGGGCCCGAGGCATGCCTCGGGCGGGTTGGGCAGGACGCCCAACCCCGGTCTTGCCGGGTGCGCAGGACAGCGCACACGAGCAAGCCGCTGCCAAGCCTACAAGGACGTACTTGCGGCGTCCCCCGCGAACCCACCCCGCCCGGCCAAGCGCCGCTTTTGCTTTTGCTTTGCACGACCACCCCCACCCACGAGGGGCTGCGCCGTTCGCCGGAACCTACGCCGAAGGCGCCGGCTTCTGCCGAAGCAGGCTGACCGCCAGGCCGCCAACAACCAACACACCCAGCCCCAGCAGCGCCCACAGCAACCACGCCTTCCAATCGTGCGGCGGCTTCAGCGCCGCATCGCCGGCCAGCGGTTCCGGACTGCCTTCCAGGCGCGCCAGCGTCGGCTGCCACGACGGATCATTACGCTGGCGCAGCTCTTCAATCAGCACGCCGATCGGCGCTTCCATGCGGCGCGCGGTCGCGCTGCCCACTGCCAGTGCATATGGCGCTGCACCCTGGCTCAGGAACACCAGCACTTCGGGTTGATAACCCAGGCGCAGGGTGGGTGCGGTTGCCGTTTCGGCGGGGTTCGCCACCAGCTTCCAGTAACGATCGCGGTGCACGCCGCCCAGCGGTTGCGCAGCCGATTGCTGCCGTTGGCCCTGCGCGCCCTGCTGCAGCTGATAGGCAATCCACGGTGCGCTGCGGCGCTGCCACTCCGCGCTCTCGTCATCGCGGCTGAACAAAGTCCACTGCACCAGGCTGTTGTCAGTGCTGGCCACGTCGGCACGCGCCGCCGGGAAGCGGCCATCCATCTCGAAGGTGTACTCGCCCTTGCCCTTCGAGGTCGGTGCCAGCGACAACCACTCCCATGGCAGTGTGGCCGGTGCCGGCGGCAGCTCGGCCAGTACGCTGCGCAACGTTGGCAGACGGGCATCGCCCTGCGCCAGCACGCGCAGATAGCGCGCTTCCCCATCCACCTGCAGGCGGCGCTGCAGCAGGCGCTTGCCGGCGCGCTGCAGGTCCACCAGCGGAATGTCGCGGCCAAGTGCACGCCAATGCTGCAGGTCGTCGCTGACGTCCAGCTGCACCTGAGCCTGCAACGGCTGGCCACTGTCGGCCCAATCCAGTACCAGCGCCGCCAGCGGCTGCTGGCCCAGCACACTGGCGTCGATCAGCCAGCCGCCCTGCCCGTTGGCCCTTGCACCGCCAGTCACACGTGCTTCCACGCGACGGACACGGCCATCGGTATCGCGCTCGGTCAGCAACTGCAGGTCGTTACGCTGTGCTTCGGCCAGCGGCGGCAACGCGAACCACGGCAGTTCCCGCTGCACCGGCGGTTGTGCCAGCGGCTGGTCCGGCGCGAGCAATGCCGACGGCAACGATTGGCCGGCGGCATTGAACACCTGCACGTCACCCAGGTCTGCGCTACCGGAGCGACGGTAGATCGCCGGTTCCAGCACGACACGGTAGGCACCCGACTGTGCGCTGGACAACGTCAGCGGCCACTGTTCGGCGTACTGGGTACGGTAATCGGCAGCCTGTGCGGTGATGGCGGCCAGCATGCCGAACATCGCCGGCAGCAGCGCCCTGCTCCACGTCTTCATTGTTTTTCCTCCACGGTCGGCGCCGCGCTGGGCGGTGCCGGTGCCAGATAACCCACGACCGTGCACAGCAGGCCGTAGGCGATGAACGATGCGATGCCCAGCAGGTTGCCCAGGTGCTGGCGATCGACAAGCACCAGCTTGGCCAACACCACGCCCATCAGCACCGCTCCCACCATCCACAACACGCGCTGGCCACGGCGCGAACCCCAGACCCAGGCGATCACGCCGAGCACGCTCCACAGCACGGTCAGGCTGGTCTGCGCCAGGCTGGAACGCATCATCGACGAACTCCACGACAGGCCGCCCCACTGATGCACGCCGTGCAGCACCAGGCTGGTCAGCGCGACGAAGATGGCCAATGCCAACAGCGGCAGCCGGATCTTCACCAGTGCCTGCGGCGCCTGCCCGCGGTACAGCCACCGCGCCAGCAGCACCAGGCTCAACCACTGCCCCAGCTCGGCCGGGTTCAACACCGGCAGCCACGGCAGCGGCGCTGCGTCACCCGGCAGCAACTGGCCGAACAGCCAGCCTGCGGACAGCAGGCCGAACAGCACGCACTGCAACGGTAGGCGCACGCTGTCGAAGGCAGCCCCCAGGGGCCACCGCAGTGCGTCCCAGCGCCACAACGACAGCGCCGCCATCAGCAGCCACGGCAGCGTGAACAACAGCAGCGTCCAGCCCTGTGCCAGCCCGGCCTCGCCACCGCCCCACAGGGCCAGCAACGAAAGCAGCGACGGCCACAGCAGCCACCACAGGAACTGCGCGATGCGTGCCACGGTGTTGCCGCCCTGGCGCAGGCACAGCAACGTACGGACGCCCAGCGCCGCGAACACCGCCCAGGCCAGCGCGCCATAGCCGGCGAACGGCTGCTGGTGCGCATCGCTCTGCATCAGCGCCAGCGGGAAGCCCAGGGCCAGCATCGCCAGCGCGGTGACGCCCAGCGCGCGTGCCGGCTGGCGGCGCTGCACTTCAGCCGCCAGCCAGGCCGTGGCTGCGACCAGCACAAGCAGCGCGTCGGCCTGGGTGCGGTGCGGGAAGAAGCGGAAGATCTCGTGCACCAGACCGCCCAGCCACCACAGCAGGCCCCACAGGTAGTAGACCAGTGCGATCTCGTGGCGCTCCCTGCGCTGGTAACTCCACGCCGACGCGAAGCCGGCAATGGCCAGCAGCAACGCGCCGATGGCGGTCGGGTTGAGCAGGAAGCGTGCGTCGTCGAGCCAGTGGTCGGCGCCGGCCACAAAGGCGAACGCAGCACCGATCTGCAGCAACGCGCCGGACACCTGCGGCAGCCAGCGCTTCTGGCGCAGGCCCAGCCAGGCCAGGCCCGCACCTTCCAGTGCGAACACCGCGCCGGTGGCACGCGCAGACAATGCCAGCGGCACCGCCAGCGTGGCGAAGCCCACCGCCAGCACCGCATGCGACTGCGCCAGCACGGTGTAAGACGCGCGCGCGATCAGTGCCCGCGCCAGTACGGCGTAGATCGCCGCCAGGCCCAGCGCGCACAGCGCCAGCGTCATCGGCTGCTCGTGCAGCATGCCCGCCTGCATCGAGAAGGCAACCAGGGGCGTGCCGAACACCAGGCTGCCGTCGACCAGGTCACGTCGCCCGGCGGGCTGCCGGCGCGCGTACAGCAGCGGGATCAACAGGTAGAAGGCGAAGAACAGCAGCAGGAACGGCTCGGTGCTGCTGAACTTGTCCGGCGCGTACTGCAACACGCCCCAGAACGTACCGATGCCGAAGGTAAAAGCGAAGCCAAGCAGGTTCAGCGCACGCCACGGACGGAACCAGGCGATGGCGAAGATGCCAGCATTGAGCACCGCGTAGTAGCTGAACAGCCCCACGTGGTTGCCACTGCCGGTGGACAGCCACAGCGGTGCCATGAAGCCGGCGAGGATGCCCAGCACCGCCAACGTGCGCGAGTTCTGCACCACCGCCAGCACGCACAGGCCGGCCACCAGCGCGATCGAACTGGCGAAGGCAAACCCGGGGTTGAGCAGCTCGAACCGTTTGAAGGCGGCGAAGATGGTCAGCAGCAACACGCCGATGGCACCGCCCTGCAGTGCCAGTGCGAACAGGCGCCGGCGCTCGCGCTGGTGCCAGCCGAACGCCAACAGGCCCAGCGCACCCACGGTGACACCGGCCAGGCGCAGCTCGATCGGCAGCACCAGCCAGCCCTGGTCGCTGACGTACTTCAACAGCGCGGCAACACCGGCCAGCAGCACCAGCATGCCGATCTTGACCGGCACGTTGCCCTCGGTGAACCAGCGCTTGACCGCGCCGATGCCGCGCTCGATGAAGTTGGGCAGTGCCGGTTCGGGGGGCAACGGCGGCTGCACCGGCGCGGGTGGCACCGGCGGTGGTGCGACCGGGCGCGGCGCCTCCACTGCCGCAGACACCACTTCGCGCACCGGCGGTGGCGTTGGCTGGGGCGGAGGCGGTGCGGCAGCCGCCACCGGCCGCAGGAACGGCGGATCGGCGCCGGCCACAGGCAGGGGCGCAGACCGTTCCGGCGCAGGCTCGGCTGCAACCGGCCGGGCGGCCGGCGCGGCAGCCATGGCGGCTTCCAGCGCGGCCACACGGCGGCGCAGGCCAGCAATCATCACCAGCGCCACCACCAGCAGCAGCGGGATGGCCAGCAGAACCAGTACCACCAGGGCTATCAATGCTTCCATTGCATGCTTCCATTGCAATCCCGCGCCCCAGCGGCAGCGGTCGACCGGGCCATGCTACGACAGGGCCGGCCCCATAAACGACGAACCCCGGCCAGGCCGGGGTCCGCGTGCGATCTTCGCCGGCCTTACTTGGCGGCGACAACCTTGGCCATTTCCAGGCACTTGTTGGAATAGCCCCACTCGTTGTCGTACCACGACACGAGCTTGACGAAGGTGCCGTCCAGGGCGATGCCGGCGTCTGCGTCGAACACCGAGGTGTGGGTTTCACCGACGAAATCGGTGGCCACCACCTTGTCTTCGGTGTAGCCCAGGATACCCTTCAGCGCGCCTTCGCTCTGTGCCTTCACTTCAGCGCAGATCTCGGCGTAGGTGGCTTCCTTTTCCAGCTCGACGGTCAGGTCGACCACCGACACGTCGGAGGTCGGGACGCGGAAGCTCATGCCGGTCAGCTTCTTGTTCAGTTCCGGAATGACCACGCCGACGGCCTTTGCCGCACCGGTGGACGACGGAATGATGTTTTCCAGGATGCCACGGCCGCCGCGCCAGTCCTTGTTGGACGGGCCATCGACGGTCTTCTGGGTGGCGGTGGCCGCATGCACCGTGGTCATCAGGCCACGCTTGATGCCCCACTTGTCGTTGATGACCTTGGCCAGCGGGGCCAGGCAGTTGGTGGTGCACGACGCGTTGGAAATGATGGCTTGGCCGGCGTAGGTCTTGTCGTTCACGCCGAACACGAACATCGGCGTGTCGTCCTTCGACGGGGCCGACATGATGACCTTCTTCGCGCCCGCATCGATGTGCTTCTGCGCGGTTTCCTTGGTCAGGAACAGGCCGGTGGCTTCCAGCACCACGTCGGCGCCGACTTCGTCCCACTTCAGGTTGGCCGGGTCGCGTTCCTGGGTCAGGCGGATCTTCTTGCCGTTCACCAGCAGGTCGTTGCCCTGCACGGCCACGTCGGCCTTGAAGCGGCCGTGCACGGAGTCGTACTTGAGCATGTACGCCAGGTAATCCGGCTCCAGCAGATCGTTGATGGCCACGATTTCGATGTCGTCGCCGAAGTTCAGCACCGCCGAGCGCAGGACGTTACGCCCGATGCGACCGAAACCGTTGATACCAACCTTGATTGCCATGTTCTCAAGCTCCTGCGGCCGCGACGGGTGCGGCGGGATGGATAGGGCCCACAAGTCTAGCAAACCGGGGCTGGCCACCGTGGGCCAGCCCCCGCGCCAGAGGGCGGGCGGACAGGATTTGATCCGGATCAAAGCGTTAGCGCGGCGTGAGGCCGAGACTGTCGCCATCCACCCAGCAACGAGATCACCCCCATGCGCAAGACCTCCCCCCTGATCCTGGCCGGCCTGGCCGCTGCCCTGTCCCTCGCCGCCGCCCCGGCCATGGCCCAGTCCAAGGGTGACTGGACCGTCTCGGCCGGCGTCCACCAGGTGGCGCCGAAGTCGAACAACGGCTGGCTGGCCGGCCACACCCTGAAGGTCGACGTCGACAACGACGTCAAGCCGACCATCACCGGCGAGTACTTCATCGCCGACAACCTGGGCATCGAAGTACTGGCCGCGCTGCCGTTCAAGCACGACATCAACATCAACGGCCTCGGCCGCGTGGGCAGCACCAAGCAGCTGCCGCCTGTGGTGACCCTGCAGTACCACTTCAACAGCAAGGGCAAGGTCTCGCCGTTCGTCGGCGCCGGCGTGAACTACACGACCTTCTTCAGCGAAGACACCACCGGCGCATTGGCCGGCAGCAAGCTGAAGCTGCAGGATTCGTGGGGCCTGGCCGCGCATGCCGGCATCGACTTCGCGATCGGCGAGAAGGGCGCCCTGCGCGTGGACATGCGCTGGATCGACATCGACAGCAAGGTGAAGTTGAACGGCGAGAAGATCGGCACAGTCAACATCGATCCGCTGGTCTACGGCGCGTCGTACGTCTTCAAGTTCTAAGCGTGTGCCGGGCGCGGGGGCTTCCCCCCGCTCCCCCGCTGAACGCAAAACCCTCGCAGCATGTTGCCCCGGTCTTTGCCGGGGCTTTTTTTTGGAAATCATGCGGAGGCGCGCTCTTCTGTAGAGCCGAGATCCTATGTTCGTGGTCAAGCCTGCTGGAAGCAGGCTTGACCCACTTTCAGCATGGCCGGGTCAAAGTCCCGGCCGCTCTTGAAGACGCCCCAAGCGATCCTGGCCAGCTTTCTGGCCAGGATGTTG
>NZ_JCAFTA010000021.1:0-64563 GCF_059369815.1 Stenotrophomonas sp. YJH_SMC_27 | reverse complement strand
GCCCGAGCGACTCGGCCAACTCCACGGCTTGGTGCTTGAACTCATCGGTATAGCTACGACGGGTGATACGGGACATAAGGGACCTCCAGGTGCGATCAAAGTATCGCTTCTTGGCGTCCGCTGACGGGGGGCCAGATCAGTGAGCCGCATGGATGCGGCGACCGAGCTTACATGGACGTACTTGCAGCGGCCCCCAGCCGACCCACCCTCCCGGCCCACCCCGAGCTGGCTGGACCACACCGCGGAGGGGGCGGCGCCCGATGGCCGGTCTTTCACCCGAACCATGGCATGCTCGGCGCCAAGCCCACCCGGAACCTCCGCCATGCGCCTGTTCACCCGTGTCCTGCCCCTGATGCTGCTGGCCTCCCTGCTGTCCGGCTGCGGCTACAACGCCATCCAGCAGAAGGATGAGGCGGTCAAGGCCAGCTGGTCCGAAGTGCTCAACCAGTACAAGCGGCGCGCCGACCTGGTGCCCAACCTGGTGCAGACGGTGAAGGGCTTTGCCAGCCAGGAAGAGCGCGTGCTGACCGAAGTCACCAACGCCCGCTCGCGTGTCGGCCAGATCAACGTCAACGCCGATGACGAAGCCTCGCTCAAGCAGTTCCAGCAGGCCCAGGGCGAACTGGGTAGCGCGCTGTCGCGGCTGCTGGTGGTCACCGAGAACTACCCGGTGCTGAAGTCGGACCAGAACTTCCGCGACCTGCAGGCCCAGCTGGAAGGCACTGAAAACCGCATCACCGTCGCCCGTGGCCGCTACATCCAGCAGGTGCAGGACTACAACACCTACATCCGCTCGTTCCCGCAGGTGATCACCGCCAAGATCTTCGGCTACAAGACCAAGCCGAACTTCACCGTGGACAACGAAGCGCAGATCTCCAACGCGCCGGCGGTCGATTTCGGCAGCGCGCCGCAGCAGCAGCCGGCACCGCAGCCGGGCCACTGACCCATGCGCCTGGCCACTGCGCTGCTGGCCCTGCTGCTATGGCTGCCGCTGGCATCGCACGCCCAGCAGCTGGCGCCGGTTCCGGCGCTGGATTCGCCGGTGGTCGACACCACCGGCACGCTGGATGCCGCGCAGAAGCAGGTGTTGGTACAGCAGGCGCTTGACCTTCAGCAGCGCAAGGGCAGCCAGCTGCAGGTGCTGGTGGTACCCACCACCCAGCCGGAAGACATCGCGCAGTACACCACGCGGGTCTTCGACCAGTGGCAGATAGGCCGCAAGGGCGTGGATGACGGGGTGCTGCTGGTGGTGGCCAAGGACGACCGGCGCGTTCGCATCGAGCCGGGCTACGGCCTGGAAGGCGCGATTCCCGATGCCATCGCCAACCGGGTCATCCAGGAGTACCTGGTGCCACGCTTCCGCAGCGGCGACTACGCCGGGGGCATCACCGATGCCACCGCCGTGCTGGTCAAGCTGATCGATGGCGAAACGCTGCCCGCACCGGTCAGCGGTCATCGCGGGCGCGAGCCCGGCGGTGGCGGCGACACCTGGTTCCTGGCGCTGTTCATCGGCGTGTTCGCCGGCAGCATCCTGCGCGGCGTGTTCGCGCGCGTGCCGCGCCCGCTGCGTGGCCTGCTCGGCGGCGCTGGCGCAGCCGTGGCGGCGTTCCTGTTCACCTCCACCCTGCTGGCCAGTGGCCTGGCCGGCGTGGTCGGCCTGATCGTGGCGATGCTCTCCGGGCATCCGGGGCGCTTCGCCGGTGGCGGAGGCTGGGGCGGTGGCAGCTGGGGCGGCGGGGGCGGTTTTGGTGGAGGCGGTGGATTCGGCGGCGGAGGCGGCTGGGGCGGCGGCGGTGGCCGTTCCGGTGGCGGTGGTGCTTCGGGAGGCTGGTGATGATCCAACGTCTGTTCCGCCATGTGTGTTCGCCGTCGGTACGTCGCGCGTTCCCGCCAGCCACGCTGCAGGCGATCACCGAGGCCATCGCCGCCGGTGAGCAGCGCCACGGCGGTCAGGTGATGTTCGCTGTGGAGGCCGATCTGCCTCTGTCCGCGTTGTGGCACAAGGTCACCCCGAGGCAGGCCGCCGAGCATGCCTTCGCACGCCTGCGCACCTGGGATACCGCCCACAACAACGGCGTGCTGATCTACCTGCTGCTGGCCGACCATGCCATCGAGATCGTCGCCGACCGCGGCCTGCACGGCCGGGTCAGCCCGGCGCAGTGGCAGCGGGTCTGCACCCATCTGCGCGAGGGCCTGCGTGGTTCCCATCCGGTGGAAGCGCTGCAGGATGCCATCGACGAGGTTTCCAGCCTGATCGAAGGGCACTTCCCGGCCTCGACGCGGTCGAACGATGACGCGCTGCCGAACTCGCCCCAGCTTCTTGGTTGAGCCGGGGCGGCACTGGCCCGAGAATAGGCGTTCAACCGCAAGGCACCTTCCATGATCTATTTCCACGACATCGACCCCATCGCCCTCTCGCTGGGGCCGATCAAGGTGCATTGGTACGGCATCATGTACCTGCTGGGCTTCACCGCTGCCTGGCTGCTGGGACGCACGCGCATCGCCGCCGGTCGCCTGCCGGGCGTCGACGCCAACGGCTTCTCCGACCTGCTGTTCTACGCCATGCTCGGCGTGGTGCTGGGCGGGCGCATCGGCTACATGCTGTTCTACGCGCTGGGCGATTTCCTGCACAACCCGCTGCTGCTGTTCAAGGTATGGGATGGCGGCATGAGCTTCCACGGCGGCCTGCTGGGCGTGCTGGGCGCCTGCTGGTGGTGGTCGCGCAAGCACCGCCTGCACTTCTTCGACACCATGGATTTCATGGCGCCGCTGGTGCCGCTGGGCCTGGGTTTTGGTCGCATCGGCAACTTCATCGGCGCCGAGCTGTGGGGCAAGTACACCGACGGTACCTGGGGCGTGGTGTTCCCGTCCGGCCTGCCGGCGCCGCTGAACCAGCTCGACCACGCCACCTTGCAGGCGCAGTTCGCCACCGGCGCGCTGAACCAGTTCGCGCGCCATCCCTCGCAGCTGTATGAAGCGCTGCTGGAAGGCCTGGTGATGTTCGTGGTGCTGTGGACGGTCTCGGCCAGGCCGCGCCACCGCTACCTGGTCGGCGGCCTGTTCGCGCTGATGTACGGCCTGTTCCGCTTCGCCGTCGAATTCGTGCGCATGCCCGACAACGGCGTCTACGTGGCCTTCGACTGGCTGACCCGCGGCCAGATCCTCAGCCTGCCGCTGATCGCCTTCGGCCTGGTGCTGCTGGTGATGTCGCGCCGCGCACCCGTGCTGCAGCCGCAACCGGTGATGGCTGCGGAGGGCAAGGCATGAAGGCCTACCTGGATCTGCTTGCGCATGTGCTGGAACATGGCGCGGAGAAGAGTGATCGTACCGGCACAGGCACCCGCAGCGTGTTCGGCTGGCAGATGCGCTTCGACCTCAACAAAGGCTTCCCGCTGGTCACCACCAAGAAGCTGCACCTGCGCTCGATCATCCACGAGCTGCTGTGGTTCCTGAAGGGCGATACCAACATCGGCTACCTGAAGGACAACCAGGTACGTATCTGGGACGAGTGGGCCGACGAGAACGGCGACCTCGGCCCGGTCTACGGCAAGCAGTGGCGCAGCTGGGCCACCGCCGATGGCCGCGAGATCGACCAGATGCAGTGGCTGGTGGACGAGATCAAGCGCAACCCCGATTCGCGCCGGCTGGTGGTCAGCGCCTGGAACGTGGGCGAGCTTTCGCAGATGGCGCTGATGCCGTGCCACAACCTGTTCCAGTTCTACGTGGTGGACGGCAAGCTCAGCTGCCAGCTGTACCAGCGCAGCGGCGACATCTTCCTCGGCGTGCCGTTCAACATCGCCAGCTATGCGCTGCTGACCCACATGGTGGCGCAGGCCACCGGCCTGGGAGTGGGCGACTTCGTGCACACGCTGGGTGACGCGCACCTGTACTCGAACCACTTCGAGCAGGCCCGCGAGCAGCTGGCGCGCGAACCGCGCGCGCTGCCCAAGCTGTGGTTGAACCCGGAGGTGACCGATCTGTTCGGCTTCCGGTTCGACGACATCCGCATCGACGGCTACGATCCGCACCCGGCGATCAAGGCGCCGGTGGCGGTGTGAGTGCCATGAAGCTGTCGATGATCGTGGCGCTGGACCGCAACCGTGGCATCGGCCAGGGCAATGCCATGCCCTGGCACCTGCCGGATGATTTCAAGCACTTCAAGGCGCTCACCCTGGGCAAGCCGATCCTGATGGGGCGCAAGACGGCCGAGTCGATCGGCCGCGTACTGCCAGGGCGCACCAACCTGGTGCTGACCCGCAGCGGCCAGGTGCCGTTCGCGGGCATGCGCGCGGTGGCGTCGCTGGACGAGGCCAAGGCGATTGCCGAAGGCGAGGGCGCCCGCGAGCTGTGCATCATCGGCGGCGGCGAGATCTTCCACCAGCTGCTGGACCACGCCAGCGACCTGTACCTGACCTGGGTCGATGCCGAAGTGCCTGCCGATACCCATTTCCCCGAAGTCGACATGCAGGACTGGCGGGAAGTCAGCAGCGAGCCGCACCCGGCCGACGAACGCCACGTCTACGCGTTCCGCTTCGCGCACTACGTGCGCCGCTGATCGCGCAAATACCAACGAAAACACCGACGGGGATATCGACGGGGTAGAGTCGACTGTTAGTCGACTGCTCTCGGCGGTCACCCGAAAAACCCGCGCTGCGCGCGATAGTCGACTGACAGTCGACTCTGCCTGGGCTGTCGCTACGGCATCCGGTAATGCCCGATGATGGCGTGCTGGAACCGCGGGTCCTCTTCGCGCGTGCTGCGCCCAGCGGCGAAGACGCGCAACGGCTGCGATGGACCGTGGGCGGTGCTTCCACCGCCGGTGGTGGCCGGGCCCGGAGTGGGCAGCGGCACCCGTCCATGGTGCCGGGAACGATCAGGTCACGCCTGCGGCGGGGCCCCGTTGTTGCCAGGGCCTGCGGAGCCGCCCCCACCGCCGCCACGGCGACGACGGCGGCGCGGGCCACGGTTGCCCGGGTTGACGGCCGCGGCGTTGGCCCCGCCCGGATCCCTGCCCTGCGCCGATGCAGCCGGGCGCTCGCGTGCTGGTCGCGCTGGCGTGCGTGCGTTGGGCACGGGTGCGGGGACATCGCGGCCCGGCACCTGCACCACGCGCAGTTCATCGGTATCGAGCTGGATCGCGGTCAGCTTGCCGCCCCAGACTGCGCCGGTGTCGATGGCATGCACGCCCTGGGTGATGGTCAGGCCCAGCGCCGACCAGTGGCCGCAGACGATCTTCAGGTCGCGCTCGACCCGGCCTGGCACTTCGAACCAAGGGTACAGTCCCTGTTCCTGCGTGCCCGGCGTGCCCTTGTCCTCGATGCCGATGCGCCCGCGCGGGGTGCAGTAGCGCATGCGGGTGAGCACATTGATGATCGCCCGTGAACGGTCGTAGCCGGACAGGTTCGGCGCCCAGCTCGGCTTGTCGCCGTACATGTTGCGGAACAGCTTGCGGTAGCCGGCACCGTGCAGTTGCGCCTCGACCTCGGCGGCATGCTTTTCGGCCATCTGCGTGGTCCACTTCGGTGCCAGGCCGGCGTGCACCATCATCCAGCCCAGCTCGCGATCCACGTGCACCAGCTTCTGCAGGCGCAGCCAGTCCAGCAGTTCGTCGCGGTCCTCGGCCTGCACGATGCGCAGCAGGTCCGGATTGACCTTGCGCTGTTCCTCTTCGGTGCGTGCACCGACGGCCAGCAGCGAAAGGTCATGGTTGCCCAGCACCACCACGCTGTGCCCGCGCAGCGAATGCACCAGCCGCAGCGTTTCCAGCGACTGGCCACCGCGGTTGACCAGGTCGCCGCAGAACCACAGGGTGTCCTGCGCCGGGTCGAAGCGGATCTTCTCCAGCAGGCGCTGGGTGACGTCGTAGCAGCCCTGCAGGTCGCCGATCGCCCACACACTCATCGTCCGGCCTCCGTGTCAGTGCAGGGTACGCGGGATGGCCAGCACGAAAGGTGCGACCGGCGCGGCGAATTCGGTGCCGTCGTCGGCGACCATGTCGTAGTGGCCCTGCATGGTCCCGTGATCGGTCCCCAGCATGACACCGGACGTGTAATGGAAGTCTTCACCGGGACGCAGGCGCGGCTGCTCGCCGATCACCCCGTCGCCATCGACATGCTCGACGCGGCCATTGGCATCGGTGATGCGCCAGTGGCGTGCAACCAGGCGCGCGGCAACACGGCCCTGGTTGTGGATGCGGATCGTGTAGGCGAACGCATAGCGCCCGTCTTCCGGCGCGGATTGGTCGTCGAGGAAGCGCGGTGCGACTTCGACGGAAATGGCGTAAACGTCAGCGTCTTCCATACCGGCAGTGTAATCAGGAGGCATTGGCCAAAGCGATGAATTCAGCCACATCCAGCTGTTCGGCGCGGGCATCGGGGCGCACGCCGGCGGCGACGAACTGCTCGGCCGTCACGACGTTGTTGAGCGCATTGCGCAGGGTCTTGCGGCGCTGCCCGAAGGCGGCCTTGACCACCTCGGCGAAACGGGCGTGGTCGTTGATGTTGATCGAGGCCGGGTCACGCGGCACCAGCCGTACCACGGCCGAATCGACCTTCGGCGGCGGCCGGAACGCGCCCGGCGGCACCACGAACAGCGAGGTCACCTGGCAATAGGCCTGCAGCATCACGCTGAGGCGGCCGTACACCTTGCTGCCGGGGCCGGCGGCCATGCGGTCGACCACTTCCTTCTGCAGCATGAAGTGCATGTCGCGGATCACCGCGGCATGTTCCAGTGCATGGAACAGGATCGGCGAGGAGATGTTGTAGGGCAGGTTGCCGACCAGGCGGATCGGCTGGCCGGCAGCCAGCTCGGTGAAGTCCACGCGCAGCACGTCGCGGTGGACGATGGTCAGCTCGCCCAGCGGCTCGGCGGCGGCGGTCAGCGGCGCGATCAGGTCGCGGTCGAACTCGATCACCGTCAGTTTCGGATGCACGCGCAGCAGCGGCAGGGTGATCGCGCCCTGGCCGGGACCGATCTCGACCAGGCGATCGCCTTCTTTCGGGTTGACCGCCATCACGATCTTGTCGATGTAGTGGCGATCGGCCAGGAAATGCTGGCCAAGCTGCTTCTTGGCCGGTGCGGTGAACACCGGGCCGGAGGGGGAATGCGGGGAATTCATGCGCTCAGTGTACGTTGCCGCGCAAGCTGCGCACACAGCGTCGTTGCCGCCTGCAGGCTGGAAGGATCGGCAATGCCGCGGCCGGCCAGGTCCAGCGCGGTGCCATGGTCGACCGCCACGCGCGGGTAGGGCAGGCCCAGGGTCAGGTTCACCGCCTGCTCGAAACCGGAGTACTTCAGCACCGGCAGCCCCTGGTCGTGGTACATCGCCAGCACGGTGTCGAAACCGGCCAGCTTGGCCGGCAGGAACGCGGTATCGGCCGGCAGCGGCCCGACCAGGTCCATGCCCTCCGCGCGCAGGCGCTGCAGCAGCGGGATGACCAGGTCCAGTTCCTCGCGGCCCAGATGGCCGTCTTCGCCGGCGTGCGGGTTCAGGCCGAGCACGGCGATGCGTGGCGCGGGCAGGCCGAACTCGCGGCACAGCGCGGCGTGCACGGTGCGAAGGGTGTGTTCCAGGCTGGGCGCGGTGATCGCATCGGCCACCTCGCGCAGCGGCAGGTGGGTGGTGGCCAGGGCCACGCGCACGATGGGGTTGGCCAGCATCATCACCACCTTCACCCCGGCCTGGTCGGCCAGCAGTTCGGTGGTGCCACTGTAGGCGATGCCGCCTTCGTTGATGACCGCCTTGTGCACCGGGCCGGTGACCACGCCGTGCAGTTCGCCGGACAGGCAGGCCTGGCCGGCAGCGAGCAGGGCGCCGATGACGGCCCCGGCATTGGCCGGGTCGGCCTGGCCGAAGTGGCTGGGCATGGCATTGGCCACCGCGCGCACACGCAGGTCGCCCGGGGCGCGGGCTTCGGCGTCCTCGGGCAGCAGCTGCAGGGGCAGGTTCAGCGCGACGGCGGCCGCGCGCAGGGTATCCGGGTCGGCGAAGGCCAGCAGCCGGCAATCTTCACGCGGCTGCTGGACGAGGCGGACACACAGCTCCGGGCCGATCCCGGCGGGCTCGCCCGGTACCAGAGCGAGCTCGGGGCGCATCGGTCAGGACTGCGGCGGCGTGGCGGTATTTTCCGCGCGGTCCCCGCTGCGGAAGCTGACATAGGCTTCGCCACGCAGTTCCTGCAGGAAGCGGTTGTACTCGTCTTCCAGCTTGCGGCGGCCGATGGTCTCGCGAATCTGGGCGCGCTGGTTGTCGTTGGTCACGTCGGTCTGGCGGGTGGCCACGCGCTGCACGATGTGCCAACCGGCATCGGTGCGGAACGGCTGGCTGACGCCGCCGTCCTGGATGCCGGCCACCTGCTGACCAAACGCCGGACCGAACGCGTCGACCGGGAACCAGCCCAGATCGCCGCCCTGGCCCTTGCTGTTGTTGTCCTCGGAGGATTCCTTGGCCACGGTTTCGAAATCCGCGCCGCCGGCGATGCGGGCGCGCAGGGTATCGATCTTGGCCTTGGCGGCAGCGTCGGTCTGGTGATCGTCCACGCGCACCAGGATGTGGCGGCCGTGGTATTCGGTGACCGTGTGCGCGCCACCGCTGGCGGCGCTGGCATCACGCACTTCCACCAGCTTCAGCAACTGGAAGCCGCTGGGGCCGCGGATCGGGCCGACCACTTCGCCGGGCTTCATCTTTTCCATCAGCTGGGCAAAGGCCTGCGGGATTTCATCCAGGCTGCGCCAGCCCAGATCGCCGCCTTCCAGCGCGTTCGGGCTGTCCGAATAACGCACGGCGGCAGCGTTGAAGTCCAGCTCACCCTTGTCCAGCAGGGCCTTCACGCCCTCGGCCTTCTTCTGGCCGGTGGCGATCTGGTCGGCGTTGGAGCCGTCGGGCAGGGCGATCAGGATGTGTGCCAGGTGGTACTGGTTGCCCACCGTGGCCTGCTGCTTCAGCGCGGCGTCCACTTCACCCTCGCTGACGCTGATGCGGCTCTGCGCGAAGCTCTGGCGCAGGCGCTGCACAGTGATTTCATCGCGCACCGAAGCACGGAAATCGTTGAAATCGATGCCGTCGTGGGCCAGGCGCTGGCGCAGTGCATCCAGGTCCGAGCCGTTCTGCTGGGCGATGGCATTCATCGCCTGGTTCAGCTCCTGGTCGCTGACGCGGATGCCGCTGCCCTGGGCGCGGGCGACCTGCAGCTTGACCAGCACCAGTCGCTCGAGCACCTGGCGGCTGAGCACGTCTTCCGGCGGCAGCTGGTTTTCACGGCCGGCGTACTGCGCCTTGATGTTGGCGATCGCACGCTGGAGCTCGCTCTGCAGGATCACGTCCTCGTCGACGACGGCGGCGATGCGGTCCAACGGCTGCGCCTCCTGCGCGAGCACCTGCAGGGGGGCGGACACGCTGGACACCGCCAGCAGGGAGGCGAGAAGAACGGGGAAGCGCTTGGTCATGGGATCTGATTCGGATCGTAGTCATCGCGGGTCACCCCGGTGTTGCTGGGCGGCACGAGATAGAGGTCGTCGCGGTTGTAGCCGAGGATAGCACGGCGCAGGGTGCGGTCCGTGTCCTGGCCGATGGAGCTCAGGCCCTTCAGGACGAACTCCACCTGGATGGAATTGTTCATCTCGCCCTCGCGATTGCGGACGTAGCGGCGGCCGACCACGCGCACGGCCAGGCAGCAGCTGTCCCACTGCACGCCGCCGATGATTTCCAGCGGCTCCTTGTCCTGCAGCGAGTAGTAATAGCGACCGACCAGGCTCCAGCGCGCATTCAGCGGGTACAGGAACGACAGGTCAGCCTGCTCCAGCAGGGTGCGGTCATGCTTGTTGGCCGTCGCCGGGGCGCCGGCGTTGATGCGGTAGCGGTAGCTCAGGTTGATCACGCCATCGTTGGGCATCAGGTAGCGGGCGCGGACGCTGGCCAGATCCTCGCGCTTGTACTTCGGGTCCCACTGGTAGGTGGCGCCCAGGGTCCAGCGGTCGTTGATCATGTAGTTGCCGTCGGCGATCCACGCCGACTTGCCCTTTTCCACCGGCGCGCCGCCCGGCGTGACGGTCACCCGCGACTCGTCGAAGTACTGGATCTGGCCGATCGAGGCCGAGAACCGCTCCTTGCCGGTGGTCTGGTCGATGAAACGGGTACTCAGTGCCAGGGTCAGCTGGTTGGCATCGTTCTGGCGGTCGGCGCCGGTGTAGCGCGAATCGCGGAACAGCTGGCCCCAGCTGAAGGTGAAGTCACGGGTGTCGAAGATCGGCAGTTCGTCCTGGTTGCGGTACGGCGTGCGCAGGTAGAACAGGCGCGGCTCCAGCGTCTGCAGGAAGGACTTGCCGCGGATGCTGGTCTCGCGGTCGAAGAACAGGCCGGCGTCGATGCTGCCGATCGGCAGGCTGCGGCTGGGCGAGGTGTTGCCGCGCAGCTGTTCCGGGGTGGCGGTGGTCACGTCCACGCCCTCCGAGGCCAGAACGGTGCTGCGTATCCTGTCGGCCAGGCCGCGGTCCAGCTGGTAGGCCGTGTAGCGGTACGCCAGGGTGGGCGTGATGTACCAGGCCGCGCCGCTGATGGGGAAGGAAACGTACGGCTTGACGTCAAGGCGGGAGCCGCCATAGGCGCGCACGGTCTGGCCGGTGCGGGTGTATTGCAGGTCCGGGCCCGCATCGGCACCGTACTTGAGGTTCACGTCGTCGTGGGTGAACCTCACCGCTTCGGCGTACAGGCCGGTTTCCAGCCATGGCCGCATCGGCTTGTTCCAGTTGAAATACACCCGCGGCTGGCGGTTGTAGGGCAGGGCATTCTCGTCAAGCGTGTAGTCGGTCAGCTGCCAGCGGTCGGCCATGATGCCGGCCGTCCAGTTCGTGCCCGTACCGTACAGGCCGATGGTGCTCTGCAGGTTGGAGGCGGTCACCCCCACCAGGCGGTTGGCGAAGTCCTCGACATAGCGCTCGTCGCTGACCCAGGCCAGGTTGGCGCGGGCCTGCCAGTGGCTGTTCACGTTGTGGTAGCCGTCGAACATCACCCGGCCGCGGTCGCGGTCGCGCAGCCTGTCGTTGGGCATGTAGCTGGTCAGCACCTCGCCACGGCCGCCGTTGTAGAGGTAGCGGAACTCGTTGTCGAGCAGCAGGCCGCGCCGGCTCATGTAGCGCGGGGTCAGGGTGTCATCGTAGTTCGGCGCCAGATTGAAGTAGATCGGCTGCGCGTAGTCGAAACCGTTGCGGCCGGACATGCCCAGCTGCGGGAACAGCAGGCCGGTCTTGCGGCGGTCATCGATCGGGAACTTGAAGTAGGGCGCCCACAGCACCGGCACCTTGCCGATGCGCAGTACGGCGTTGCGGGCCGTGCCGAAGCCTTCGTCGTTGTCCACTTCGATCTGCGGCGCCGACAGCTTCCACACCGGCTGTGACGGGTCGCAGGTGGTGTAGGTGGAGCGGTGCATCTGGCCGACCGCGCCCTGCAGGTCGACCGACTCGGCATCGCCGTTGCCGCGGCGCGACACCAGCTGGTACTTGATGTCGGTGATCTTGTGGGTGTCGCTTTCCTGGTTGCCTTCGGCGCGCTTGGCGACCATCCGGATCGACCCGTCCTGGTAGCGGACATTGCCGTCGGCGATGTAGTTGCCGGTCTCGGTGTCAAAACTGAGCTTGTCGGTACCGACGAACTGGTCGCCGCGGCGCAGCGCCACGTTGCCCTCGTACTGCGGCACGGTGGTGGTACCCAGCAGCTGGTCGCCTTCGATGTCGGTCGGCTGGTTCTCGCGGGCGGCCGCAGCGGCAGCCTTGTCCTGGCCCGGGACCGGCGTGGGGGCGTCGGTGAACGCGGGAATGACGTCGGTGGCCGGGCACAGGCCCCAGTTGAGCGGCTTATCATCAGCCATTGCCGGAAGGCTGATGGCGATGCTCAGAGGCAGGGGAAGCAGGCGGAGGGCTCGGCGCACGCGGTTCGGATTCGGGCGAAAACGGACGGTAGCTTGCCCCATCCCTTGCATAGGGGCAATGAAGGACGCCGGAGCCTGCCGGTTCGGGTTCATCCGGCGGAGGTGCCGGCGGATGGCGTAAGCAGGGCCTGGACATGGGCCACGCTGCACTCCGCCAGGGCCTGCAGGTCATAGCCGCCCTCCAGCATCGACACCACCCGGCCAGCCGCGTGGCGGCGTGCCAGCGCGTGCAGCTCACCGGTGATCCAGGCGAAATCGTCGGTCTCCAGCATCAGATCCGCCTGTGGATCACGCAGGTGGGCATCGAAGCCGGCCGAGATCAGCAGCAGCTGCGGGCGGAAGTCGTCGATGGCCGGCAGCATCTCGTCGGCCCAGACGTTGCGGAAGCGGAAGCCGCCGCTTCCCGGCGGCAGCAGGATGTTCATCAGGTTGCCGGCACCGCGGTCGCGGCGCAGGCCGGAATTGGGGAACAGCCCGGCCTGGTGGGTGCTGTAGTACGAAACCCGGGCGTCATGCTGGAAGATGTCCTGGGTGCCATTGCCGTGGTGCACGTCGAAATCGACCACCGCGATCCGTTCCAGGCCATGGCGGTCGCGGGCATGGGCGGCGGCGATGGCGATGTTGTTCAGCAGGCAGAAGCCCATGGCGGTGCTGCTGGTGGCGTGGTGGCCCGGTGGGCGTACCGCGCAGAAGGCCAGCGGGTCCTCGCCCAGCATCACCGCATCGACTGCGGCCACACCGGCACCGGCGGCGTGCACGGCGGCGCTGGCCGAGCCCGGCGAGGTCCAGGTGTCCATGTCCAGCTGGCGCAGCGGTGCGGTCTGCGGCTGCAGCACGAAGTCGAGCAGGGCGCTGTCGTGGACCCGGGTCAGTTCGCCGAACTTCGCCGGCGGCGCCTCGCGCCAGTCCAGCTGGCCGGGGAAGGCGGTGTGCAGTGCGTCCAGCACCTGCTGCAGCCGTTGCGGGCATTCGGGATGGCCGGGACCGGGGTCATGCAGCAGGCAGGACGGGTGGGAATAGACCAGCATCGTGCCGACTCAGCGCTGGCGCTGCTGTGGCTGCCACAGCGCTTCGCCATGGCCGTCGGCGCGGGCCAGCACCCGGGCCAGCACGAACAGCAGGTCCGACAGCCGGTTGAGGTATTGCAGCGCCTCGCTGCGGACGGCCTCGTGGCGGGCCAGGGTGACCGTCTCGCGCTCGGCGCGGCGGACGATGGTGCGGGCCAGATGGCAGCGCGCGGCAGCTTCGCCGCCGGCCGGCAGGATGAATTCCTTCAGCATCGGGAGGTTGGCGTTGTAATGGTCCAGCTGCTGCTCCAGGGCCGAGACGTCGGCGGCATGGATCGCGGCGTGGCCGGGAATGCACAGCTCGGCGCCCAGATCGAACAGCTGGTGCTGCAGATGCACCACCAGCGCGCGTACATCCTCGGGCAGGGGCGCGGCCAGCAGCAGGCCGAGCGCGGCGTTGGCCTCGTCGACGGTACCGAAGGACGCCACGCGGGCGTCATCCTTGGCCACGCGTTGGCCGTCGCCAAGGCCGGTACTGCCGTCGTCGCCGGTGCGGGTGTAAATGCGCGAGAGGCGATGACCCATGGCGCGCGGCTCAGTGGCGGATGTCGCGGCGGGCCTGCTGGAGCTTCAACACCTGCTCCACGGCCAGCTGCAGGGCAGCGGCCAGCGCCACATAGATCGCCGTAGTGCGCAGGTAGGGCCCGAACCACTGCGCGTAGTTCTGTGCCCAGCCGGCCAGCGTCGGCTCGGCCACGTTACGGCTGGTCCAGTAGAAGCCACCCTGCGCCAGCAGGTGGCAGATCGCCACCGACGCGACCAGCAGCAGCGCACCCTTGGCCAGCACCGGCCAGCGCGCGCCCTGGTAGTTGCGGCCCAGCAGCATGCCGCCGGCCCACAGCGAGAAGTACGCCGGCAGCAGCAGCCAGTAACCCGGTGACACGCAGTAGTGCTGCCAGAAATCCAGGCCGCTGCTGCGGATCACGATCCAGTCCACCAGCACGGCGAACACCATCAGCAGCGGAAACGCCCAGCGTGTCCACGTGGCCAGATAGAAGCCACCGATGAAGAACACCGCCCAGGAGGCATCCGGAATGGCCGCGAAGTGGTTGACCCGGGTCGCCGCCAGCAACAGCACGAGGACGGACAGGACGAAGGCGCGGTTGGCGGTGGCGGACATGGCAGCGGGCCCGGAGCGGATTCAGGTTTCATTCTAGCCCGCCGCGCCGGTTGGCGCAGGCGCCGCTTGTTCGGCGTACAGTCGGGGCGAGCGCGTATCATGAACACATGAGTGAACGACATGACGTGCTGATTGTCGGTGGTGGCCTGGTGGGTGCCAGCCTGGCCATCGCCCTGGACCGGCTGGGCCGCGACGTGGGCCTGCTCGAGGCCAGCCCGGCCGGCGAGCTGCCTGCGGTGTTCGACCAGCGCAATCTCAGTTTCGCCGCTGCCACCGTCAATGCGCTGACCGCGCTGGGGGTGATGCAGAAGCTGGCGATGGCACCGGGCCCGATCCGGCGCATCCATGTCAGTCGTGCCGGCGATTTCGGCCGTGTGCAGCTCGAAGCGGCCGATTACGACCGGCCGTGGTTCGGCCAGGTGGTGGTCGCGCGCGATTTCGGCCAGGCGCTGGAAGCGCGGCTTCAGGAGCTGCCGCGCCTGCGCCGTTATCGGCCGATGCGGTTCCTGGGACTGGGCGAGGTGGTGGACGGCTACCGCCAGGTGCGGGTGGCTGACGAGGCGGGTGAACGCGTGCTGCTGGCACGTCTGGTGGTGGGGGCCGATGGCACCACCAGCGGCGTGCGTGGCGCGCTGGGCATCGAGGTCGACCGCCATGATTTCCAGCAGACCCTGTTCGTCGCCCGCGTGCGCAGCCAGCGTGCGCCGGATGGCACGGCCTGGGAGCGCTTCACCGATACCGGCCCGACCGCCCTGCTGCCGCGCGGTGACCGCCACTTCGGCACCGTGCATGGCGTGGCCCGCGATCAGGCCGATGCGGTGATGGCGCTGGACGATGCGGCCTGGCTGCAGCGCCTGCAGGACGCGATCGGCTGGCGTGCCGGCCGCCTGCTCGAATCCGGTCCACGCAGCGCTTATCCGCTCATCCAGGTGCTGGCGCGCGCATTGGCCGGTGAACGCACGGTGCTGCTGGGCAATGCCGCGCAGACCATCCATCCGCTGGGTGCGCAGGGCTTCAACCTGGGCCTGCGCGATGCGCTGACCCTGGCCGAACTGCTGGAGAATGCGCATGAGGATGCCGGCAGTGATGCATTGCTGCAGGCCTATGTTGCACGCCGCGAGGAAGACCGCCGGCAGACGGTGGCGTTCTCCGGCGGCCTGGCACGGCTGACCAGCAGCCCGGCGCCACTGATGCGGCCGCTGCGCAGCCTCGGTCTGGTGGCCGCACAACGCGCCTCGGTGCAGTCGATGCTGGTCGGTGGTGCGATGGGATTCCGTGGCGAAGTACCGCGGCTGTGCCGTGGAGAAACCGCATGAGCCGCCGCACGCGTCTTGATGTGGCCATCGTCGGTGGTGGCGTGGTCGGTGCCGCGTGCGCGCTGGCGCTGGCCGATGCCGGCCTGTCGGTGGCGTTGGTGGAAGGCCGTGAACCGGCGCCGTGGCAGGCCGCACAGCCTGACCTGCGCGTGTTCGCCTTTGCCGCCGACAACGTGCAGCTGTTGAACCGCCTCGGCGTGTGGCCGGCGATCGCCCAGGCCCGTGCCTGGCCCTACCGGCGCATGCAGGTGTGGGATGCGGCCGGTGGCGAAGATCTGCTGTTCGATGCCGATCGCTTCGGCCGTCGCGAACTGGGCTACATCGTCGAGAACGGCCTGCTGCAGGACCGCCTGTGGGCGGCGCTGCCGGCGGCGGGCGTGCAGCTGCACTGCCCGGCACGGGTGGACGCGCTGGAGCAGGACGAGGATGGCGTGCGCCTGCGCCTGGATGACGGTCGCCGCCTGGAAGCGGCGTTGGCGGTGGCCGCCGACGGTGCCGAGTCGACCCTGCGCCAGATGGCCGGGATCGAGGTTGAAAAGCATGACTACCACCAGCGTGGCGTGGTGGCCTACGTGGACAGCGATCTTCCCAACCAGGCCACGGCCTGGCAGCGTTTCCTGCCGGGCGGGCCGCTGGCGCTGCTGCCGGTGGCCGAGCGCCGCAGCTCGATCGTCTGGACCCTGCCCGAGGATGAAGCGGCTCGCGTGCTGGCGTTGGACGAGGACAGCTTCAACCGCGAACTGACCCGCGCCTTCGCGGCGCGCCTGGGCGAACTGCGTCTGGCCTCGC
This sequence comes from Stenotrophomonas sp. YJH_SMC_27, assembly GCF_059369815.1. Lineage (NCBI taxonomy): Bacteria > Pseudomonadati > Pseudomonadota > Gammaproteobacteria > Lysobacterales > Lysobacteraceae > Stenotrophomonas > Stenotrophomonas sp. YJH_SMC_27. The sequence continues at coordinate 48,350 of NZ_JCAFTA010000021.1, read as the reverse complement.
CGCGTGCGGCGTTCCCGCTGCGCCGCCAGCTGGCCCGTCACTATGTGGCCGGCCGCGTGCTGGCGCTGGGCGATGCCGCGCATGTGGTGCACCCGCTGGCCGGGCAGGGCGTGAACCTGGGGTTGCGCGATGTCGCTGCCCTGCAGCAGTGGCTGGCGCCGTCGGCCGAGCGCCGCGGCCAGCCGCGGCTGTCGCCGCAGCGCCTGCAGCGCTGGGCACGCGAACGGCGCAGCGACAACCACATCGCCGCCTACAGCTTCGATGCGATCAACCGCCTGTTCTCCAACGACGAAATGCACCTGACCCTGGCCCGGGGCCGTGCGCTGGGCTGCGTCGGCCGATGGCCGCCGCTGGTGCAGGCGTTCTGGAAGCGCGCCGCCGGCGTCTGAAGCAAAAAGGGGACGGAGGGGATTAAGTCGTTTGTGCACATACGACTTAATCCCCTCCGTCCCCTTTTTCAATCCACCAGCCAGCCGGCCAGGTCGGTGCGGTCCAGCTTGCCGCGGTACCTGCGGTCCAGCGAATTGAATTCGTCGGCCAGCGCCGGGTTGGCCTGCGCTTCCTCGCGGCTGATGAAACCGTCGCCGTTCACATCCAGCGCGGCGAAGTGGATGCGGTACTGGCCGACCACGCTGCTCGGTTCCAGCGAACGCACGGTCACCTGTGCCTCGCCGGCCTGCTGCGGAATCTCGACGCTGCCGCTGACCCGGCCCGCATCCAGCGGTTGCTGGCGGATCGCGCCGCCGGTGGGGCCCAGCGGCTGGCTCTGCGCAGGAGTGTGCGGCAATTGCTGGGCCACCGCTGGTGCGGCGGCCAGCAGGGTGATCAACATGGCGAGCGAGTGGTATCGCATGGTTCCCTTCCTCGGTAGCGCCGGGCCCATGCCCGGCGGGCATGTTCCTCAGCGCAGCGGCGAGGCCAATACCGTGATCTCCTCACGGTCGTGATAGAGCTGCTTGGCGCGTACCACCAGCGGCTTGCCGGCCTGGTCCTGGAACAGGTCCAGGCACAGGCGGGTTTCGTCCCAGCGCTTCTTCATCGGCAGCTTCAGATTGAAGATGGCGTGCCTGCACCAGCCTTCGCGGAACCAGGTGGCCATGCGTTCGGCCACGCGGCGCGGCTGCTCGACCATGTCGCAGACCATCCAGTCCAGCGGCTGTTCGGGGTGCCAGTGGAAACCATCGGCGCGCAGGTGCTCGACCAGACCGGTGTCCAGCACGTGCTGGCGCAGCGGGCCGTTGTCGATGCTCAGCACGTGCATGTGCTGGCGGGTCAGTACCCAGGTCCAGCCGCCGGGGGCGGCGCCCAGGTCGGCCGCACGCATGCCGGGCTTGGCCAGTGCTTCGCGTTCTTCCGGCGCCAGCAGGGTCAGCAGTGCTTCGTCCAGCTTCAGTGCCGAACGCGAAGGCGCCTCGGGCAGCAGCTTCAGGCGCGGGATGCCCAGTGCCCACGGCGCGCTGTCGGCCGGGTCGGCCACGCAGACGAAGGCATGGGTACCGTCGACGAACACCACATGCAGGCGCGGCAGGCGGGTGTTTGGCTTATCAGTGAGCTTGCCGGCCTTGCGCAGCGCCGGGCGCAGTGCATTGCCGAAGGCACGGGCCAGCCCGGACAGTGGCTTGCCAGCGTCCGAATCGGGGTGCTCCACCCACAGGTCGCCGAAGCGCGGCGCATCGGCCAGCACCTCCAGCATCGGGGTGATGCGATCGCTCGGGTCCAGCTGCGGCAGCTCGGCCAGCACGACCAGCTTCTGCCGCGCGAAGATCAGTTCTCGCCAGCGCAGGCGTGGCGCCAGTGCTGCAGCGTCGTCGCACATGAAAAGCACATAGCCGTCATTGCGCTGGGTGCGCGCATAGCCAGCGAAACCGGCTTCACCGGCGCGGAACTGCAGCTCGCCGGCCAGCTCGGGTTCAAAGCCCTGCCGGCACAGGCACAGCAGGCCGATGCCGGTCTCAGTAACGGGCGCCATCGCTTTCCCCATAGGTTCGCAGCACGCTGCGCGCGGCGTCGCGGTCCAGGCCCTGCACCACTTCGATGCCACGCTTGTTGAGCTCGCCGACCCAGTCGGCCGGCAGCGGGCCTTCATCGAACGGGGTCAGTTCCTCGACGTCGGCCGCACTGGCACCGATCAGCAGGCGGTCGATGCCGGCCCACACGGTAGCGCCATAGCACTGGCAGCATGGCTGCGAACTGGTGGCCAGGGTGACCGGCGACAGCACCGCGTTCAGGCGCGGGGTCTGCAGGCGCTGCTGGGCCAGCATGTAGGCCATGTTCTCGGCGTGCGCCAGCGAAGTCGCGTGCGGCATCACCCGGTTCACGCCAGCGGCGATGACCTTGTCGTCCGGGCCGAACACCACCGCACCGAACGGGCCGCCGCTGGCGTGCTCGACGTTCAGCCGCGACAGCTCGATCGCCAGCGCGACCTTGGCCTCGTCGCCCGGATATCGACGATCCAGGTCGATCTGGTCGTGGATCCAGGCGGGAAGGGTCAGGTGGACTTGCGCGTACAGCATCGCGGGGGTGCCTCGTGTGGGATGGAAAAAAGTGCGGTTGCTTGGGGAACCGGCGCGCAGTGTAGCCGCACCGGCCTGTATCGGGTGTGGGCGTGGGTCAGCCTGGCGAGCCGGTGCGGACCACCACGTACTGCTTGCGGAATTCCAGCCCTGCCTGCGGCCAGCTGGCCGCGTAGGCGCGCAGCAGGGGTAGGGCGGCGGCGAAGTCGTGGCCGTTGACCCGGCAATCGGCCTCGCACAGGCCATCGGCATCGCGCGAGGCGAACAGGCGGATGGCCAGGAAAGAACGCGTCTTCAGCAGCGCATCGAATGCATCAATGCTGCGCGTGAACAGGCAGCAGGGGCAGGAGCCATGATCGTCTTCGCTGCGGGGGCCGGTGTCCATCTCATGCTCGCGGTAATGCGCCAGTGGACCGAGCACCACGGTGCGTTCGAGTTCCTGGCCGTCAGCACCGGCCGGATAGGTCAGGCCCATCATCGGCAGGCCCTGCGCGTCTTGGGCGCCGATCGCGGTCTGCAGGGTCACCAGGTCCACCCGGGCCCAGGCCTGGAAGCCGGACAACAGCGATGCCTGCTCATCGGCACCATTTGCGTGCTGGTACTCGAACAGGCCATCGGCGAACAACTGCGGATGCTGGCTTTCAATGACGGTGGAGGTCTGCCAACCACCGTTGTCGCGCGCGTGTGCGGCCATTGCATGCGGGGTCAGGCGCAGGCCGCTGTCCAGCAGCAGCGCGTTGCCGTCGACGCGGCTGGCGGTGCCGGCGTCCTGAAGGACCTGCTGCAGCAGCGGGAGGAGGGCAGCGGAGGTCGTGGTCATGTCAGGCCTGTCGGTGGATGGGGTGGAACATCCAGGCAGGGCCTGGAAAATCTAATGGTCGAGCGCGTCGAGCTCGGCGCGATATCGCTGCGCGTCGGGTTGCTGCTGCGGATCGTTGCCGTGGTCGCGCAGCCAGCTTTCCAGCTCGCGGCGATAGTCGGCGCGGAACTCGGCATTGCCCGGGCTGAAGTGCAGCTTGCGTGCCGCCACCTCCACCCGCTCGCGCGCGCTGGCCCGGGCCTGGGCCAGCCCGTGCGGGGATTCGTTGGTGAGGATGACGAAGTTGCGCGGGAAACCCGGCGTGTACTTGACCACGAACGGCTGGTCGCGCGCCGGGATGCGGATGGCGTTTTCCAGCGGCCACAGCGAGGCGGTGTTGGTGTGGAACACCACGTCCACATCGCGGCCCTCGGCGGTACGCAGCACCCCCTCGTAGCGCCAGATGTACTGTTCGTTGAGCGCGGAGCTGGTCCGCTCGGCCTTGACGATCACCGCTTCACCGCGCTCGCCCACCATGTTGAGGAAGGTGGCGTTGAGGAAATGGCCGAGGAACATGTTGAGCATCGCCAGCGGGAACACCACGATGGCGTAGCCCGGAAAACGCCGCCACCACGAGACCAGCCCGGCCAGCACCATCGCTGCAAAGAACGTCAGCAGCGGATGCTGCGAGATGAACCAGAGCAGGACGGAAAGGGCGGTGATCATCGTCGCGGTCGTGCGGGCGCCATCCAGGCGCCCGCGCAGGTCCTCAGGCCGACCAGGTGTCGCGCAGGGTCACGCTGCGGTTGAACACCGGCTTGGCCTCGCTGTGATCGCGGCGGTCGGCAACGAAGTAGCCGGTACGTTCGAACTGGAACGACTGCTCCGGCGCGGCGCTGGCCGCGGCCGGCTCGACATAGCCGGTGACGGTGCGGCGCGATTCCGGATTGAGGTAGTCGCGGTAGGTCTTGCCTTCCGATTCGTCGTCCGGGTTCGGCACCGAGAACAGGCGGTCGTACAGGCGGATCTCGGCCGGCACGCCATGCACGGCGCTGACCCAGTGGATGGTGCCCTTGACCTTGCGGTTGGCGCCTTCCATGCCCGGGCGCGATTCCGGATCCAGCCAGCCGCGCAGCTCGGTGATGGTGCCATCGGCATCCTTGATCACTTCGTCGCAGCGGATGATGCCGGCGCCGCGCAGGCGCACTTCGCCACCCGGCACCAGGCGCTTCCAGCCCTTCGGCGGCACTTCGGCGAAGTCCTCGCGATCGATCCACACTTCGCGGGCGAACGGCACTTCGCGGCTGCCGAAGCTCTCGTCCTTCGGGTGGTTGCTGAAGGTCAGCAGCTCTTCGTGGCCTTCCGGCAGGTTGGTCAGCACCAGCTTGACCGGATCGACCACCGCCATGCGGCGTGGGGCGGCGCTGTCCAGGTCTTCGCGCAACGCGCCTTCCAGCACGCTGAAGTCGATCAGCGAATTCTGCTTGCTGATGCCTACGCGCTCGGCAAACAGGCGCATCGCAGACGGGGTATAACCACGGCGGCGCAGGCCCTGCAAGGTCGGCATGCGCGGGTCGTCCCAGCCGTCCACCAGCTGTTCGGTGACCAGCGCCATCAGCTTGCGCTTGCTCATCACCGTGTAGTTGATGTTCAGGCGCGAGAATTCGATCTGGCGCGGCTTGGCCGCTTCGCGCGGCAGGCCGGCATCGACCAGCGGCTGGGTCAGCGCATCGTCATGGGCGAAATCGACGTTGTCCACGCACCAGTCGTACAGCGGGCGGTGGTCTTCGAACTCCAGCGTGCACAGCGAGTGGGTGATGCCCTCGATCGAATCACCCAGCGCGTGGGCGAAGTCGTACATCGGGTAGATCGGCCACGCGCTGCCGGTGTTCTGGTGCTCGACGTGCTTGATGCGGTACAGCGCCGGATCGCGCAGGTTGATGTTGCCGCTGGCCATGTCGATCTTCGCGCGCAGGGTGCGTGCGCCATCCGGGAATTCACCGGCGCGCATGCGGCGGAACAGGTCGAGGTTCTCCTCGACGCTGCGGTCGCGCCACGGCGACGGGCGGCCCGGCTCGGTGAGAGTGCCGCGGTAGGCGCGCACTTCCTCGGCCGACAGGTCGCAGACATAGGCCTTGCCCTGTTCGATCAGCTTCTCGGCGGCCAGGTAATAGGCCTGGAAGTAGTCCGAAGCATGGCGCAGCTCGTTCCACTCGAAGCCCAGCCAGCGCACGTCGTCCTGGATCGCGGCCACGTACTCCGGATCTTCCTTGGCCGGGTTGGTGTCGTCGAAGCGCAGGTTGCAGACGCCGCTGAATTCGCCGGCGATGCCGAAGTTCAGGCAGATCGACTTGGCATGGCCGATGTGCAGGTAGCCGTTCGGTTCCGGCGGGAAGCGGGTCTTGATCGCCTGGTGCTTTCCGCTGGCCAGGTCCTCGCGCACGATCTGGCGGATGAAATCGCGCTTTTCGTGGCTGTCGGCGGGGGTCTCGGGGCTGGCGGGGGTGTGCTCGGACATGAGTCTGGGGCGAAAAAGGGCAGAAAGACCAACAGTCTAGCGCGTACCGGGCGGGGTTGCCCGGTCCGGATCGGTAGCGCCGGGCCACGCCCGGCGAGCGCGGCGGCAACCCGCCGGGCATTGCCCGGCGCTACCGGGACGGGGCGGGCGTATGCTGGAACCCTGTCCCACGGAGCCGCCGCATGCACATCGTGTACAAGGCCGACAATCTGTTCGACGCCCATCTGGTCAAGCACGCCCTGGAAGACGCCGGTATCCCCGCGTTTGTGTTCGGAGAGCAGTTGCTGGGCGGGATGGGCGAGCTGCCGCTGTTTGGCGTGTTGCGGGTCGGCATCCCCGATGCGGCACGCCCGCAGGCCGAGGACATCGTGGCCGCGCTGGACTTGGGCCACGCGCCGGACGCCCCCATTTCAGATGCAGACGACATAGCCGGCCTTCCGGCGTAGGAGCGCATCATGTTGGGAATTGGCCAGGGCATCCTCGGCATCGGGGCCTTCAAGCAGCGCCTGCCGCGCCCGGAAGAGGCGCTGCCGGGACGCGAGCAGCCGTTGCCGCTGCACAGCAACCAGCACTTCGTGAACAGCCATCCGCTGAAGGACCGCTTCGCCGGCCTGCAGCAGATCCGCTTCGCGCTGGGCTGTTTCTGGGGCGCCGAGCGCAAGTTCTGGACCGAACCGGGCGTGTACAGCACCTCGGTGGGCTATGCCGGCGGCATCACCCCGAACCCGACCTATGAAGAGGTCTGCTCGGGCCTGACCGGCCACACCGAAGTGGTGCAGGTGGTGTTCGACCCGGCGGTGGTGAGCCTGGAACGGCTGCTGCAGCTGTTCTGGGAAAGCCATGACCCGACGCAGGGCATGCGCCAGGGAAACGACACCGGCACCCAGTACCGTTCGGCGATCCATGCCACCGACGAGGGCCAGTACAAGGCCGCGCTGGCCAGTCGCGAGGCCTACCAGGCGCAGCTGGATGCGGCCGGCTACGGCCCGATCACCACCGAGATCGTGTACCCGGCACCGGCGTACTACTACGCCGAGGACTACCACCAGCAGTACCTGGCGAAGAATCCGAACGGCTATTGCGGCATCGGCGGCACCGGCGTGAGCTGCCCGATCGGATTGGATGTGGAGGCGCCGCGCTGACGCGCGGTGGTCCGCCTGCGGCGGGCAGAAGCCAAAGCCAAAGCCAAAGCGGCTCTGGTTTGCTGTGAGTTTGGCGGGACGGGTGCAGATGGCGGGACACGCCGTAAACCCGTCCTTGGGGGCTCGGCCACGGCATCCATGCCGTGGACGGTCCCGCCATCTGCGCCCGTCCCACCTTCGACAGTTTCCCGGTGACGGTGGGCGAGAGCATTGGTTACTGACGAACTGATGGAAAACAAAAAGGACGCGGCGTTCGCCGCGTCCTTTTTGTTTGGTTCTGCATTGCCCTTGTAGAGCCGAGCCATGCTCGGCTCCGAGCAAGCGAAGCGCGCGACCCGCTGTTGCTCTTCTTTCTTTCTTCCGTGGCGGGCGGCCGCAGGAAACTGTCGAAGGCAGGGTGGGTAGGCCGTGCAGGGGCGTGAGCCGCATGGATGCGGCGACAGAGCTTACAGGGACGTACTTGCAGCGTCCCCTGCACGGCCTACCCACCCTGCCAACCACATGACCCGCTCTTCGCGACCAAGCCCCCCGCCACGAGGGGCTCAGCCGTTGGCCGGAATCCTCACAGTGCGGCGCGGATCCGCTCGCGCAGTGCTTCCAGATCCTTGGCAAACGCCTCGATGCCGGTCGCCAGCTTCTCGGTGGCCATCGGATCGGCCGCCAGATCCGCCGCGAACTTCGCCGCGTCGATCGGCGTCACCGCCGTGCCATCGGCTGCACCGGCTACCAGCTTGCGCGGCAGCTCGCCGTGGTCGGCGTCCAGCTTCTCCAGCAGGTCCGGCGAGATCGTCAGGCGGTCGCAGCCGGCCAGTGCTTCGATCTGCGCGGTCGAACGGAACGAGGCGCCCATCACCACCGTCGGCGAACCGCGACGCTTGAATTCGGCGTACACGCCGCGCACGAACTTCACGCCCGGGTCTTCGTCGATGGTGGCCGGGGTCTGGCCGTTGGCCACGTACCAGTCGAGGATGCGGCCGACGAACGGCGAGATCAGGAACGCGCCGGCTTCGCTGCAGGCCAGCGCCTGGGTCGGGTTGAAGATCAGCGTCAGGTTGCAGTCGATGCCTTCGGCCTGCAGGATGCGCGCGGCTTCCACGCCTTCCCAGGTCGCGGCGATCTTGATCAGGATCTTCTCGCGCGGCACGCCGGCGTCGGCGTACATCTGGATGAACTGGCGGGCCTTGGCCACGGTGGCCGCGGTGTCGTGAGCCAGGTCGGCATCCACCTCGGTGGATACCCGGCCCGGCACCAGCGTGCTCAGCAGCGCGCCGACGCCGATGGTCAGGCGGTCGGCCACCGCGTGCACCACGGCTTCGCGGTCGCCACCCTGCTGGCGGCCCCAGGCCAGTTCGCGTTCGATCAGCTCGGCGTAGACCGGCAGGTCCAGCGCCTTCTTCACCAGGGTCGGGTTGGTGGTGCAGTCCACCGGCTGCAGGCGCTTGATCGCCTCGTAGTCACCGGTATCGGCGACGACCACGGACAGTTCACGCAGCTGGGACAGTTTGGACGGGGTACTCATTGCGGCTCCTGGTGCAAGGGAATCGAATCGCGCGCGGTGCGCAGCGGTAATCAGGGGCGGTCGTTATGGACCGCGGTCACGCGCAGGCGCAGCTTCCGGCCACCGGGCGCGTTCCAGTCGATGCTCTGGCCGACCGAAAGGCCGAGCAGGGCACTGCCGACCGGGGCCAGCACGGAGACCTTGCCTTCATCGACGTTGGCTTCGCGGGGGAAGACCAGGGTCAGGACGTGCTTTTCGCCCGACACTTCATCTTCGCATTCCACGCGCGAATGCATCATGACGATGCCTTCGGGAATCTGGTCCGGTGCCATCACGGTGGCCCGGTTGAGTTCTTCAGCAAGCGCGAGCGCGGCAGGCGTCTGGCTCAGCGCGGGGGATTCGAGCATGGCGTCCAGGCGGTCCATGTCGAAAGTAGAAACGGTGATCGACGGCGGCAGGCCGCTGGCGGTACTCATGGTGAAGCTCCTTGGTTGAAAGCCATGCAAAAGGCGGCACCTGCTGGCGCCGCCTGTCTGTATTGTGGGGACAAATGCGGCCGGAATCGACTCCTGCCGATTCCGGGCCGATGCTGCAGGGGTTCAGCCGTTCAGCGCCGGGCCGGGCAGGGATGCCGCATCGGACGTGGCGTTCAGCGCATCCAAGGTGAACAGCGCCTGCGGCAGGCGCTTGAACTGGTCGGCCAGCTCCATCAGGAAGTCGTTCATGGCCGAGCTGCGACGCCAGATCATGGCGATGCGGCGGCTGGGACGGCCCTCGCCGGTGAAATCGAGCAGGCGGATGTTGTTCGAGCGCGGCACCGGCGGCTGCACCGACAGACTTGGCAGCAGGGTGATGCCGACGTCGGCGGCGACCATCTGCCGCAGGGTTTCCAGGCTGGTGGCGCGGAATTCGGACTTCTCATTGGCGCCGAACAGGCGGCACACTTCCAGCGCCTGGTCGCGCAGGCAATGCCCGTCTTCCAGCAGCAGCAGCTTCTGCGTCGCCAGTTCCTGCACGTCCAGATGTTCGCGACGGGCCAACGGGTGGCGCCCGGAGACGGCCAGCAGGAACGGCTCCTCGAACAGGAACTCGGCATGCAGCTGGTCGTCCACCACCGGCAGCGCCAGCAACGCAGCATCCAGCTTGCCTTCGCGCAGGCGGTCCAGCAGCACGTCGCTCTTTTCCTCGACCAGCAGCAGTTCCAGCTCCGGGAAGCGCTCGCGGATGCGCGGGATCACATGCGGCAGCAGGTACGGGCCGAGGGTCGGGAAGATGCCCAGGCGCACCGTGCCGGCTTCCGGATCGCGGCTGCGTCGCGCCGCTTCCTTCAGCTGTTCCACTTCGGACACGATCACCCGCGCCCGTGCCGCCGCTTCCTGACCGGCCGGGGTCAGCATCACCTTGCGCGGTGCGCGTTCCACCAGCGGCAGGCCCAGCTCTTCTTCCAGCTTGCGGATCTGCGTCGACAGCGTGGGCTGGCTGACGAAGCAGGCGGCGGCAGCCCGGCCGAAATGCTTGTGGTCGGCCAGGGCTACCAGGTACTTCAGATCACGTAGGTTCATCCTTACACCCCAGGGGTAACGGACCGGCTGACGGCGTGGTTACCCGACAGGCAGACAATGTTCCCGGTGATCTGGGAACGGTGGATCAGGCCGCTTCAGCAACGGCACCGCTGCTGTTGCTCACCGACGAGCGGATCAGGTGGTCGAACGCGCTCAGTGCGGCGGTGGAACCGGCGCCCATGGCGATGATGATCTGCTTGTAGGGCACCGTCGTGCAATCGCCAGCAGCGAACACACCCGGCAGGTTGGTCTGGCCGCGGTCATCGATGACGATCTCGCCACGCGGCGAAAGCGCCACCACATCCTTCAGCCACTCGGTGTTGGGCAGCAGGCCGATCTGCACGAAGATGCCTTCCAGCTCGACGCGGTGGGCATCGCCGCCGATGCGGTCCTTGTACACCAGGCCGGTGACTTTGCTGCCGTCGCCCAGCACTTCGGTGGTCTGTGCGCTGGTCAGCACCGTCACGTTGGCCAGGCTGCGCAGCTTCTTCTGCAGCACTTCGTCGGCACGCAGGCTGGAATCGAACTCCAGAAGGGTTACATGCGACACGATGCCGGCCAGATCGATGGCCGCTTCCACGCCGGAATTGCCGCCGCCGATCACCGCCACGCGCTTGCCCTTGAACAGTGGGCCATCGCAGTGCGGGCAGTAAGCCACGCCCTTGTTGCGGTACTGGTCTTCGCCCGGCACGTTCATCTGCCGCCAGCGTGCGCCGGTGGACAGGATCACCGAACGGGACTTGAGCACCGCACCGTTCTCCAGCTGCACCTGCACCAGGCCGTCTTCGCCGGCCGGCACCAGCGCGCTGGCACGCTGCAGGTTCATGATGTCCACGTCGTACTCGCGCACGTGCTGTTCCAGCGCCGTGGCCAGCTTCGGGCCCTCGGTCTCCTTCACCGAAATGAAGTTCTCGATGGCCATGGTGTCCAGCACCTGTCCACCAAAGCGCTCGGCGGCGATGCCGGTGCGGATGCCCTTGCGCGCGGCGTAGATCGCCGCTGCCGCACCGGCCGGGCCACCGCCCACCACCAGCACGTCGAACGCGTCCTTGGCGGCAATCTTCTCGGCATCGCGCTTGCCGGCATTGGTGTCCAGCTTGGCCACGATCTGCTCCAGGGTCATGCGGCCCTGGTCGAACACTTCACCGTTGAGATACACGGTCGGCACCGACATGATCTCACGCTTCTCGACTTCGTCCTGGAACAGGGCGCCATCGATGGCCACGTGCTGGATGCGCGGGTTGAGCACTGCGGCCAGGTTCAGCGCCTGGACCACGTCCGGGCAATTCTGGCAGGACAGCGAGAAGTAGGTTTCGAACCGGTAGTCGCCTTCCAGGTTCTGCACCTGCTCGATCAGCTCGGCGGTGGCCTTGGACGGATGACCGCCCACCTGGAGCAGCGCCAGCACCAGCGAGGTGAACTCGTGGCCCATCGGCAGGCCGGCGAAGGTCAGGTGGATGTCCTGGCCCGGGGTGCCCAGGTCGAAGGACGGCACGCGGCCCTGCCCATCGCGCAGCACCTGCAGCGAGATCTTGTCCGACAGGCTCTCCAGGGTCTGCAGCAGGTCCAGCATTTCCTGCGACTTGGCGCCATCGTCGGCGTGCGCGGTGATCTGGATCGGGCGGGTCACGCGTTCCAGATAGGTCTTCAGCTGCGACTGCAGGTTGGCGTCCAACATCGGGTCATCTCCTGGCTTCAGGCAAACAGGGGGCGTGGCACCGCTATAGAAGGCAGCGGACCAGCTGGGGGTAGGGGTGAACCCAAGACAGCGACCGTGGAAGGGGCTGGCTGGCCAAGGCGGGCGAGCGTTGGCTGTCTTGGGTTCACCCCCACGCCGGCGGGGGGACCGGCACGGGGATGAAGGGCGCGCCGTGGCGTGGGGACACGGCAGGCCGGTAGGGCTTAGATCTTGCCGACCAGGTCCAGCGACGGGGTCAGGGTCTTCTCGCCTTCCTTCCACTTGGCCGGGCACACCTGGTTCGGGTTGGCGGCGGTGAACTGGGCAGCCTTCAGCTTGCGCAGGGTTTCGGAAACGTCACGGGCGATCTCGTTGGAGTGGATCTCCAGGGTCTTGATCACGCCTTCCGGATTGATGATGAAGGTGCCGCGCAGGGCCAGGCCTTCTTCCGGAATGTGCACGCCGAAGGCGTTGGTCAGCTGGTGGGTCGGGTCGCCGACCAGCGGGAACTGGGCCTTGCCGACGGCCGGCGAGGTCTCATGCCACACCTTGTGCGAGAAGTGGGTATCGGTGGTGACGATGTAAACCTCGGCACCGGCCTTCTTGAACTCGGCGTAATGGTCAGCTGCGTCTTCGATCTCGGTCGGGCAGTTGAAGGTGAAGGCGGCCGGCATGAAGATCAGGACGGACCACTGGCCCTTCAGGCTGGCGTCGGAAACCTTGATGAACTCGCCGTTGTGGTAGGCGTTGGCTTCGAACGGCTGGATCTGGGTATTGATGAGGGACATCATTTTTCCTCTTGGTGAAGGGGAGTGGGTGAATCGACAGGAGCTAGGTTACCCATTCGCTCGCGATAAGAACAATCCATTGATTGCATCCATTCGATAGATGGAGTCTATCGAAGAACCCTTAGCAGGCACTGAACCTGGCCATCGCCATCCTGCAATTGCCTGTGTGACAAGGGATCTCGGCAGACCGCTGCTTGGGGCCGATAGTCCGTCCTTATCCCGCCCTGCGGAACCTGAACCGATTCTGGTTTTGTAGAGCCGAGCCTGTGCTCGGCTGCTCCAGAAGCAGCCGAGCACAGGCTCGGCTCTACAATTGCAGCATGTCCTTTCAAGCCCAACCCACCCTGCGTCAGGTCGTAGCCGACGCCAGTGCTCGCTTGGGCAGCATCGACGCCCGCCACGAGGCGGAACTGCTGCTGCTGCATGTACTGGACCGCCCGCGCAGCTGGCTGTTCGCGCACGCCACCGATCCGCTGGCCGCCAATGACCAGGCCGCCTTCGAGGCGTTGCTGGCCCGCCGCGTGGCCGGTGAGCCGGTGGCCTACCTGACCGGCCGTCGCGGATTCTGGACGCTGGACCTGGAGGTCGACCCGGCCACGCTGATCCCGCGTCCGGAAACCGAGCTGCTGGTCGAGCTGGCGCTGGAGCGCCTGCCGCCAGACCAGTCGCTGCAGCTGGCTGACCTGGGCACCGGCAGTGGTGCGATTGCACTGGCACTGGCCAGCGAACGGCCGCAGGCGCAGGTGCTGGCCACCGACGCCAGCCCGGGCGCGCTGGCCGTGGCCGCGCGCAATGCCGCCCGCCATGATCTGCGCAACGTCCGCTTCGCCGAAGGCGGGCACGACTGGTATGCGCCGCTGCAGGGCGCGCGTTTTGATCTGATTGCCAGCAACCCGCCGTACATCGCCAGCGACGATCCGCATCTGGAGCAGGGTGACCTGCGCTTCGAGCCGGCCACCGCACTGGCCTCGGGTCCGGATGGCCTGGATGACATCCGCCGTATCGTCGACGGTGGCCAGGCCCACCTGCGGCCCGAGGGCTGGCTGTTGATCGAGCACGGTTGGGACCAGGGCGCGGCGATCCGTGCGCTGTTCGACGCGGCGGGATTTGTCGAGGTGCAGACCGTGCAGGACCTGGAGCAGCGCGACCGCATCACCCTGGGCCGGCGTCCGGCCTAGAATGGAGGTTCTCCTGCCCCGGCAGGGCATCACCCTGGAGCTGCAAGCATGCGTACGCTGTACCCCGCCATCACCCCCTACGACGTCGGCACCCTGAAGGTCGACGACCGCCACACGCTGTACTTCGAACAGTGCGGCAACCCGGACGGCAAGCCGGTGGTGATGCTGCACGGTGGCCCGGGCGGCGGCTGCAGCGACAAGATGCGCCAGTTCCACGACCCGTCCAAGTACCGGATCATCCTATTCGACCAGCGCGGTGCCGGCCGTTCCACCCCGCACGCCGACCTGGTGGACAACACCACCTGGGACCTTGTTGCTGATATCGAGAAGCTGCGCGAACACCTGAAGGTCGATCGCTGGCAGGTGTTCGGTGGCAGCTGGGGTTCGACCCTGGCGCTGGCCTATGCCGAAACCCATCCGCAGCGCGTGACCGAACTGGTCCTGCGCGGCATCTTCATGCTGCGTCGCTGGGAACTGGAGTGGTTCTACCAGGAAGGCGCCAACCGCCTGTTCCCGGATGCGTGGGAGCATTACCTCAAGCCGATTCCGCCGGTGGAGCGCCATGACCTGATCTCGGCCTTCCACCGCCGCCTGACCAGCGACGACGAAACCACCCGCCTGGAAGCGGCCAAGGCCTGGGCGGTGTGGGAAGGCGCGACCAGCTTCCTGCATGTCGATGATGACTTCATCAACAGCCACGAAGACCCGCATTTCGCGCTGGCGTTTGCCCGCATCGAGAACCACTACTTCGTCAACGGTGGTTTCTTCGAGGTGGAAGACCAGCTGCTGCGCGACGCGCACCGCATCGCCGACATCCCGGGCGTGATCGTGCACGGCCGCTACGACGTGGTCTGCCCGCTGGCCAACGCCTGGGACCTGACCAAGGTGTGGCCGAAGGCGAAGCTGGAAATCACCCCGGCCTCGGGCCATTCGGCGTTCGAGGCCGAGAACGTGGATGCGCTGGTGCGCGCCACCGATAGCTTCGCCTGATCGGTAGTGCCGGCCGCTGGCCGGCAATGCTTCACCATCAGCGCCGGGCATCGCCCGGCGCTACCGGCCTCATCCACGCATGGCGTGGATTTACCAGTCCCCGGCCAGCAACGCGTCGGCCAGCACCTGCAGCTTCGGCGAGTGCTGGCGCGACGGCGGGTAGATCAGCGACAGCGCACGGCTGCGGCCCTCGAACGGCTGCAGCACGCGTTGCAACCGGCCGTCGGCCAGCGCGTCGGCCACCGCGAAATCCATCACCTGCACGATGCCGATGCCGGCGATCGCCGCTTCCACCAGCGGATCGCCGCTGTCGAACACCATCCGCGTCGGTGGCGTGAAGTCGTGAAGCTGGCCGTCCTGCAGGAACTGCCAGTCCACCAGCCGGCCACTGCGCAGGTTGCGCACCGCCAGGCACGCGTGGCCCTGCAACGCCGCCACATCGTCCGGTGCGCCACAGCGGGCCAAGTAGCCGGGGCTGGCCACCGTCACCCAGCGCAGCGGCCGCAGTGGCCGCGCGACGATGCGCTGGTCGGCGATGACGCCGGTGCGCAGCGCGGCATCGAAACCTTCCTCGACCAGATCGACCAGGCGGTCGTTGAGCACGGCTTCCACCTGCAGTTGCGGGTGCTGCTGCAGCATCGGCCCCAGCAGCGGTACCAGCACCTTGCGCCCGAACATCGAGGGCGCACTGATCTTCAGGGTGCCCGAGGGCGTGCACGGACGGTCGGCCAACTGGCGTTCGGCGTCTTCGAGACCGCACAGCAGGGGCGCGACCTGATCGACGAACTGGCGACCATCCGGGGTCAGTGCCACGTTGCGGGTGTTTCGCTGCAGCAGCTTCACCCCCAGCGTGGCCTCCAGCCGACTGATCGCGCGCGACAGGCCTGACTGGCTCAGGCCCAGCTGCCCGGCGGCGACGGTGAAACTGCGTGCTTCGGCCACCTGCACCAGCATGCGCACGGCATTGAGGTCCATCGAGGTTCCATTCATGCTGAAAATCATGACAGATATGGCTGGAAAGGGGTTTATTGATAGCTCTGCATCAATGAGACTGCGCTCCCCCACAGCACCGGACCGTCGATGCCTCCCCTCAAGTACCCGCGCTGGGCGCTGGCCCTGCTGGCCACCGCCCAGCTGATCATCGCCCTGGATGCCACCATCATCTTCGTCGCCCTGCACGACATGGGGCGCGCGCTGCAGATCAACGCACAGCAGCTGCAATGGGTGGTCAGTGCCTACACCGTGGCCTTTGGCGGCAGCCTGCTGCTGGGGGGCCGTGCCGCCGACCTGATCGGCCGTCGCCGCTTCTACCGGCTGGGCATGCTGCTGTTCGCACTGGCGTCGCTGCTCGGCGCGCTGGCGCCGAACGCCACCCTGCTGATCATCGCGCGTGCGGCGCAGGGCATCGGCGCGGCACTGCTGTTCCCGGCCACGCTGGCGCTGATCAACACGTTGTATGCGGAAGGTCCGGTGCGCAACCGCGCACTTGCGATCTGGAGCATGGCCAGCGCGGTGGGCCTGGCGCTGGGCACGCTGCTCGGTGGCGTGCTGACCCAGGCGTTCGGCTGGCCGGCAGTGCTGGCAGTGATCGTGCCACTGGCCACCACCTGCGCGGTCGCTGCGGGCGCGTGGTTGCCGGCCGATGGCCCGCGTCTGCAGGGCCGTTCCTTCGATCTGGCCGGTTGCCTCACCGTCACTGCCGGCGGCAGTCTGCTGGTCACTACCCTCGTGCAAGGGCCGGAGTGGGGCTGGACTGCGCCGGCCACGCTGGGCTGCCTGCTGCTGTCGGTGCTGCTGCTGGTGGCGTTCGTGCAGATCGAACAGCGCAGCCGCGATCCGCTGATGCAGTTCGCGTTGCTGCGGCTGCCCGGACTGCGCGCGGCACTGGGCCTGACCTTCGCCTTCATGAGCAGCTATGGAGTGCAGTACTACTTCATGGCGCTGTACTTCCAGGACGGCTACGGCTGGAGCCCGCTGCAGGCCGGCCTGGCTTTCCTGCCGGCGACGGCGGTGTGCACGGTCGGCATCCAGCTGGCGGAGTGGGCGCTGAAGCGCTGGAGTGCACGCAAGGTGCTGGTGCTCGGCCAGCTGGCCGGTGCCGTTGGCATCGCCTGGGCCGCAGCAACACTCCCGCACGCCTCGAACTTCTGGCCGCTGCTGCCCGGCGTGGTAGTGCTGAGCATCGGCCAGGGCATGACCTGGACCTCGATGTGGATCGTGGCCGGGCAGGGCGTGCCGTCCGCACAGCAGGGTGTTGCATCTGGCATGGCGGCGACCGCGCAGCAGATCGGTGGTGCGCTGGGCCTGGCGGTGCTGGTGATGGTGGCCAATGCCCATGCGGGTGCAGCCGGTTCGCCGAGTGCACTGGCCGGGCTGGTGCGCGCCGAATACGGTGCCGCCTTGTTTTCACTGTTCGGCGTGGTGATCGCGCTGGGCCTGCGCCCGGCGCCGGCCGAATCGGCCGCCACCGTCTGCCCGGCCAACGAGGCATGATTGAAGGCGCTGCCGTGGGTGGATGTGCCGCGCCTGGGCAGTGCCGGCCGCTGGCCGGCAAACACATTGATCCAACTACCCTGAGGTTTCCGGCCAGCGGCCGGCACTACCGATCCGGAATGGATCCACGCGCATTCAACCCAGCGCCAGCAACTGCGGCTGCAACGCGCTGAAGATCCGCGCCAGCCGCTCTGCCCACGCCTGCTGCCCGGCGGCATCGGCAATCAGGTCCTGGCGGATCTCCAGCTCCACGTGCACCAGGCCGCGCCCTTCGCCATGCACCGGTACCGCGTAGTCGCTGGTACTGCTGACCGAATACGGTTCGTTGTCACCCACCACCAGGTCGCCTTCATCGCGCAGTGCCTGCAGCAGGGCATGCGCAAAGCGCGTGTCCTGGTGGTACAGCACGCCGGCGTGCCACGGTCGCTGCGCGCCGCTCATCACAGGGGTGAAGCTGTGCATCATCACCAGCAGGGTGGGGAGGCCGGCAACGCGCCGCGCGTCCAGTTCCGCATCGATGCGGGCGTGGTACGGTGCGTGGATCGCATCGATGCGCTGCTGCCGCTGCGCCGCCGACAGCGCGGCATTGCCGGGCACCACGGTGTGGTCGCTCACCTCCGGAATCAGCGTGGGCGAGGCCAGTGGGCGGTTGCAGTCGATCAGCAGCCGCGAATAGGTCTGTTCGATCGCCCAGGCATCCAGCCGTTCGGCCAGTGCACGAGTGGTGCCGGCAATGCCGATGTCCCAGCCGATATGGCGGTCCAGTTCGGCCTGCGGCAAGCCCAGGCCTGCGAGCGCACGCGGCACCTGCTGGCCGGCGTGGTCGGCCAGCAGCAGGTACGGCGACGCGCCCTGCGGCCGGTGGAGGGTGTAGATCGCCGGGTCGTCGGCGCCGAGCAGCGCCGGCAGCGCATGCAGGTCGGCGTCAGCCACGCGGGCGTCCGTCCAGGTGATGCTCGATCATCCACAGCCCGGCCCAGAGCTTGGCGTCCAGCTCGTAGCCTTCGCCCATCTTCTGCACCAGCCAGGCCGCTGCCTCACTGCGCGGAATCTCGTGGACGATGATGTCCTCGCTGTCGTCGCCACCCCCTTCGCCGATCCGGCGCAGGCCGGTGGCGCGCACGAAGGCGATCTTCTCGCTGCTGGCGCCGGAAGAGGTCGGGCCGATCAGCAGCACTTCGGCGTGATCGGCGGTCCAGCCGGTTTCTTCCTCGAGCTCGCGCACGGCCGAGACTTCAATCGATTCGCCGGCGTGGATGTCGCCGACCAGGCCGGCCGGCATCTCGATGGTGGGGGCCTGCAGCGGTACACGGAACTGTTCGACGAACAGCACCTTGTCCTCCGGGGTGACGGCGATGATGATCGCCGCCAGGCCGCCGGCGTGGGTGCGTTCGCTGTATTCCCAGGTACCGCGCACGACCATGCGCTGGTACTTGCCTTCATAGACGACACGCGGGGCTTCGGTATTGCGCTGGCTCATGCGGGCTCGCTGTGGGTGGGAAGAGGGTCGGCCACGCCAGCGGCATCGAACAGCCGGCGGCGGGTCATCGGGCCGAATCGAAGGGTCTGGCACAGGCCACCGAGCAGTTCCGGGTCGGCCGCCTGGCGCAGCAGGCCGGGTTGGCTGCCTTCCAGCGGCGCGTCCAGCGCGATGGTGGTCAGCTGGCGCCAGAGCCGGGCATGCTCGCGCTGCTCGCGCAGGCGCACCGCCATCTGGGCCGCGCCGCGCAGGCGCAGGAACGGCACTTCGTCCAGGCGTTCGTACAGTGCATCCATGCTGCCGAAATGGGCCAGCAGCACGGCGGCGGACTTGCTGCCCACGCCACTGATACCGGGAATGTTGTCCACCGCATCGCCGCACAGCGCCAGGTAGTCGGCAATCTGGTGCGCGTGCACGCCGTGCCGCGCCTTCACCCCGGCCACGTTCCAGCGCTGGTTGCGCGCATAGTCCCACTGCTCGTCATGGTCGGCCAGCAGCTGCGACAGGTCCTTGTCGGCGGAGATGATCACGCCGCGATGGCTGCTGCGGTGAATGTGCAGGGCGCTGCCGATCAGGTCGTCGGCCTCGTATTCGTGGTGCGCCAGCACCGCCAGGCCCAGCGCCGCGCATAACGCCTTGCAGTGCACGAACTGCCGCTTGAGTGCTTCCGGTGCCGGATCACGGTTGGCCTTGTAGGCCGGGTACAGGCGGTGGCGGAAGCCGCTGTCCAGCGCTTCATCGAAGGCGATGGCGATGTGCTGCGGGCGCTCGCGCTCGAGCAGGTCCAGCAGGAAGCGGGCGAAACCGTGCACGGCATTGGTCGGCCAGCCCTGCGCGTCCTGAAACTGGTCCGGCAGCGAGTGCCAGGCGCGGAACACGTAGATGCTGGCATCGACCAGGTACAGCGAAGGCGGCGGTGCCGGCAGGCTCATGCCGGCGGCGTCCAGTCGCGCAGCAGCGCGGCCGGGTCCGGACGCTCGCGCTCGGGTACGGCGGCCTTCGGCGTACCGATATGGATGAAACCGGCGACGCTCTCGCCCTCGGCCAGGCCCAGGTAGGCGTGCACGGCGGGGTCGAAGGCCATCCAGGCGGTCAGCCACTGCGCGCCGAAGCCCAGCGCCTGTGCGGCCTGCAGCAGGGCGAAGCAGACGCAGCCGGCGGTCATCAGCTGCTCCTGTTCGGGGACCTTCGGGTCCGGGCGCGGGCTGGCCACCACCACGATCACCAGCGGGGCATGACTGAAACGCTGGCGGTCCTTCTCGAATACCGCCTCGCCGGCATGCGGGTCGCGCTGGCGGCTGCGCTCGGCCAAGAAGTTGCCCAGAGTGTGACGTGCATCGCCGGCGATCTTCAGGAAGCGGAACGGTACCCGCTTGCCGTGGTCGGGCACGCGTACGGCCGAGGCCAGCATGCGCTGCAGGGTTGCCGGGTCCGGGCCGGGCTCGCCCAATTGCCGCGAGGGCACCGAGCGGCGGGCATCCAGGGCAAGCAGGGCAGTGGGGTCGGGCATGGAGTCTGAACCGGTCATCACGGGCATTTGATTATAGTCGGGGTGGTCGAAGACGCCGTCTGGGTCGCGTCCAGCCCCTGAATACCAAACTGTGATGAACATCATGCCACTGGCGGGAAAGGGACGGCCGCGTGCTCTCGCCTCGTGGGCCTTGCACGGCTTACGATATCCATCTTGCCGGGCCGCCGGTCATGAGGTTTGAAGTGAGGACTGTTTCACTGTCCGTGACGGGCTGGCCGGCCTACCATCGACGTACCGGTACATGGGGTGTGCCGGCCGCCGCGATGTCCATGCTGACTGTCGTACCAGAGAAGGTGGGGAGCCTTCCCGAATGATGAGCGCGCCCACACCGATGGGATCGCCGGGTCGTGACCCGGTCCAGTTGCAGCGTGCCCGGGACATGGTCCTGCCCGCGCTGTGCCAGGTTTTCGGGGCCGCACTGGCGCGTTTCGACGACGCACTGTTCGACCGCGCCGGCAATGCCGGTTCGTCGCAGCTGCTGTTCCTGGATGCGATGCGTGAACTGCGCCGCCGCCGCGAGGACATCGCCGGTGCCTTCGCCGGCCATCTGCAGCGGGCTTGGGACGCGCTCGCCAGCGGCGAGCCGCTGTCGGCCGAGGCGACCCTGTCCGGTCCTGCCGAAGATGGCCTGAGCCTGCTGGCCGAACATGTACTGGAATCGCGGCTGGCGGTGCGCAATTTCGCCACCGTGCTGCTGCGCGACTTCAAGCCGGTGCTGGCGCGGCTGGACCGGCGCCTGGGCCGCCTGATCGGCGGCGCCGAGCTGGATGCCGACCACAACCCGGTCAGCCCCGAGCACCTGGGCGTGGCCATCCACGAGGCCTTTGCCGGCTGCGAGCTGGCGCCGGAAGTGCACCTGGTGCTGATCAAGCTGTGCGAGCGCGACCTGCGCGCGCCGGTGGGCCGCATCTACGAGAAGCTGGACGAGCAGCTGGCCGCCGCTGGCGTGATGTCGCAGGTGGGGGCCCCGCGGCGTCCATTGTCGGCCGCGCCCGACCCGCGCATGGCGGCGGGGGCGGATGATCTGGTCGAGCCGCGCCACGCGGCGGGCTTGGAATCCGAGTTCAGCGATGATGAGCAGGCCGCGCCGGCCTGGGCGCAGCGCTTCGCCGCGCGCTGGTCCGAGCGCCGTGGCCACATGCAGCAGCATCTCGGGGGCGACGATGCCGGCAACGGCGAGGCGTATGCCGGCCAGCAGGGCATGCTGCTGGAGGCCCTGCATGAGCTGCTGCAGCAGACCCGTCACGTTCGCGAGGATGCCACCTCGGCCGCGCAGGTCGCGGTCGGCCAGCATCGCCCGTTGAGCCAGCGCGAGATGATGTCGGTGCTGTCACTGCTGCAGGCCACGCCCAGCGCCACCCTGCGCGCGGCCATCGGCGAGGACGGCGAATCCCTGGCGCAGCGGTTGAAGAGTGAAGTACTGTCCAGCGCGACCCGGCTGGGCGTCGATCCGGGCCAGACCCGGCTGGACCCGCAGGACGAGGATGCGATCGACCTAGTGGGCATGCTGTTCGACGTGATGCTGGACGAGCGCGAACTGGAAGGCCGCTCGCGCGAGCTGATCGGCCGCCTGGTGGTGCCCTTCGTCAAGGTGGCGATGCTCGACCGCCGGATGTTCGTGCAGAAGACCCATCCGGCGCGCAAGCTGCTCAACTCGCTGGCGGAGGCCTGCGAGGGCAACACCGGCGAGAGCCAGGCCGAGCGCATGCTGATGGCCAAGGTCGAGGAGATCATCGAACGGCTGGTGGCCGAGTTCAACGAGAACCTGGCGATCTTCCTGACCCTGGAAGAGGAATTCCGCGAGTTCCTCGTGCAGCACCGCCGCCGCGTGGAAATCGCCGAGCGGCGCGCCGCCGAAACGCAGCGTGGCCAGGAAAAGCTGGAAATGGCCCGCAGCCGGGCAGGTGCCGAACTGGACCGTCGCATCGGCGATGCCTCCCTGCCGCCGGCCATCGCCGAGTTCCTGCGCCAGCCGTGGCAGCACCACCTGACCCTGGCCCTGCTGCGCGAGGGCGAGGAGGGCGCGTCGGTGGCCGAGGCACTGAGCCTGGCCGACGGCCTGCTGGAGGAAGTGGCCGAGGCGCGCCGCCAGATCGTCGGCAAGCCATGGCTGCAGGCCTGGCAGCCGGCGCTGGCCAAGGTGTTCGGCAGCGTTGGCGTGCACGGTGATGCCGCCACCGGCGCCATTGATGCCCTGCATGACACCTTGCAGGGCATTGCCGAATCGCGGCCGGAGCTGCAGCGCGCGCTGCCGGAGCTGCCGCAGGTCGCGTTGCCGGTACCGCCGGTGGCTGAATCGCCAGCGGTCGAGCTCGGCGGGCAGATCGACGCCGACGATTTCGACAACGCCGATGCCGACCGCTTCCGCCGCATGGAAATCGGCAACTGGCTGGATTTCGTCGACAAGGACGGCAAGGTCCAGGCTGGCAAGCTGTCCTGGGTCAGCCCGATTTCCTCGCGCCTGTTGTTCGTCAACCGTCGTGGCGTGCGCTTCTGCGTGGCCTCGCCGGAAGAACTGGCGGTGATGGTGCGGCTGGGCCGCCTGCGTGCCCACGTGGATGACGGCGCCTTCGACAGCGCGATGCAGGGTGTGATCGATCGGCTGGACCCGGGCAGCGCAACGCTGCACTGAGCCGTGGCCGCCTGCTAGGATCGGGAAAACTCACCGATCAGCGGGGACCTGCATGGCCGTGGCGTTGCTGGGGATCAAGGAGACCGCGCCGGGCGAACGGCGCGTGGCGCTGACGCCGGAAACCGCGCGCAAGCTCGGGGCCATGGGCATTGCCGTCTGGTATGAGGCGGGCGCGGGTTTGGCCGCTGGTTTCACCGACGCCGCCTATGACGATGCCGGTGCACGCGTCTTCGACGCGGGCCGCTGGGCCGAGATCGACATCCTGCTGTGCGTGCAGGCCCCCCCTGCGGCGGTGCTGGAACAGCTCAAGCCCGGCGCCAGCGTGGTCGGCCTGCTGGCCCCGTCCAGCGATCCGGCGCTGGCCGCGCTGGCGACCGATGGTCGCCTGCAGCTGTTCCCGCTGCAGCAGCTGCCGCGCACCACCCGCGCGCAGGCGATGGATGTACTCAGTTCGCAGGCCGGCATGGCCGGCTACAAGGCGGCGCTGATCGCTGCAGAACGTGCACCGCGTTTCTTCCCGATGCTGACCACCGCCGCCGGCACTGTGCGCCCGGCCAAGGTGCTGGTGATCGGTGCCGGCGTGGCGGGCCTGCAGGCCATTGCCACCGCGCGCCGCCTCGGTGCACAGGTGGAAGGCTTCGACGTGCGCCCGGAAACCCGCGAGCAGATCCAGTCACTGGGTGCACGCTTCCTCGATCTTGGCGTGAGTGCGGCCGGCGAGGGCGGTTATGCGCGCGCACTGAGTGATGAGGAGCGCGCCGAGCAGCAGCGCCGGCTGGCCGACCACCTGCGCAGCGTGGATGTGGTGATCTGCACCGCAGCGGTGCCGGGGCGACCGGCGCCGACGATCGTGACTGCGGCAATGGTGGAGGGCATGGCTGCTGGCAGCGTGATCGTGGATCTGGCTGCCGAGAGCGGTGGCAACTGCGCTCTGACCCAGCCGGGGCAGTGCATCGAACACCAGGGCGTGACCATTGATGGCCCACTGGGCCTGGCCAGCCGCGGCGCGACCCAGGCCAGCGAGATGTATGCGCGCAACCTGCTCAACTTCGTCGCGCTGTTCGTGCGCGAAGGGCAGCTCGGTTTCGACTGGGAAGACGAGTTGCTGGCCAAGACGCGCTGGCAAGCGTGACCTGACCTGCATGCTGTAGAGCCGAGCCCATGCTCGGCTTGCGCAGACGCGATGAAGCAGCCGGGCGTGGGCTCGGCGCTACAGAGGATTGAATCTGGCCTTACCGCGGCTTCGCCGGCGGCGGATTCTCTCGCACCCAGTCCTTGCGTTGCTCCGGCGTCATCTGCGACCAGCGCTCGCGCAGGGCGTCGCGCTGCGCGGGCGGCAGATCCCGCATCTGCCCGAACAGGGCCCGTGCCTGCTCACGCTGTTCCGGGCTCATGTGCTCGAAGCGGCGCAGGCCGCGGCGGGCCTTGTCACGCTCTTCCGGGCTCATCGATTGCCAGCGCTGGCCGTGCGAGAGCATGCGCTGGCGCTGGCCGGCATCGGCGCTGTTCCAGCGGTCGCGTAGCGGCGCCAGCAGGGACTCCCGCTGCGCTTCACTCAACTGTTCCCAGGCCGGCAGCGGTGCGGCCGGCGCAGGGCGTGCGGCAGGGGCGGGCGCGGCGCTCTGCGCCACCGCCGGGACGGCCGGCAGCAGCAACAGGGTCATGAGCAGGGGCAGGGTGTGCAGTCGGGGCATGATTCACTCCATCGCCAGGTCGGTATCGCCCAGCCACAGGTACAGATCGGGATTTTCGTCGTAGAGCGCGCTGTTGTCTTCCACCGCGGCAAGCACAGGTGCCGGCGCAGGGCCCGTCAGCGTGCCATGGCCGGTGAACTGCAGGCCTATCCCCAGCGCCACCACCAGCGAGCACGCACTGGCCAGCCACCAGCGCCAGCGCCCCCGGTGGGCGGCCGTGGCGCCGTGGCGAGCGTGGCGCAGCCGGGCCAACGTTGCAGGCGACAGCGCCTGCAGCGACTGCGCATGCAGGCTGCGCAGGGTGTCGTCGGAAGGCAGGGAGCGTTTCACGGGTGGATCTCCAGATAATCCTGCAGCGCCTGCCGGGCGCGTGCCAGATGGGTTTTTACCGCGCCTTCGCTGCAGCCCATGGCGCGGGCAGTGGTGGCCCCGTCCAGGTCCTGCAGCACGCGCAGGGTGAAGGCCTCGCGCTGGCGGGCGGGCAGGCGGCGCAACGCGTCCACCAGCTGCTGGTACTGCTGGCGCTGTTCATGCGCCTGTGCCGGGTCGGGGCCAGGATCGGCCCAGTCGATCCCGCCGCCTTCCGCGTCCTGGTTGTCGCGCCAGAACGGCAGGCGGAAGCGGCGCCGGCGCTGCACGTCGATCACGCGCCGGCGCAGGATGCTCCAGAACAGCGGTGCCCATTCGGCCGCCGGCTTGTCGGCGTAGTCCAGCATGCGCATCAGCGCGTCCTGCACCGCATCCATGGCGTCTTCGCGCTGGCGCAGGCCGGCCTCGGCGAAGCGGAACGCACGCGGGCCGACGCTGGCCAGGAACGCCTCCAGCGATGCCGGCGGGGCATCGGTCTCGGCGCTCGGGGGGACGGGGCTGCTCACCAGCACAGGGTACGGTTCCTCGCTTGGGGTCACCATCGACAACGCGTGAGCGCCGCTTCGGTTGACGCCGGGTGCACGCGGGGTTCAGCCCATGGTTATGATGGGACGACGAAGACAGAGCAGGAGCGTTGCCAGTGAGTGACGGGTTCGTGGCGCTGTACATCTTCATGCTGGCGGCCATCGCCGGCCACGTGATCATTTCGCGGGTGCCGGTGATCCTGCATACCCCGCTGATGTCGGGCTCCAACTTCATCCACGGCATCGTGCTGATCGGCGCGATGGTGGTGCTGGGGCATGCGCAGACGCCGCTGGAGAAAGCCCTGGGCTTCCTCGCCGTGGTGCTCGGTGCCGGCAACGCCGCCGGTGGCTACGTGGTCACCGCGCGCATGCTGGAAATGTTCAAGCCGAGCGCGCCCAAGGGGGGCCAGGACGAACCGAAGGAGCCGCAGGCTTGAACATCAGCACCGTCGAACTGCTCGATTGGCTGGTCAAGGCCAGTTACCTCGCTGCCGCCACGCTGTTCCTTCTGGGCCTTCAGCGCATGGCCTCGCCGCTGACCGCGCGCAGTGGCATCCGCTGGGCCGGGCTGGGCATGCTGCTGGCCACGGTGGCGACCTTCTTGCTCCCCGAACTGCACAACGTGCCGCTGATCCTGGTGGCGCTGCTGCTCGGCGCCGGCCTTGCCTGGTGGTCGGCCGGCAAGGTCGCCATCACCGACATGCCGCAGATGGTGGCGCTGTACAACGGCATGGGCGGTGGCTCGGCGGCGGCGATCGGTGCGGTGGAACTGCTGCGCTACGCCTTCCTCGCCCATCGCGATACCCGCCACTGGAGCGCGCAGGCGCTGGCCGACCTGGCCGGGCGCCAGCCGTCGGGCACGGTGCTGCTGCTGGCGGTGGTCGGCGCGGCGATCGGTGCCGTGTCGCTGTCCGGTTCGGTGATTGCCTGGGCCAAGCTGGATGGGCGCCTGGACAAGCGCGTGACCTGGCCCGGCCAGCAGGTGATGAACCTGCTGGTGGCGCTGGCCGTGGTGGTGCTGGCGATCATCGCCGCCAGCACGCTCAGCACCTGGGCGATCGTCGCCTTCTTCGTACTGGCGCTGGCGCTGGGCGTGCTGATGACGCTGCCTATCGGTGGCGCCGACATGCCGGTGGTGATCTCGCTGTACAACGCGTTCACCGGCCTGGCGGTGTCGTTCGAAGGCTACGTGCTGGGCAACGAGGCATTGATCATCGCGGGCATGATGGTCGGCGCCGCCGGCATCCTGCTGACCCGGCTGATGGCCAAGGCGATGAACCGGCCGATCCGCAATGTGTTGTTCTCCAACTTCGGTGGTGGCGCCGGCGGGGAAGCGCAGGCGATCAGCGGTGCGCAGAAGCCGATTGAAGCGTCGGATGTCGCGGCGATGATGGCCTACGCAGAACGCGTGGTGATCGTGCCTGGTTACGGCATGGCCGTGGCGCAGGCCCAGCACAAGATCTGGGAGCTGGCGCAGCGGCTGGGCCAGCGCGGGGTGAAGGTGAAGTTCGCCATCCATCCGGTGGCCGGGCGCATGCCCGGGCACATGAACGTGCTGCTGGCCGAAGCGGGTGTGCCCTACGACCTGATCGCCGACATGGACGACATCAACCCGGAGTTCGCCAACACCGACGTGGTGCTGGTGATTGGTGCCAACGACGTGGTCAATCCGGTGGCACGCACCGACCCGGCCAGCCCGATCTACGGCATGCCGGTGCTGGACGTGGTCAATGCGCGCAACGTGGTGGTGATCAAGCGCGGCAAGGGCACTGGTTTTGCGGGCATCGAGAATGCGCTGTTCTACGCCGACAACGCCCGCATGCTGTACGGCGATGGTGCCGAAGCGGCAGCCTCGCTGGTCAGCGAGTTGAAGGCGCTCGACGGCGGGCATTGAGGCCCGGCTGCATCCGTGGGTGCGGACCTTGGTCCGCACGCTTCTGCCGGCCAGCGGCCGGCACAACCATCCCATCCACGCATGGCGTGGATCTACCTGCCATCCCCGGCGGACGTGGCAACCGGCGTGCTCAGCGCGCCAGCCAGGCGCCCACGGCCACGCCCAGCGCCAGCCACAGCCATTCCACCGCGCCATTGGCGAGGGCGATCAGGGTCCAGGCCAGGTGCGGGCCCATCCGCAGGGTCGCGTCCCACAGGTCCAGCCCGATCGAGCCGCCCATCCAGGCGCTGGCGATGGTCCAGTTGGCGACGGCGGTCACCAGCAGGGTGCCCAGCACGACCAGTGCAATGCGCAGCCGGCCCGGGCCCAGCGTACCCATGCGCAGCATGAACACCAGTTCCAGGGCGGTCACGACCGCCATCCAGCCGACCTGCCGGCCGGTCATCAGCGCCAGCACCATCCAGGCGAGGGGAGCAACAAGCAGGCCCAGCAACAGCATGATGGGCCAGAGCCAGGTCACGGTCCTGGCACGCGCGGCATTGGAGGACATCGAAGCTCCCTGAAGATCACCCACAGGATACTGTGGTTTGCCGCAGTGCACCGGCGGCGGCAGGGCGGCTGGGCTAGAATGCCGTCTTGCGTGGCCCCGGCCACGGCCCCATATCGGTCCCCATGTATTCCCGTAGCAGCGAACCTGTCCACTTCGAACGCGATTGCGAGGCCGTGATGGTCCCGCAGGGCGACACCGTGACCCTGCCCGCCGGCAGCTATGGGTACATCACCCAGGCGCTGGGCGGCAGTTATTCGGTGTTCGTCGAGGGCAACCTGTTCCGCATCGCCGGCAAGGACGGCGACGCCATCGGCAAGGAAGCGCCGGCACCGCTGGAACTGCCGGCCGACGCCACCGATGAACAGGTGGAACAGCTGGTATGGCAGCAGCTGCGCACCTGCTTCGACCCCGAAATTCCGGTGAACATCGTCGAACTGGGCCTGGTCTACGAGGTCGAGATCAAGCACCTGGACGAAGGCAAGCGCGAGATCGATGTGAAGATGACCCTGACCGCACCGGGTTGCGGCATGGGCGAGATCCTGGTCGACGACGTGCGCAGCAAACTCGAAATGATCCCGACGGTGGCCGAGGCCGACGTCGACCTGGTGTTCGACCCGCCGTGGAACCAGCACATGATGTCCGAGGCGGCCCGGCTCGAGACCGGCATGCTTTGACCCACGGCCCGCAGTGACGCGGGCCCGGCAATACCCGCAACCAGAACAGGAAATCTCCGGTGTCCCAGTCCATTCCCAGCTTCGCCGTCACCCGTTCGGACCACCCGCGCAGCGCTGAAGAGCGCGCCAAGATCCTGGAGAAGCCGGGCTTCGGCCTGCACTTCACCGACCACATGGTGGAAGTACGCTGGGACAAGGACACCGGCTGGCACAACGCCAACGTGCGTGCCTACGGTCCGCTGCAGCTGGACCCGGCCGCGGCCGTGCTGCACTACGGCCAGGAGATCTTCGAAGGCATCAAGGCCTACCGCCATGCTGACGGCTCGATCTGGACCTTCCGCCCGGATGCCAACGGCCGTCGCCTGCAGCGTTCGGCGCAGCGCCTGGCGCTGCCGGAACTACCGGTGGAGATCTTTGTCGAATCGCTGAAGCAGCTGATCGCCGTCGACAGCGACTGGGTGCCGTCGGCCGACGAGTCGAGCCTGTACTTCCGCCCGTTCATGATCGGCGATGAAGCCTTCCTCGGCGTGCGCGGTGCGCACAAGGCCGGCTACTACGTCATCGCCAGCCCGGCCGGCCCGTACTTCGCCAAGGGCGTTGCCCCGGTGTCGATCTGGCTGTCCACCGAATACGCGCGTGCGGCCAAGGGCGGCACCGGTGCTGCCAAGTGCGGTGGCAACTACGCCGCCTCGCTGCTGCCGCAGCAGAAGGCGCAGGCACAGGGCTGCTCGCAGGTGCTGTTCCTCGACCCGGTCGAAGGCAAGTACCTGGAAGAACTGGGCGGCATGAACGTGTTCCTGGTCTACAAGGACGGCACGCTGGTCACCCCGGAACTGTCCGGCAGCATCCTCGAGGGCATCACCCGCGAGAGCATCCTGCAGCTGGCCCGCGACCGCGGCATGAAGGTCGAAGAACGCAAGGTCAGCATCGACGAGTGGAAGGACGGCGTCGCCTCCGGTGCGATCAGCGAAGTGTTTGCCTGTGGCACCGCCGCGGTGGTCACCCCTATCGGCCAGCTGAAGGGCGAGGGCTTCTCGGTGGGCGACATCAACGCCCCGGCCGGCGAAGTGACCATGTCGCTGCGCAAGGAACTGACCGACATCCAGTACGGCCGCCTGCCGGACCGCCACAACTGGCTGGTCAAGCTGGGCTGATCGCCCACATCGAATCGTAGAGCCGGGCCCGCGCCCGGCTGCGCTTCTGGAAAGCCCGTCCCCGCGACGGGCTTTCTGCATTTCAGGCCAAGGGGTCAGATCCCTTTCCGCGTGAAAAGGCATCTGACCCCGGATCGGCGGACGCCGATGTCGGCAAAGTCATTCCGGGACATGTGAGGGCCCAGTCAGGTCTGTGCAGGACGCGAGAAAGTTCCTTCACCTTCACAAACCCTTGACCCGAAAAGTCTCAGAACGAACATTTCATCTAGCTGAAAAGACGCTGAAAATCTTGTGGTGTCCGGTTTCGGCCATTAGCGTCATCTGCACGGCGGATCGTTAGGGGGATCCGCTGGCTCGCCGGACTTCGAACCTCGCCAATGCAAGCCAGCCCAGGGTTCGGGCCGGTGCTTCTGCCGATTCCGGCATTCACACCACAAGAAAGGGAAATACGATGTCCCAGGTAACGCAACCGCGTGTGCGTCGAGTGTGGGTGGTCCTTGGTGCGACCGTTCTGTCATCGCTGCTGCTGGCCACGCCTGCGCTGGCCGGCGATGTCCAGCTCAGCGGCCTGCAGTCCGCGCCGACCCACCAGCGTTTCATCGTGAAGTACCGCGACGGCAGCGCGCCGGTGGCCAACACCACCGCACTGGCCTCTTCACTGAAGAATGCCGCCGCCGGCCTGGCCAGCAGCCAGGGCCGCGCACTGGGCCTGCAGCAGGTCCGCAAGCTGGCCGTCGGCCCGACCCTGGTCAGGACCGATCGCCCGCTCGACCAGGCTGAATCCGAGCTGCTGATGCGCAAGCTGGCCGCCGATCCGAACGTGGAGTACGTCGAAGTCGACCAGATCATGCGCGCGACGCTGACCCCGAACGACACCCGCTTCAGCGAACAGTGGGGCTTCGGTACCTCCAATGCGTCGATCAACGTGCAGCCGGCCTGGGACAAGTCGACCGGCACCGGCGTGGTCGTGGCGGTGATCGACACCGGCATCACCAACCACCCCGATCTCAACGGCAACATCCTGCCCGGCTACGACTTCATCAGCGACGCCGCGATGGCGCGCGATGGTGGCGGTCGCGACAACAACCCGAACGATGAAGGCGACTGGTACGGCGCCAACGAGTGCGGCTCGGGCATCCCGGCCTCCAACTCCAGCTGGCACGGTACCCACGTCGCCGGCACCGTGGCGGCAGTGACCAACAACAGCACCGGCGTGGCCGGTACCGCGTTCAACGCCAAGGTTGTGCCGGTGCGCGTGCTCGGCAAGTGCGGCGGTTACACCTCCGACATCGCCGACGCGATCGTATGGGCTTCCGGCGGCACCGTCAGTGGCGTGCCGGCCAATGCCAACCCGGCTGAAGTCATCAACCTCTCGCTGGGTGGTGGCGGCAGTTGCTCCACCACCTACCAGAATGCGATCAATGGCGCTGTCGGCCGTGGCACCACCGTGGTGGTCGCCGCCGGCAACAGCAACACCAACGTGTCCTCGTCGGTGCCGGCCAACTGCCCGAACGTGATTGCCGTGGCGGCCACAACCTCGGCCGGTGCGCGTGCCAGCTTCTCCAACTACGGCACCGGCATCGACATCTCGGCACCGGGCCAGAGCATCCTGTCAACGCTCAACACCGGCACCACCACGCCGGGCAGCGCCAGCTACGCGTCGTACAACGGCACCTCGATGGCGGCGCCGCATGTGGCCGGCGTGGTTGCGCTGATGCAATCGGTCGCGCCAAGCCCGCTTAGCCCGGCGCAGGTCGAGAGCATCATCAAGAGCACCGCACGCCCGCTGCCGGGGTCATGCTCGGGTGGCTGCGGTGCCGGCATCATCGACGCCAACGCTGCGGTGTCCGCGGCCATCAACGGGGGCGGCACTCCGAATCCGGGCGGCAACGTCCTGCAGAACAATGTGCCGGTCACCGGACTGTCGGCCAGCAGTGGTTCATCGCTCAGCTACACCGTCAATGTCCCGGCCGGCAGCAGCCAGCTGCGCGTGGCGATCAGCGGCGGCACCGGTGACGCCGACCTCTACATCCGCCAGGGCAGCGCGCCGACCGACACGGTGTACACCTGCCGTCCGTACCTGAGCGGCAACAGCGAGACCTGCACGGTGAACAGTCCGGCCGCCGGTACCTGGTATGTGCGGGTGAAGGCGTACAGCACTTTCTCGGGCGTGACCCTCAACGCCCAGTACTGAGCCCAAGTCCCTCTCCATGGGCACGCCCCGGCCCAGGCCGGGGCGTTCTTGCATGGGGCCGGCGGTGGTACGTGCCGCCGCGCCATGGTGGGTGCCGACCTTGGTCGGCACGCTGTTCCTCAGACCGATTCGAAGCGGTTCGCGGCCACGTTCTTGCGCACGTGCTGCGGGTCGAAAATGCGGCCGTTCATGGCGATGTACACGCCGCTCGGCAGCGACTGCACCGCACCGATCGCACAGCCGATGTTGAACTCCGCATCCGAGCCGCGGAAGCGTGCCGGGCTCAGTGCACCGGTCATCACGATGGTCTTGTCCGGGATCGTCGCCAGCACCTTGCCGGTCTGCACCATCGAGTCGGTGCCGTGGGTCACCAGCACGTGCCGGGTCGGCTGCGCGGCGATGGTGGCGCGGATCAGCTCGCGGTCCTCATCGTTGATGTGCAGCGAATCCTTGCGCAGGATCGGAATCACGTTGAAGCGGAACGTCACGCCCAGCTCGCGCAGGATCATGCCGATCTGCGGATCGCCGATCTGGTAGTCCGACTTGTCGTCGAAGTAGATCTTGTCGATCGTGCCACCGGTGGTGACGACCAGGAGCTCTTCCATCATGTGCATGCGCGAAACCAGGACAGGTGCAGCGGCGCGGGGCCGGGAGCACAGATGATACGGCCCGGCGGGCGCAGCGTCAGCGTCGCTTGCCGAAGCGGGCGCGCAGCCCTGGCAGGCTGGCGCTGAAGATCACCAGCAGGGCCAGTGTGATTTCGATCAGCGCCAGCCAGCGCGTCTGCGGGTGGCTCCAGGCGCTCATCACGCCGTGGCTGAACCAGCCCAGGGCCAGCACCGAGGCCCAGAAACCCGTCCTGCGCCAGCCCAGGCGCAGCGCAATGGCCAGCGCGAGCGGTGGTGCGGTAAACACCAGCTGGGTGGCCAGCCAGTGCTTGTCATTGATGAACCAGCCGGCGAACAGCGCAGCCAGCCCCATCAGGGCCAGCAGCAGGACCGTGCGCTGCCCGGTGCTCATCGGGCCAACCGCTGCGCGATGTCGGCCACCCGGCGGCCAAGCGCGCGCGCAAGCACGGCTTCATCGTCGGTCGGCTGCGGGTCGTCGGCGGCACCGGCCACGTGGCTGGCGCCATACGGCGTGCCGCCACTGGTGGTGTGGCTCAGCGCCGGCTCGGTGAACGGGATGCCGACGATCACGCAGCCATGGTGCAGCAGTGGTACCTGCATCGACAGCAGGGTCGATTCCTGGCCGCCATGCATCGAAGCAGTCGAGGTGAACACCCCGGCCGGCTTGCCCGACAGGGTGCCGTTGACCCATTCGGCGCCGAGCCCGTCGAGGAAATGCTTCACCGGCGCGGCCATGTTGCCGAAGCGGGTCGGGCTGCCGAGCAGCAGGCCCTGGCATTCGGCCAGGTCCTGCATGCTCACGTAGGGGGCGCCATCGTCGGGCACCGGCGGCTGCGCGGTCTGGGTCACTGCGGCCACCGGCGGCACCGTGCGCAGGCGCGCGCTCATGCCAGGGACTTCGCCGACGCCCCGCGCGATCTGGCGCGCCAGCCGTGCCACCGAACCGCCCCGGCTGTAGTACAGCACCAGAATCTCGCCCATCGTGCCCGCTTCTCCTCGTCGTATGGCCACCAGTATGGCTATCCTGCCAGCATTCCGCATCGGGTACCCTTTCGCCGATGGAACCTTTGGATACGCTCAACCTGTGGATGGAGCGCGCGCGGGATCGCGCACGGGCCATCAGTTTCGGCCGCTTCCTGTGGCATCGCTTCCTCGACGACCGCCTGTTCCAGGCAGCGGCGGCGCTGGCCTATACCACGGTGTTCGCGCTGGTGCCGCTGGCCATCGTGGTGTTCGGCGTGCTCTCGGCCTTCCCCGTTTTCGACCGCTGGAGCGACCAGCTCAGCGACTACGTCTTCTCCAACTTCGTGCCCAACGCCGCGCGCGCGGCCGAGGGGTACCTGCGGCAGTTCTCGGCCAGCGCCGGCCAGCTCACCGCCGCCGGCTTCATCGCGCTGGTGGTATCGCTGCTGATCACCCTCAACAGCGTGGAAGAGACCTTCAACCAGATCTGGCGGGTTGGCTCCACCCGGCCCAAGCTGACCCGCTTCCTGGTCTACTGGACCGTGCTGACCCTGGGCGCGATGCTCGCCGCTGCGTCGCTGGCGGTGTCGGCGCGGGTGTTCGCGTTGCCGTTGTTCGGTACCCAGGAGGGCCGTTGGCTGGCCGAACTGGCCCTGCGGCTGGCGCCGATCCTGATCGAGTTCGTCTGCATCACGCTGATGTTCCGGGTGGTGCCGCACCACACCGTGAAGTGGCGGCACGCGATACCCGGCGCGATTCTGGCGGCGGTGATCCTGGAGCTGGTGAAGTGGGGCATCGGGGCCTATCTGGGCAGCTTCCAGTCCTACCAGAAGCTGTATGGCACGGTGGCCTTCGTGCCGATCCTGCTGCTGTGGATCTACCTGTGCTGGGTGGCGGTGCTGCTGGGCGCATCATTGTCTTCGTCGATGGCGGCCTTCCGCTACCAGCCGGTGGAACTGCGCCTGCCGCAGGGGTATGAGTTCTATGGACTGCTTCGCCTGCTCGGCCGCTTCCAGCATGCACGGGCGAAGGGCAAGGGCCTGGCCGATGACGAGATCCTGCGGCTGGAGCCGATGCTGACCGATTCACTGCTGCAGGACCTGATCTGCAATCTGCAGGACATCGACCTGCTGCGCCGCGATGAGCGCGGCGAGTGGCTGCTGTCGCGCGATCTGGACCAGGTCAGCCTGGCCGATCTTTACGAATGCACCCAGCTGCGCATCCCGGTGGCCGAGCAGCACCTGCCGTATCGTGATGACAGCCTGGGACGTGCCGCATTGGCGGCGCTGGACGATCTGCGACTGCCCTTGCGTGAACGCCTGAAGCGCAAGGTCAGCGATATCTACACCGATTCCGGAGACATGCCATGACCCGCAAGACCCCGTTGCTGCTGCCGCTGGCACTGTTGCTGGCGCTGTCGGCCTGCAAGCCGGCCCAGGAGCCCACCCCCGCCAGCAGCCAGCCACCGGCACAGGCACCGACCCCGGCCACCCCCGCAGCGGTGGAGGAGACCCCGGCCGAACGTACCACCGCCGAGTTCCCGACGCTGAAGATGAAGGCGGTGGACGGCAGCGACTACGACCTGGCCGCGCACCGCGGCAAGTGGGTGGTGGTGAACTTCTGGGCGACCTGGTGTGCCCCGTGCCGCAAGGAGATGCCCGAGCTGTCGGCGCTGCATGCGATGCGCAGCAACATCGAAGTGGTCGGCCTGGCCTATGAAGACATCGAGGTGCCGGAGATGCAGTCGTTCCTGACCAAGCATCCGGTGACCTATCCGATCGTGATCGTGGACCCGTTCGATCCGCCGGCGGACTTCGCCACGCCACGCGGCTTGCCGTTGACGCACCTGCTGGATCCGCAGGGCAAGCTGGCGCACACGTTCCTTGGCCCGGTGACGGCCGCCGACATCGAAAAGCAGATCGCTGCTGCCAAGTAGGTTGGGTATCGGCAGGGCTGCGCCCTGCACCCGCCGAAACTTTCAAGCAACGGCAACAGCAACTGCCAAAGTGCGATTTCCGTGTTGTGGCGGGGCGGTGTCGGAGTGCGGGGACGCCGCAAGTACGTCCATGTAGGCTTGGCAGCCGCATCCATGCGGCTGACACCCCGCACTCCGACACCGCCCCGCCTCTGACAGATTTCTGCGATCTGGTAGATCCACGCCATGCGTGGATGAATCTCTTTCAGATCTCGAATCAATTCGGGGTCAGATCCGTTTTCCTGCGGAAAACGGATCTGACCCCAGGCGCTATTCCGACAGATCGTAGAGATCTGTCGAAGGCGGGGTGGGTCCGCTTGCGGGGGCGTGAGCCGCATGGATGCGGCGACCGAGCCTACATGGACGTATTTTTACGGCGTCCCCCGCAAGCGGACCCACCCTGCCTACCCACAGGAAACCCGCTTCTGCTTCGGCTGTTGCTGTTGCCTTGGTTCGTAGCAGGTGCAGGGCCGCAGGCCCTGCCGACCCACCCTAATCCTCGACCGGGAAGTCCTCGATCGGCTTCAGCACATCGTAGTGCTCGCGATGCAGCTTGCCCTTCAGCTTCGGCAGCTCGGGCAACGGTGCATCCACCCGCGTATCGGGCAACCGGTCCAGCAGGTTGCGTACCAGCGTCAGCCGGCCCAGCCGCTGGTCGTTGAAATCCACCAGCGTCCACGGCGCCGCCTCGCGATGCGTCGCGCGCAGCATCGCCTCGCGGGCTTCGGTATAGGCGCTGTACTTGCTGCGCGATTTCAGGTCCACCGGGGACAGCTTCCAGCCCTTCAGCGGATCGAGGTGGCGCTCGGCGAAGCGCTTCTCCTGCTGCTCCTGGTCCACGCACAGCCAGTACTTGAACAGCAGGATGCCGTCATCCACCAGCAGCTGTTCGAACACCGGCGCCTGGCGCAGGAACTGCTGGTACTCGGTCTCGCTGCAGTAGCCCATGACCCGTTCGACGCCTGCGCGGTTGTACCAGCTGCGGTCCATCAGCACGATCTCGCCGGCGGCGGGCAAGTGCGAGGCGTAGCGCTGGAAGTACCACTGCGTGGCTTCGCGGTCGGTGGGCTTGGGCAGTGCCACCACGCGGCACTGGCGCGGGTTGAGGTGCTGGCTGATGGCCTGGATCGCGCCGCCCTTGCCCGCCGTGTCGCGCCCTTCAAACAGCACCAGCAGGCGTTGCCCGCTGTGCTGCACCCAGCGCGCCATGGCGGTCAGTTCCAGCTGCAAAGGCAGCAGCAGTTCGTCGTAGTCCTTGCGCTTGAGCTTGGCCATCGTCACACCCGCGGGGAGGAAGCCCGAGCGTAGCGCAGGGGCTGCCCAGGCGATGTCGACGCTACCTGGTCGCGCTTACCCTGCTGCGCCCGTCCAGCCGTTCTCACGTGCCAGTTGCTGCACCAACGCTGACAGATCGCGGGCAAACCCGCCCATGTCGAACAGCCCGCTGCGCTCGCGCGCCTGTGCCAGTTCAGCGCGCAACGCGGCCAGCGCCGCCGGGTCATTGCCCAGCGCGCTGGCGGTGGTGATGAACGCCGCATCGTCGGCGACATTCATCCGCGCCAGCCCCAGATGGTGGTTGAGGCTGCCGGCCACGCGCGCGGCGAACGTGTCGCCGGGGCAGGTCAGCACCGGGCAGCCGGCCCACAGCGCGTCGGACGCGGTGGTGTGGGCGTTGTACGGATGCGTGTCGAGGAACAGGTCGGCCAGCTGATAGCGGGCCAGATACTGCGGATGCGGCAGTTTGGCCATGAACACCAGCCGCGTTGGGTCCAGGCCAGCGGCCTGTGCGGCGCTGCGCAGGCGGGCGTCGGCATGGCCGGGGCCGGACAGCAGCCACAGCACGCTGCCGGGCACCGCCTGCAGCACTGCGAAGGCGCGGCCCATGCTGCGCGGGTTGAGCTTGTAGCTGTTGTTGAAGCAGCAGAACACGACGCCGTTTCCGGGCAACCCGCACTCGGCGCGGGACGGTGCCGGCTCCAGCATGCGGGTGTTGTCCGAGGGCTGGAAGGCACGCGGCAGGCGCAGCACCCGTTCGCTGTAGTGCGGCTCCAGTGAAACTGGCAAAACGAAGCTGTCGCCGATCACGGCATCCATCCACGGCGCCCCGGACGTGCCGGGGTAAGCCAGCCAGTTCAACTGCAGCGGGGCAGGGCGCATCGCCAGTACCTCCGGCGTGCCGCCGCCGCCCCATCCGCGCAGGTCGAACAGCAGGTCGATGCCCTGTGCGCGGATGCGTGCGGCGGTATCGGCATGTCGCAGGCCAGCCACATCATGCAGCTGTGCCGCTGCCTGCAGCCGCTGGCGGATGCGGCTGCCGTCATCACGATTCAACGCGAACAGATGCAGTTGCACTGCCGGGTCATGACGCAACTGCTCGAACAGGGCCACGGTCAGCAGCCCGGTGGGATGGGCGCCAAAGCCATTGGACAGGAAGCCGACCCGCAAGGGGCCGCGCCCGCGCACCTTCGTGGCGGGAAGGGGACGCACTCCCGAAGCAATCACCGCGGCGCGCGCGCGCGCGCAGGCCAGCTGTTCGGCTGCGGCGGCATCCTCGCTGAGGAACGCGAACGGTTCGACCACACCTTGGCCGCTGGCCAGTGCGCCACGCACTTGTGTGGCCAGTGCGTCCACGTCCTGCCAGTCGCACAGGCGACGCTGCCAGGCCAGGCGCTGGGCGGCGATATAGGGTTCGCCCGGCATCAGCGCATGCGCGCGGCGATAGGCCGTCGCCGCCCCTTCGGCATCATCGGCATCTTCCAGCGCATGGCCCAGCCACAACGCGATGCCCGGGTGCTGCGGGGCCAGTGCCGAAGCCTGGCCCAGCAGCTTCGCTGCATCGCCATGTGCGCCGGCCATCCAGGCCACGCGGCCCAGCCGCGCCAGCGCTTCGGGGTGGTTGGGGCGCAGTTGCAGTGCGCGTCGTGCGGCCTGCTCGCCGGCAGCGATGTCGCCGGCTTCCAGTTCCAGGTCGGCCAGCATCACCCAGGCCACGAAGTCGCCGGGCTGGCGCGCGATCGCCTGCTGCAGGTGCTGTCGCTGCTGCCAGGCCGTCATCGTGATCAGTCCGCCGACAACTGCGCCAGGGCGTCGACCTGGTGTTCGTGGCTGAGTCGCTGCAGCAGCGGGTCGAGGTCGCCGGCCAGGATGTTGGGCAGGTCGTACAGGGTCAGGCCTTCCACGCGGTGGTCGGTGATCCGGCCCTGCGGGAAGTTGTAGGTGCGGATGCGCTGGCTGCGGTCGCCGCTGCCGACCTGCAGGCGCCGCGATTCGGCCTGCGCCGCGTCCTGGCGCTGGCGTTCGGCATCGAGCAGCTGCGCCTTCAGGCGCTTCATCGCCTTGTCGCGATTGGCGTGCTGGCTGCGTTCGGTCTGGCATTCCACCACTACGCCGGTCGGCAGGTGGGTGATGCGGATCGCCGACTCGGTCTTGTTGACGTGCTGGCCACCGGCGCCGGACGAGCGGAACGTATCCACCTTCAGGTCGGCGGGGTTGATGACGATGTCATCGACTTCGTCGGCCTCCGGAATGATTGCCACGGTGGCCGCCGAGGTGTGGATGCGGCCCTGCGATTCGGTGGCCGGCACGCGCTGCACGCGGTGCGTGCCCGATTCGAACTTCAGCCGCGAGAACGCTCCCCGGCCGACCACGCGTGCCACCACCTCCTTGTAGCCGCCGTGCTCGCCCGGGCTGTCCGATTCGATCTCGACCTTCCAGCCCTGGCGCTCGGCATAGCGGGCGTACATGCGGAACAGGTCGCCAGCGAAGATCGCGGCTTCGTCGCCGCCAGTGCCGGCGCGCACTTCCAGGAACAGGTTGCCTTCGTCGCGCGGGTCGCGTGGCACCAGCAGCAATGCGAGCTCCTGCTCCAGCGCCTGCAGGCGCGCCTGCGCGGCGGCGATCTCCTCGTCGGCCAGCTCGCGCAGATCGGGATCGGCGCGCATGCCTTCGGCGGCGGCCAGGTCGGCCTTGGCACGGGCTTCATCGGCCAGTGCAGTGGCAACCGGTTCAAGTTGGGCGAATTCGCGCGAAAGGTCGCGGAAACGGGTGTTGTCGGCGACCACATCGGGTTCGGCGAGCAGGCGTTCCAGTTCTTCGCGGCGCTCGGCCAGCGCTTCCAGCTTACGGCGCAGGGTCGGCGTCATCGGGTCTCACGGGTGGGTGGCGGTAACCCGGCGTGGCCGGGAACAGGCGCTCGGCGGCGCGGGTCAGGTCGGCATCGCCACTCAGCGCGGCGGCGCGCAGTGCGGCGGTCGGCGGGTGCAGCAGGCGGTTGGTCAGGCCGTGGGCCAGCAGTTCCAGCACTTCGTCGGCGGGCTTGCCGTTGGCCAGCTGCTGGCGCGCGCGCTCCAGCAGCTCGGCACGGGTGGCTTCGCCGAACGCGCGCAGCTGCCGCAGTGGTGCCTGGTGGGCGCTGGCCTGCTGGGTCTCGATGAAGCGCGATACCTGCAGGTCGATGATCGCCTCGGCCTCGGCAGCGGCCTCGCGGCGGCCACGACGGTTGTCTTCCACCGCGCGTTCCAGGTCATCGACGGTGTAGAGGAAGGCGTCGTTGAGCGTGCCGACCTCGGCTTCGATGTCGCGCGGCACGGCCAGGTCGAACAGCAGCATCGGCTTGTGCCGGCGCGCGCGCAGGGCCTTGGCCACCATCTCGCGATGGATCACCGGCTCGCGCGCGGCGGTGGCCGAGAACACCACGTCGGCCTCGCCCAGGTGGCGGTCCAGTTCGGTCAGCGGCAGGGCCACGCCGCCATGGCGGCTGGCCAGTTCCTGCGCGTGGGCCAGGGTGCGGTTGGCGATCAGCAGCCGCCGCACCTTGCCTTCACTCAGGTGCCGTGCAGCCAGTTCGATGGTCTCGCCGGCACCGACCAGCAGCACGGTGGAATCGTCCAGCCGGGCGAACGCGTTCTGTGCCAGGCGCACGGCCGCCGAGGCCACCGACACCGGGTTGGTGCCGATCTGGGTATCGGTCCGCGCACGCTTGGCCACCGAGAAGGTCTGCTGGAACAGGCGGTCCAGGCGCTGGCCGAGCAGACCATGGTCGCGCGCGGTCGACCAGGCGTCCTTCACCTGGCCGAGGATCTGCGGTTCGCCCAGCACCATCGAGTCCAGCCCGGTGGCGACCCGGAACAGGTGGCGCACAGCCTCGGCATCGGCATGCTGGTACAGATAGCCCTGCAGGTCGCCGGCCTGGCTGCGCAGCCACTGGTCCAGCGCCTGTGCCGACTCGGCCACGGCGTACAGTTCGGTGCGGTTGCAGGTGGACAGCAGCACCGCCTCGGCAATCTGCGGGGTATCGCGCAGCGAACCGAGCGCGCGCGGCAACGCCTCACCGGCGAAGGCCGCGCGCTCGCGCAGTTCCACCGGTGCGGTCTGGTGATTCAGTCCGAGCACCCACAGGGTCATTGTTCAGTTGCTTGCGATAAGCTGCTGGCCATTGGACGACATTTTAAGGCCCCGATGCCGACGATGCCCGCATTGATTCGCATCCCCAGTGTTCTGCTGCTGTCCCTGGCCTGCAGCCAGGCCCTGGCGGCGGTGCCGGCCAAGGCCCCTGTAAGGGCCCCGGCCACTGAGGAACTGGCGCTGGAACCGGTGATGGCCGGTGAGTTCGCGCTGCAGGCCGGCAAGCTGGCCGAGGCGGCGCGCTGGTACCTGCAGGCGGCCCAGCAGACCGACGGCGACGCCGGCCTGGCCGAGCGCGCGACCCGCATTTCCATGCTCGCCAACGATGACGCCAGCGCCGCCAAGGGCCTGGCCCTGTGGCAGCAGCGCGCGCCAAGCTCGTTGACCCTGCGCAGCGCCGCCGGT
This sequence comes from Stenotrophomonas sp. YJH_SMC_27, assembly GCF_059369815.1. NCBI lineage: Bacteria > Pseudomonadati > Pseudomonadota > Gammaproteobacteria > Lysobacterales > Lysobacteraceae > Stenotrophomonas > Stenotrophomonas sp. YJH_SMC_27. The sequence goes on along the minus strand of NZ_JCAFTA010000021.1, from coordinate 7,120 downwards.
GCGCTGGCCATGCGCCAGGGCGATGTGAAGGCCGCCCGCACTGAACTTCAGGCGCTGCTGGCCGACCCCGACGAGCGCGGCTGGAAGTTCGCCCTGGCCGCGCTGATCGGCGGTGGGCGCGACCCGGCGGTGCCGGCGCAGGTGCTCGGCGAGCTGGTCGATGCCAATGCAATTCCGCCGAAGATCGAGGCCTGGCAGGAGTTTGGCCGACTCGCGCTGCGCATGGAAAAGCCCGAGCTGGCGCGGCGGATGATCGATGAGGTGGTCAAGCGCTTCCCGGAAGAGCCACGTGTGGCACTGCTGCGCGCCAGCCAGTTGCAACAAGCGGGCGAGACCGACAAGGCGCTGTCGCTGCTGCACGATGTGGAGCCGAAGACGCGCCAGGACCCGGAACTGCGCAATGCGGTGGCCATCGCCTACGACAGCCTGGGGCAGCCTGCTGCGGCCGAGCGCGTGCTGGCGTTCGGCCCGCAGGACGTGCAGACCTGGGGCATGCGCGCCTCGCTGCTGGCCAAGCAGGGCGACAAGGCAGCGCTGTCCAATCTCTACAACGAACTGTCGCGGCAGGCGGCCAAGCCGGACCCGGCGCAGCGCCTGCTGCTGGGCAAGATCGCCGAGTACCTGAAGCGCTATCCGGAGGCGGTGCAGTGGTACCACAGCGTGCCCGGCGGCGATGAGCTGAGCGAAGCGCGCTTGCGCGCGGCCAATGCCCAGGCCCTGGCCGGGCGCCTGCCGCAGGCCCTGGATGAAGTGCACGCGATCCAGTCCGATGCGGTGGTCGATGACGATGTGCGTCGCGACGCCTATCTGCTGGAGGCTGAACTGCGCCAGCGCGGCGATGACAGTGCCGGCGAACTGGATGCATTGGCCCGCGGCCTGGCCGCCTACCCCGATGACAACGGCCTGCTGTACGCCCGTGCACTCGCCTGGGAGCGCCGCGACGATATCCCGCGCGCCGAGGCCGACCTGCGCAAGATCCTGGTGACCGACCCGGAAAACGTGCCGGCCCTGAATGCCTTGGGCTACACCCTGGCCGACCGTACCGGCCGCCTGCAGGAAGCGCTGGAGCTGATCGACCGCGCCCGCGTGGCCGAACCGGACAACGCCGCCATCGTCGACAGCTATGGCTGGGTGCTGTATCGCCTGGGTCGCAAGGAAGAAGCACTGGTGCAGCTGCGCCGGGCCTGGACCCTGGCCAAGGACCCGGAGATCGCTTCCCACGTTGGCGAAGTGCTCTGGGTGCTGGGCAAGCATGACGAGGCCCGCCACTTCTTCGAAGAAGCGGCCAAGCTCGATCCTGAAAACCGCGCGCTGCTGCGCGCCCGCGAGAAATTCAATCCATGAGTGTTTCCCTGATCCGGCCGCTGCTGTTGGCGGCCGTGACCCTGGCGGTGACCGCCTGTACCAGCGTGGGCACGCAGAAGACCCCGGCGCCGGCGGTGGTCGAGGTTGTTTCAGCCGAAGCGGCGCAGGCCGAGGCGGCGCGCGTGGCCGCGCTGCAGGCACAGCCGGACTGGGCTTTCCAGGGCCGGGTCGCGGTCAGCAAGGGCAAGGACGGCGGCAGCGGACGCATCGACTGGAAGCAGGAAGGACGCCGCTATGTGGTCGAGCTGAGCGCGCCGGTGACCCGGCAGAGCTGGAAGCTGGCCGGCGATACCCATTCCGAAGCCGGCCGCCTGGAAGGACTGGCCGGCGGGCCGCGTGACGGCGAGGACGCCCAGCAGCTGCTGCTGGAAGCGACCGGCTGGGACATACCGGTCAACCAGCTGCCGCAGTGGATCCGTGGCCTGGTGGCCGGCGATGCTGCCGGTCCGGAGAAGGTCGAGCGCGACGCTGACGGCCGGCCGCGTCGCATGCAGCAGATGGGCTGGCAGGTGCAGTATCTGGACTGGTACCCGGCCGAGGCCGGACGCCCGGCGCTGCCGCGCCGGATCGAGGCCAGCAATGGCGACGCCAAGGTGCGCCTGCTGGTGGACCAGTGGGGGCAGGGCGCCCCATGAGTGCCGGGCACGATGACGCGGGCTGGTCCTGGTGGCCGGCCCCGGCCAAGCTGAACCTGTTCCTGCACATCACCGGCCGCCGCGCCGACGGCTACCACGAGCTGCAGACCGTGTTCCGCCTGCTGGACTGGGGCGATCGCATTGGCCTGCGCCTGCGTGAAGACGGCCAGGTGCGCCGTGAGGGCGAGGGCCTGGCCGGCGTGGCCGAGGCTGATGACCTGGCGGTGCGTGCCGCGCGCCTGCTCCAGGAAGCGGCAAAGGTCGAGCAAGGTGCAGACATCATCGTCGAAAAGCACGTTCCCGCCGGGGGTGGGTTTGGCGGGGGGTCGTCCGACGCGGCCACGGCGCTGGTGGTGCTGAACCGGCTGTGGCGGGCGGGTCTGGATGAAGAGGCTTTGGCGGCGCTGGGCCTGCGCCTGGGCGCAGATGTGCCGGTATTCGTGCGCGGGCGCAACGCCTGGGCCGAAGGCGTGGGCGAGCGCCTGCAGCCGATCACTCTGGCCCCGGCCTGGTACGTGCTGGTCGAACCGGGCGTTCATGTTCCTACGCCAGCACTGTTTGCAGACCCGGATTTGACGCGCGACAGCCCAGTGGCGAAAATAGAGGACTTCGCTTCCGGGAACTTGGTCGGGAATGCGTTCGAACCGGTGCTGCGCCGCCGTGAGCCTGCCGTCGAGGCAGCGTTCGCCGCGTTGAGCGACATCGGCACGGCGCGGCTGACCGGTTCGGGAAGTGGTTGTTTCGTCGAGTTCGCATCGCAGTCTGCCGCAGAGCAGGGACGGTCGAAGTTGCCGAAGGAGTTGCGGGCAAGGGTGGCAGCGGGCGTAGCGCGTTCGCCACTGCTGGATGCACTCGAGCAACACTGATTTATCACTGCAGGGGCGTCGCCAAGAGGCCCAAGGCACCAGGTTTTGATCCTGGCATTCGTAGGTTCGAATCCTACCGCCCCTGCCAATAGCGGCTGTGTCCGCGCCTTCCAGCGCATCGCCCGCGCGGGACGTGGAAACAACCGCGGTGTTGTCAGCAGCAAGGGTCCATCGGGGTCCTTGCCGACTCCGGATCCCCGCCACTCGTCCCCGCCCGAGACAATCATGATGCAAGAGTCCCCGAACCTGCTGGTCTTTTCCGGCAACGCCAACAAACGTCTGGCGCAGAACATCTGCAAGGAACTGGGGGTTCGCCCGGGCAAGGCGCTGGTCTCGCACTTCTCCGATGGCGAAGTGCAGGTGGAGATCGAAGAGAACGTCCGCAAGCAGGACGTGTTCGTGATCCAGCCGACCTGCGCGCCGAGCGCGGAAAACCTGATGGAGCTGCTGGTGCTGATCGACGCGCTCAAGCGCGCATCGGTGGCCAGTGTCACCGCCGTGGTGCCGTATTTCGGCTACTCGCGCCAGGATCGCCGCATGCGCTCCTCGCGCGTGCCGATCACCGCCAAGCTGGCGGCCAAGATGTTCAGCACCGCGGGCGCTGATCGCGTGCTGACCGTCGACCTGCACGCCGACCAGATCCAGGGCTTCTTCGATATTCCGGTGGACAACGTGTACGCGTCCCCGCTGCTGCTGGCCGACATCTGGCGCGCCTACGGCACCGAGAACCTGATCGTTGTGTCGCCGGACGTGGGCGGCGTGGTCCGTGCCCGTGCGGTGGCCAAGCGCCTGGATGACGCCGACCTGGCGATCATCGACAAGCGCCGCCCGCGCGCCAACGTCTCCACCGTGATGAACATCATCGGTGACGTCGAAGGCAAGACCTGCGTGATGGTCGATGACATCGTCGACACCGCCGGCACCCTGTGCGCCGCTGCTGCTGCCCTGAAGGCGCGCGGTGCGCTCAAGGTCGCCGCCTACTGCACCCACGCGGTGCTGTCGGGCCCGGCGGTGGACAACATCACCAATTCCCAGCTCGACGAGCTGGTGGTGACCGACACCATCCCGCTGAAGGACGCGGCGCGGGTGTGCAGCAAGATCCGCCAGCTGAGCGTGGCGGAAATGCTGGCTGAAACGATGCGCCGCATCGCCTTCGGTGAGTCGGTCAGCTCGCTGTACGTCGACTGAGTTTTCGCCCCTGCCGGCAACGGCGGGGGCATACCCCGGGTGCTTCTGGTCGCGGAAGCATCTTCAACCGCCACGCCGCAGGGCGCGGCAACAACCTGAGTAGTCGAAAATGTCGAAGACCCATGAAATCAAGGTCACCAAGCGTGAACTGCAGCGTAAGGGTGCGAGCCGCCGCCTGCGTCACGCCGGTGTGATCCCGGCCATCGTGTACGGCGGCAACGCCGAGCCGGTCGCCATCAGCCTGGACCACAACGAAATCTGGCTGGCCCAGCAGAACGAGTGGTTCTATGCCTCGATCCTGGACCTGAACCTGGATGGCCAGGTGCAGAAGGTCCTGCTGCGTGACATGCAGCGCCACCCGTACAAGCAGCTGATCATGCACCTGGACTTCCAGCGCGTGAACGAGAACGAAGCCCTGACCGCTTCGGTCCCGCTGCACTTCGTCAACGAAGACACCTCGCCGGCCGGCAAGGCTGCCGACGTCGTGGTCACCCACGAACTGAAGGAAGTGACCATCACCTGCCTGCCGAAGGACCTGCCGGAGTCGATCGAAGTCGACCTGGGCGAGCTGAAGGCCGGTGACGTGGTGTACCTGTCCGACATCAAGCTGCCGAAGGGCGTGGAAATCCCGGCCCTGGCGCTGGGCAAGGACCACGACGACGCCATCGTCACCGCCAAGGCCGGCAAGGCCGACGCGGCCGACGAAGAAGCGGCTGCCGCCGAGTAATACCGCTACGGTGCCTGCCTGCGGGCAGGCACCGTACTGGAAGGAACCATGGCAGGACTGCGACTGATCGTCGGTCTGGGCAACCCCGGATCGGAACACGCCCGGACCCGGCACAATGCCGGGTTTCATTTCGTTGAGGCCCTGGCGGAGAAAGCCGGTGCGCGATGGAATGTGGACAGCAAGCTGTTCGGTGAGACCGCCAAGGTCGAGATCGCCGGGCAGACGGTGTGGCTCCTCAAGCCCGCCACCTTCATGAACCTCAGCGGCAAGTCGGTCACCGCCGCGCAGCGGTTCTGGAAGATCGAGCCGGAGGAAACCCTGCTGGCCCACGACGAACTGGACCTGCCGCCCGGCGCGGCACGGCTGAAGTTCGACGGTGGCCACGGCGGTCAGAACGGTCTGCGCGACACCATCCGCCTGCTCGGCCATGGCAAGTTCCATCGCCTGCGCGTGGGCATTGGCCACCCCGGCCACAAGGACCGCGTGGTGGGTTGGGTGCTCGGCCGCCCGTCGAAGGACGATGACGTGCTGATCGCGCGCGCCATCGACGATGCGATCGACGTGCTGCCGCTGGCGGTGCAGGGCGATTTCAACGAAGCGATGAAGCGCCTGCACACCCCGAAATAACCGGTAGGTACCGACCGTTGGCCGGTACGGAGTCAACCAGACCGGTAGGTACCGACCGTTGGTCGGTACGGAGTCAACCAGACCGGTAGGTACCGACCGTTGGTCGGTACGGAGTCAACCAGGCCGGTAGGTACCGACCGTTGGTCGGTACGGAGTCAACCAGGCCGGTAGGTACCGACCGTTGGTCGGTACGGAGTCAACCAGGCCGGTAGGTACCGACCGTTGGTCGGTACGGAGAATGATTGGAAAAGCAGCGCCCATGTCGCTGTTTCCCCAATCACTTTCACCCCAGAGAGCTGTCACCCATGGGTATCAAATGCGGCATCGTCGGCCTGCCCAACGTCGGCAAGTCGACCCTGTTCAATGCGCTGACCAAGGCGGGCATCGCCGCGGCGAACTTCCCGTTCTGCACCATCGAGCCGAACGTCGGCATCGTGCCGGTGCCGGACCCGCGCCTGAACGAGCTGGCGGGCATCATCAACCCGCAGAAGGTCATCCCGACCGCGGTCGAGTTCGTCGACATCGCCGGCCTGGTCGCCGGTGCCGCCAGCGGTGAAGGCCTGGGCAACAAGTTCCTGGCGCACATCCGCGAAGTCGATGCCATCACCCACGTGGTGCGCTGCTTCGAGCACGGTGACATCGTGCACGTCGCCGGCAAGGTCGACCCGATCTCGGACATCGAAACCATCGATACCGAGCTGGCGCTGGCCGACCTGGACAGCGTCGAGAAGGCGCTGAACCGTGCCGAGCGTGCAGCCAAGGGCGGCGACAAGGACGCAGCGGCGCGCAAGCCGGTGCTGGCCAAGCTGCAGGCGGCACTGTCCGACGGCAAGGCTGGTCGTTCGGTCGGCCTGGATGATGAAGAAAAGGCGCTGGTACGCGACCTGTTCCTGCTGACCCTGAAGCCGGTGATGTACATCGCCAACGTGCTGGAAGACGGTTTCGAGAACAACCCGCACCTGGAAGCTGTGCGCGCGCATGCCGCCGCAGAAGGCGCGCAGGTGGTGCCGGTGTCGGCCGCGATCGAGGAAGAGCTGTCCCAGCTCGACGACGAAGACCGCGATACCTTCCTGGCCGACCTGGGCCTGAGCGAGCCGGGCCTGAACCGCGTGATCAACGCGGCCTACAGCCTGCTGGGCCTGCAGACCTACTTCACCGCAGGCGTGAAGGAAGTCCGCGCGTGGACGGTGCGCAAGGGTGCCACCGCCCCGCAGGCTGCCGCGGTCATCCACACAGACTTCGAGAAGGGCTTCATCCGCGCCGAAACCATCGCGTATGACGACTTCATCAAGTACAAGGGCGAAGCCGGCGCCAAGGAAGCCGGTCGCCTGCGCCTGGAAGGCAAGGAATACCGCGTGCAGGAAGGCGACATCCTGCACTTCCGCTTCAACGTCTGATCCAGCGGCATCGGATCAACCCCGGACGCCCCGCCTCGTGCGGGGCGTTCGCGTTTCTGAATATGGATAAAAAATCACCACGCTTCGAAACGCCTGCGCTGCAATGCTCGCACCCACTTGTCCACACCAAGTTCCCATCGCTTTCCACGCCGCATGTGGAAAACCGGCGAAGCCGATGTAGAGCCGAGATCCTATGTTCGTGGTCAAGCCTGCTGGAAGCAGGCTTGACCCACTTTCAGCATGGCCGGGTCAAAGTCCCGGCCGCTCTTGAAGACGCCCCAAGCGATCCTGGCCAGCTTTCTGGCCAGGATGTTG